>QZKH01000006.1 GCA_003598025.1 Candidatus Omnitrophota bacterium
CTAAAAACAAAGCAGGACTGTCCCTTAGATAAGAGGGGGACACTTCCTTCATAGCTCTTTTGATGGTAAGGGCTTAGAGGGAAACGGTCCTAGAAGATATTTGGATGACGGAAGCAATCTTTGAGGGGCAGGAGAAATGGTCATAGGATATGGAACAAAGAGATAGACAAGAACATAGAACTGTTGTAAGATGGGGTATTAATAGGCCAGCAGGGTTGATGCTTGATGGCGCCTGTGCTTATTCTGGATGTCGCATAAAAGATATTAGCTTTAAAGGACTTAGGATAATTTTAGGCCAAAAGCTTAGTTCAGATAGTTTCATTAAGTTTAAGCTTTTTATCTGCGAAGAATGCCACATAGAAATAGAAGCCTGGGTAGCCTGGCATAGTAAATTTTCTGACTTAAACGTCTACGGGTTATATTTCACCAAAATAAAAGACAGCGACAAAGCAATTATATATAGGTATATTCAAAAGAATTTTCCCCAGGAAATATCCAAAAATATTTGGGGTGACCAAGAGGAAGAAAGGGGTGAGGTAATGGAGGATAAGAGGATTTTTGCGCGCATAAATGCTAAATTTGCCTTGCGTTTCATTGATTCTGACACAGGCAAAGAAGGTTCGGCGCAAACTTTGGATATCAGCGCAAAGGGGATAGGTTTTATTACGAAAGAGGAGGTCCCGCGTCCCAGTTCTTTAGAAATGTGGCTTGATATTCCTGACCAGGGTGAGTCTTTTTATACTCGGGGCCAGGTTGCCTGGTCCAAAAGGTTAAGCCCAGCGCAGAATAGAATAGGTATTGAGCTGGAAAAAGCAGATTTGATGGGTTTATCCCGTGTATTAAGGCTTGATTAAACAGGATATCCTGATAAAAAAGCAGCATAAAAAACCTTGACCCAGCTTTAATTATATGTTAAATTTTATTACCGTTGTTCTTTAAATTCAGGGTCAGTATTTCTTCCCGACATAATAATTTCCAAAAAAATTTTTTAGGAGGCGGAGGATAAATGAAGCGTATATTGTATTTCGCTGTTACAGCGGTTTTCTTGTTTCAATTTATAGGCTGCAGTCAACCCCTAAGCAAAGATAGCGGCAAGGTGATCACTGTCTGGCATTGGATGACGGATAGAGAAGCTGCTTTTGCCGAACTTGCAAAAAGGTATGAAGTTGCCAGCGGTATAAAAATAAATTTTGAACTATATGCCCCTTCCGACGCATACTCACAGAAGGTGCGGGCAGCTGCCCAGGGCGGAACGCTTCCTGACGTATTTGGCATACTGGGTGAGAAAAGGGATTTTGGTTCTTTTATAAAAGCAGGCCACATACTTGACCTTACCCCATACATGCAGGAAAACCAGAATGAATGGAAAAATGTTTTCTTCACGAAGGCGCTTGAAGTAAACGAATTTACCGAAGGCAACAGTTATTCAGTCCCCCCGGGAATTTATGCTGTTCCAATCGATATAATGACCATACAGATGGTCTATAATAAAGAGCTGTTTAAAAAACTCGGCTTAAATCCTAATCGCCCACCTCAGACTTTTCAGGAACTACTTGATATAGGCAATAAAATTAAAGCTAACAATATGCAGGGGTTAGTTTCCGGATGGGGCGAAGTGTGGATGATTGATTGTCTTGCTAATAATTATGCTTTCAATATTATGGGTAAAGATAAAGTCCTGGCAACCATAAAGGGAGAAGTGCCTTATACTGATCCGGATTGGATAAAAGTCCTTACCTTATTTAAAGAGATGCAGGACTCAGGTGTCCTTTCAAGCGGGTTGGTTACTATGATCAATAAGACCGCCGAACAGTTATTTGCAAACGAAAAGGCGGTTTTTGCTTTTAACGGTTCATGGTGTGTAAATGTTTATAACAGCATGAACCCGAATTTAGCCTATGGGGTCTTTTTGCCTCCTAAGGCTTCAGACAAGTACCCTATGAGCATATGGGGAGGCGCCGGTTCTTCTTTTATGGTCAATGCCCGCTCAAAGAATAAAGAAGAAGCGGTTAAATTTTTAAAATGGATTACGGAGCGCCAACAACAGGTTTTTCTAGCCGAAGAGACAAAGAATTTGCCGGCTAATAAGAGCAGTTTAAGCAAGATATCCGAAGTTTTGAAGCAATTCGCTGATGACATGGATGCGACCACACATCCTAATACCTGGGGTGTATCGGAATTCCCAGCAGTAATAGAGGCTTTTGATAAAGGTATCCAGTCTATAATAATCGGGGAAAAAACCCCCGAACAGGCCGCTTCCGACGTCCAGAAAATAAAAGAACGGGAAATGGCCAAAAGAAAAAAATAGTTTGAGTTTTAGGCGAGATGGATAAAGTCCTGAAAATAAAATCCACACTTGAAAATTACTTCTTTGTACTTCCTGCCGTATTAATTTTTTCAATTTTTTATGTCATTCCTTTTGTCTGGGTCTTCAGGCTCGGTTTATATGAGTGGGATGGTATTATGCCTACCATGAGCTTTGTGGGCATGTCAAATTTTAAAGAAATAATCCTTCAGGACAGAATATGGTGGGACTCGATGTTAAATGCCGGCTACATCACTTTAATTGCACTTACGTTGCAGAATGCGGTGGCGTTTTTATTGGCCTGGGCATGCGACAGGGAGATCCGCCTTAAAAACTTTTACCGGGTCATATTCTTTATACCTCCGGTTCTTTCGGAGGTCGTAGTCGGTTTGGTTTGGCAGTGGATCCTTGATGGCAACTACGGCTTGCTCAATAATTGGCTTACTCATTTAGGGCTGGCTAATTTTACCAGGAACTGGCTGGCTGACCCAAATACTGCCCTGACTACTGTGGCTATAGTGCATTCATGGAAAGGGTTTGGTTGGGGATTCCTTATATTTCTGGCGGGTTTGCAGACAATACCAAGAGAATTGTATGAAGCAGCCAGGGTAGACGGCGCCAATGCCTGGCAGTCCTTTACGAGGGTAACCTTACCTTTAATGGTGCCCGTAGCGGTATTAGTCGGCATATTGACGATTTTGGGAACTATGCAGGCATTCGTGCTTATTATAGCAATGACCGGAGGCGGTCCGGCTTATCATACTCAGGTACCGGTTTTAAGGATACTTGCTTCAATGCGTGCTTCTTCAAGATTCGGATATGCCTGCGCACAGGGTATAGTTTTCGGGTTTATCCTTATGGCTATATCATTTATTCAGTATAGATTTTCAAAGAAGTTCAAACACGCTTAATTATGCAAAATAAAAGAATAAAAACAGAGCGGTATTATAAGACAAAAAAGACGGCGATAAACCTTATAATCCATTTATTCCTGATAACAGTTGCGGTTACCTGTGTTTTCCCTCTTTTTTGGATGATTGCCTCAAGCTTAAAGACGCAGGAGACAATATTCAGGGATATGTCGCTGTTCCCTAAAGAGCTTCATTTTGAGAACTATTATTTGGCATGGAAGGAAGGCGGTTTTGGCAGGTATTTCTTAAACAGCATCTTTTATACAGCTTCAGTCGTATTGGGAATAGTAATAATTTCTTCGCTGGCAGCATATGCCTTTGCCCGCTTCAGGTTCCCGGGCAGAAATCTGCTTTTCTTCATGTTTATGGCAGCGATGATGATCCCTATCCAGGGAAGTTTTGTCGCGCTCTACGTATTACTTAATAAATTACATCTCAGGAATACGCCGCTGGGATATATACTTGCGATGGTAAATGTCGGATTGTCTACCAGTATTTTTATGCTTAAGACATTTTTTGATAAGATGCCTAAGGAGTTAGAGGACGCAGCCAGGATAGACGGATGCTCTAAGCTTGGCACATGGTGGCATGTAGCATTGCCTTTATCAAAGCCTGTACTTGCGGTTGTCGTAGTGTTTAACGCGTTAAACGTATGGAATGAATATGTGCTGGCATTGATAATCTTTGATAGCAAGCCTCTCATGCCGCTTCAGGTCGCGCTTATGACTTTTCAGGGAGAATTTATAACCCGCTATCCGTTGCTTATGGCAGGATTAACACTTACCGCTGTACCTATAATTATACTTTATCTTTTGATGCAGAAATATATTGTTAAGGGAGTAACCCAGGGGGCGCTTGTAGGATGACACGTCAAGTCACAAAGTCACAAAGTCACAAAGTCACAAGGCAAAGGGTAAATATTTTTATTCTTTTTGTGTCCCTGTGTTCTTGTGTCCTCGTGTCCTTGTTTACCCCTGCTCATGCTCAAGAAAAGCCGTCTTCCGGAGAGCTTACAGTAAAATCCTGGGAGGCTCATGGGAAAAAAGATATCGAGGAAACTTTTAAATATACCCAGGAATGCATTGATTTATACAAAGAACAGGCAGATAAAGAGCAGGCTTCTTTAAAAAGTATGCCTAAGGGCAGAAAATATATTGAAGAAGTGCAGTCTTTAAATGACGTTGCCACATGTTATTTTATACAGGCAGAATCCTATAGAGACCAGGGCAAGAATGAAGACGCAATTAAGACTTTTAAGATAGTTGTGGATAAATATTCTTACGGCCAGGCCTGGGATCCCAGAGGCTGGTTCTGGAGCATCGCCAAGGCAGCCCAGGAAAGCATTGACAAGCTTGAGGGCAGGACACCCGTACAAAAGCCGGAAGTAAAGACGCAGGTCAGCCAGCTTCCCACTAAGGTAAGTCTTTATGATCCAGGGAAAGAAGCGCTGATAGATTATAATAAATACGGAGAGTTCACTAATATAGGAACGAAGGATTACAAATATGTAGTCCGTGATCAGGAAGCCTTAGTGCAGGCAGCAGGTGAAGGCGTTTATCCTAATACTACTTCGGTTAGGTGGGACCCGGAATTTAAAAAGGCGATCAAGGAAAAGAGGCTGGTAGGCAGCCACTGGGATTTTGTGCATTCTCCGGATTTAGAAGCAGCATTTTTAAAGTGGGCTACAGCACCTGAACCGCAGGGCGTCAAGCTATTCTATACTGGCCTTATCCTTGAGAAGTCAGGGCTAATCCAACAGGCAATAAAATGTTATTATGCGATCGTAGTGCATTTCCCGGGAAGTTACGGATGGACATATTGGCATACTCCATGGTATATAGGCCAGGCCGCGATAGCTAAAATCAATTATTTATTGAAACAGAACCCATCAATAGGATATAAGCTTGAGGGAGCCGATATTAAAATAATAAATGGTTTTGATAATGATGTATCAAACGATATTGTAATAACGACCCCGGGCGCATTTGTCAAGTCCGGATTCTTAAATAGTGTTAAGAAAAAATTAGCCTCGAATAAAGAGCTGTTAAGCATTAAAAAAAGGCGGGGTAAAGGTAAGGTGCACCTTATACAGCACGAAAACAGTGATTGGCAGTTAATTGTAAATGGCAAGCCTTACATTATTAAAGGTATTACTTATGCCCCGACTAAAATAGGTCAGTCTCCTGATAACGGCACGCTTGGCAACTGGATGGAGGAAGATTTTAACGGAAACGGCAGGGCTGATGGCCCATACGATGCTTTTGCAGACATAAATGGAAATAACAAAAAGGATAAAAATGAGCGTGCAGTGGGCGATTTCCAGCTGATGAAAGATATGGGAGTAAATACGATCAGGTTATATCACCATCCTGCCAAAGTAGATAAAGAATTATTAAGAGAGTTGTATGATAAGTACGGGATAATGGTAATAATGGGTGATTTCCTCGGTAAATACGCCATAGGTTCAGGAGCAAAATGGAATCCCGGTACAGATTATAGTAATGAAGAGCATAGAAAAAACATGCTGGCTTCTGTGACCGAGATGGTCGAGGAATACAAAGACGAGCCATATATTTTATTCTGGCTCTTAGGCAATGAGAATGTCTACGGCTATGCCTGCAATGCGGATAAAGACCCTGAAACCTTCTTTAAGTTTGTTGATGAGGTAGCCAGGCATATTAAATCAATTGATCCTGAGCATCCCGTGGCAATAAGCAGCGGCGATGTCCTATACCTGGATATATTCGGCAAGCATGCTCCTTCTGTGGATATATTCGGAGCTAATGCTTATAGGGGAGATTATGGGTTTGGTTTTCTATGGAGGCAGGTCAAGGCTAATGCAGACAGGCCTGCATTTTTAACCGAATATGGATGCCCTGCTCTTGCTGAAGGCAGAAGTAAAGATGAATCTGAAGAACTCCAGGCGCAGTATCATAAAGCAGCTTGGGAAGATATAGAGGATAATATGGCTTTTGGCGAGGGTTCAGGTAATGCCATCGGCGGCGTTGCTTTTGAATGGCTTGATGAATGGTGGAAGCAGTATGAACCGTTTACTCATGATGAGAGAGGCGTTGCCCAGGGGCCGTTTCCTGACGGATATTTTCACGAAGAATGGTTTGGGCTTTGCGGGCAGGGTGACGGCAGCCAAAGCCCTTATTTGAGGCAGCTTAGAAAAGCTTATTTCATGTATAAGAAGCTTTGGAAATAAGTTTTTGTACGTTCGCGGCCACAAAACCGCACCTTTAAAGGTGCGGATGGAGTGTGTACGCTCAGTATTTCGCTCCAAGAAACTTCAGGCTAAAGCCTAAGGAGCTTCATTTTATATATTAAGCCGGTTCTGGGATTGGAAATTGTTATCTGAGAATTTATTGGGGGGGTTAGAAAGGAGGCAGCAAAGGCAGCGAGTTCAGTAATTGATATTTGAAAAATGATTCTAAAGAGTGTATACTCTATTAATGTAAACAGGAGGTGTCATAGATGAAAAAAATATTGATAATCGGCTTGGCCGCAGTTTTTATGATATTGCCTTTGTTGGCCAATGCCCAGGAAGCAAATCAAGGCAAAGAGTTTGTGGTTTACACGGATAAGAACGCCAAGGATAACCATTATATCCCTTCAGGCTGGATGGGTGACTACGGAGATATCAAACTTAACGACCAGTCAGCTGATAACCCTCATTCCGGGCCGACTTGTATCCAATTTTCTTATTCCGGTAAAAAATCACAGGGACAGGGTTGGGCAGGGGTATATTGGCAGAATCCTGCGAATAACTGGGGAAACAAGAAGGGTGGTTTTGACCTTACTGGTATGACCAAGCTTACCTTTTGGGCAAGAGGCGCTAAGGGTGGCGAGGTGATACAGAAATTCATGGTTGGCGGCATAAAAGGTACCTATGCTGACAGTGCAAATATTGAATTCGGGCCAGTTGAATTAACTGATACCTGGAAAGAATACACAATAAACCTATCAGGCAAGGACCTCTCCTATATAAACGGCGGTTTTGGTTGGACAACTACATCTGATCTTAATCCCGAAGGAGCAACTTTCTATCTTGATAATGTGAAATTTGTAGCTGATCCATCTATGAAGCCGGAAGGCCGTAAGCAGGAGGCGATGCCTTTTTATATTTATGCTGATAGGTCTTCAATGGGCAACCATTTTATCCCTTCAGGCTGGATGGGCGATTATGGTGATTTGAAATTAGATGTCGGTTCAAAAGAAGACCCGTATTTAGGCGATACTTGTGTTAAGATTGCCTATAGCGGACAGGCAACACAGGGTGCACGTTGGGCAGGTATTTACTGGCAGAATCCTCCGAATAACTGGGGTAATGTTGATGCCGGTTTTGATCTGTCTAAGGCAAACAAGCTTACCTTCTGGGCAAAAGGCTCAAAAGGCGGCGAGCGTATTGAAGAATTCAAAGTTGGTGGTATAATGGGTGAGTTTTCCGATTCAGACGCAGCAGTTATCGGGCCGGTTATCCTCAACAAAGATTGGACTCAATACACCATCGATTTAAAAGGCAAAGATATGTCTTATATTATCGGTGGTTTTGCATGGGCAACAAACATCGATGTTAATCCCGAAGGAGCAACTTTCTATCTTGATGAAGTCAAGTTTGAATAAACAGCATGGAAGAAGCCCCGAATTAAAAACAAGAAACAATACAAGCCGCAAGATATTTTCACTTGCGGCTTGTTTATTGATAGGGCTCTTGATACTCGGGATGTCTTCTAAGCCCAGGCCAAAAGTTTATATTAAAAAGCTGAAGAACAGCCAATATAAGCTTATGGCCGGCGGCAAACCCTATATTGTCAAAGGTGTTTGTTACAGCCCTGCGCCTATTGGGCAGGACCATTCTTACGACTGGTGGTCTGATCCCAACAAGCCTTGGCTTGTTGACGGCAAGCTTATGAAAGAAATGGGGATTAACACGATAAGGATATATCAGCCTGGTGAGAATGCGGAAAGCGTTAAAAGGGTCATAAGGGATTTATATGATAAGTTTGGTATCAGGACGATACTGGGACATTGGCTCGGTTTTTGGGAATATCCCTGTCCGTTTTACGGAGATAAATTTTTTCAGGATAAAATAAAAGAAGAAGTCTTAAACCTGGTGAATGCCTATAAAGATGAACCGGGAGTATTGCTTTGGATATTAGGCAATGAAAATAATTATTCATGCCTTGGGCAGATCAATGCGTGGTCCACTGAAGAGATAGATAAAGAGAAGGACCCCCAGAAACAAAAGCAGATGCGTGCCCATATTTATTATTCATACGTGAACGAGTTAGCAAAAGAAATACATAAGATAGACCCTGATCATCCAGTCGCTCTTGGGAACGGGGAATTAATCGGTTTAGATGTTGCCTCTCAAGTATGCACGGATATAGATTTGGTTGCTTGTATTATTTACAGAGGCAAAACATTCGGCAACCTGTTTGGCTCGCTTAAGGCTACCTTTGATAAGCCTATACTCCTTTCCGAATTTGGCGCTGATTGTTATGATGCATACCAGAATAAAGAAGACCAGAATATGCAGGCGTTTTTCCTGGAATCCCAGTGGCGGCAAATATACCAGAATTTAGCCGGCAATAAAGAGGGTATGGGAAATTGTATAGGCGGGACAATGTTTGAATGGACAGATGAGTGGTGGAAGCACGACCAGAATAATCCTGATTCCTGGTTTGTCCATGACACAGAGTCTAACTGGTCAAATGGCAGCTACTATTTTGACATAAAAGCAAAGGGCAATAAGAATATGAATGAAGAATGGTTTGGCATAGTCGCTTTATCCAAGGATGAGAAGGAATTCGGTCTGGATAAAAGGATACCGCGCAAAGCTTATTATGTTATAAGAGAATTCTGGAAACATCCTACGCAGAAGAAGGGGAGTGCAAAATGAAAAAGGCCAGGCTTTTAGAAGGTTATAATTTTGGATCCAGCAAGTTTATATTTTCTGCTGCATTAGTTTTAATCTTTTTATTTATAACTTTATATGGTACAGAGGCTTTTGCTTTTGATAAATCTAAAGCTGATAAGCTTGGCAAGCAGATCATATCTTCTAAGAATGATGCTGATCTAAACAAGGCTTTTGCAGAAATCAGGGATTTATATCTTAATGATTATAAATTCAGCGAATTCGTAGAATATTTGAAATCGTTGTCGAAAAAGAAGAAAACATTAGAGCCTTTTATAAACTATTATATCGCCTACACAAGATTTTATCAGCTGAAGTATTTGGAAGAGAACCAGAATTGGGATGAATATTTTGCTAACGGAAATGATTACAGGGATGAATTGACCAGCTATGCTCAGAAAGCCGCCGATTCCACCACTGCCAAAGATGAAGTTGGCGTTGATTCCAGGCTGCTTTTATGGGTTTTTCATAAAGGCCAGCAGGATGCTTTTAGTGAGAAAGCCCTTGAAGACCTCATTGGCGCAATGGATAAGTATTCGCAGGATGGCGGTAATGCCACTGTAATAAAGACAGTTGCAGATTGGCTGGGTTCTTATGGTGAGAAGGCTAAAGCCAGGAAGCTATACGGCATATATCTGAATAAAATAATTTCTGCAAATGTTTCGCTGGCGGATCTCCTTCAGATATCAAGGCAATTCTATGACGAGAATAACGTTGAATTATCAAAATCAGCCTATGACATTTATATCGAGAGGGCTTCAAAGGAACTTCCGGCAGATAAATTCATCCCGGAGTTTATTAATATCGCTAAAATGTTTTCATATAACGATTCAGGGATAAACGATCCTCTCTATGCCGAAAAAGTATTTTCTAAAATCGAAGATACCGGTGTTAAATCAGTCTTCGACCAGGAGCTTATATATCTAAGGGCTTTTAATCTTGAGAAGGCAAAAGAATTAAAAGGCGCAGGGGCAAGGTATGATGAACTTTTAAAGCAATTCCCCGATTCCGAGCATGCCCAAGAGGCCGATTACAAGGTTGGAATAATACAAGCGTATGTTTTAAGGGATATAGCACAAGCAAGGGTCTATTTTGAAAAGCTTGCTAAAGGTATAGATAAACCTTCCAGTTGGGTTATATCGAGTTTATATCAGCTGGGGCTGTTATCGCAATGGGAAGGAGATATCACCGCGGCAAAAGATTATTACAATAAATTGATTGGTTCTGCCGGGCAAGGTTATAATGATACCGCTCAACTGGCAAAATTGAGATTAGCCGAAATTCAAGAATCAAGGCCGATGGAATACAACCTGAAGACATTTATGGACCTTTCTTTAAAACCGGAAAACAGCGCATATGATATGAACAAAATAGCGCTTAAGTCTCGTCCCTACCTTGGTAAGCCTCAAGAAGAAGTGCAGGTTGCTTCGGAGGCCTTTATGCCGGAGAGCGGATGTATGCAGGTTGACCTGCAATACCTATGGTCCGGTCATACTGGAAGCGCTAAGCCGGCGGCCCAGGACCAAGCGTTTAATACGAAATTTACCAGCGACGGAACGAAAGAAATAAATTTAGTAGTTGTATCTCCCCAGGGCGTAGTTGACCGCAATATTGATTTGGTGGATGTGCGATAATCACTATTGCTGCCTCTTGCCAGCGAAATCCTGAATCCCTGCCTTAAAACAAATACTAATTCTTTTAAAAAGTATTTCTCAGGCGTTTATTATCCTTTGTGCAGCAATATGTTTGGATAATTTTAGCCAAAAGACCATAAAACAGAAAAATACTTGACTTGTTCTATCTTTAGTAGTATAAAATACTTAACATCTTTAATCATTTTTTTCTCTATGCCACGGAGAAAGGTTTAAAGACCTTAATGAAGCACCCGGATTTTATAAAAGACGAACTAAATGAAAAAGAAAAACGCAACATTGACATCATTGAGATATTAAGAAGGCGCGGGCCCATAAGCAGGCCTGATATATCCAAAGAAATGGGGATAAATGTTGTCACTATTTCAAACTATATTGACGACTTTATCAAAAACAATCTGGTTTACGAAAAAGAATTAGATGTATCTGAGGGCGGAAGAAGGCCTGTGCTGCTTGATTTAAATCCCCAGGCGGGTTTTGCAATTGGAGTGGGCCTGAACCTGATGAATATGGTGGGCCTCTTAGTAGACTTAAAAGGCAATATTATAACCAAGACGCAGATAGTCAGGCCAAAGCCCTCGGTAAAAGATATCACAGAGTGCCTGCTTGAAATCGTGCGCGAGATACTCAGGCGTTCTAAGAATTACACGGCTAATATTAAGGGCATAGGGGTAGGTATCGCCGGATTGGTCAATAAAAAAGATGGTTCGATACATTGGCCGCAGAAGATTGACCAGCATTATGCCTATGCTTCTGTTGATTTGCCGCTTAAAGGTCTGATAGAGAGAGAATTTAATCTCCCGGTCCTCATTGAAAATGATGCCACAGCCGCATGTTTCGGAGAGCATTGGCTTGACCTGGAGCGGGGATACAAGAATGTCGTTTATATGTTCTCTGGCGTTGGCTGCGGTATAATGATAGGCGGAGAAATATACACCGGAGCAAACGGCTATGCCGGAGAGGTGGCCATCTATAACTATAAAGAGGACAATGCGTTTAATTGTGAGCCGGGAAACAGTTGTTTTATTAAACGTTGGGAAGCAGACTTAGGTATAGTAGATGATGCCAGGAAATTATTGATTAAGGATAAAAACGCGGCTGACGAATTTTTCAAACTCACTTCAAGTAATATTGATAACGTAGATTTAAAAAGTGTGTTTATTGCCGCCAGGGCTAATAACGCGATAGCGATAGATGTGTTGGATAAGGCCGCAAAGAGGCTGGGCGTAAAGATCGCCTACTTAGTGAACCTGTTGAATCCCCAGATCGTAGTTGTTGGCGGCGGGCTTGAAGAAGCAGGAGAAAGATTTTTGAATAGAGTTTCTTTGACGGTAAAAGAATGGGCTTTTAGAGAATCCGTCGAGGACCTCAAGATAGTTTATTCTCAGCTCAGGGAAAATGCCGTGGCATTGGGTTCAGCCAGCTTATTGCTGCAAAGGGTTTTTGCTCAGCTGCGCTAAACTTACGGCACAGGAAATTTCAACCTTTATTAAGGAGGGATGATGGAGGATAAATCAAAATTTATTATCATCGGACTAATAGGCTTATTAGTCGTATCGCTGTTTTTCTCTCTGCAGATTAATGCAGCAAAAGGCAGTGTAGAAAAACAGAGAGATGAGTTACAGAAAGAGAATGCCGCGTTGAATAAGAAAATAGATGTTACAGTGCAGGAAGCGCGGCGCTTAGAAGATAGGGCCTCCACCTTGAGCAGGGACCTGGATAAAATATCAAAGCAAAAGGATGACCTCCAGAAAAGATTTGAAATGCTTAACCGTGAGAGGGATGCCCTGGTTGATAAATTAAAAGAACAGGTGCAGGCGCCTAAAGCCCCGGCTGCAGCTCCTGCGATGATATCGGCAGGCTCAGCAATGGAGGAATCTTATTGGGCAAGCGTCATAAAATCAAACGCAGATATTAAGCTACAGTTAGAAAATAGCCGCAATGAGCTAAGGACGGTCCAGATTAAGAATGAGGAGTTACAGAGATTAAAGACCAGCCTGGAATTAGAGATCAAGAATTTAAACCGCGATAAGGATGAGCTGCAGAAGCAATTGGCTTACAATCAGAAAATAGTGGATAACATATCAGTGGAGTTGGCTACGGAAAAGACAAGCAAGTTCCAGATGCAGGACAGCCTGCAAGCGATTAAAGGGGAGAATGTAACCTTAAGGCGCAGGCTCGAGGCTTTAGACAGCATGAAGATAGACCTTGAGAATAAATTACAGGATGTAACCACACAAAAAGAGAATCTGGAAAGAAAGTTTGGCAACATGGAGTCTACTCTGCAGTCTAAGGTAGATGAGATATGCAGGCTCAAAGAAAAATTAGGCCAGATTACAGATGTTTCCGTAAAAGATATAAGTTCTTCTAAGAGCGCTATAGATTTGTCTCCGATAATAGTAAAGCCTCAGTCCGACAGCAAGTCAATGGTAAGCATAACTTCTGCTGCAAGGCCTGCATCTCTGGAAGCCAGAGTTTTGGTTGTAAACAGGGATGATAATTTTGTCGTTGTAGACGCTGGCCAGGATGCTGGCTTAAGAGCCGGCGATACATTTAAGATTTACAGGCAGGGAAATCAGATAGGCAGTGTCAGGGTAATCCAGCTGAGAAATGATGTGGCTGCCTGTGATATACAAAACGAAAGTACGCCTATTAAGGTCGGAGATATCGCCAAGTAATTTTAAAGTCAAGTTCGTTCTTAAAAAACGTCTTTATAAATTTTACTTCATGGTTCGCAGAAAAAATCCTACCAAAACCAGTCCTGTTTCTATAAATGACGTAGCCCGGCTAGCCGGAGTATCGATTACTACCGTTTCCCGGGTAATAAACAAATTCTCTTCCGTAAAAGAAAAGAATAAGATTAGAGTACTTGATGCCGTAAAACAGCTGAATTTTCAGCCATCGGTTTTTGCCCAGCGCCTTGCTACAGGCAAGAATAATGTTGTGGCTTTGGTCATTCCCAGATACGAGGGGATGTTTTATTCTTTTTATGTGCTTGAACTTATCCGTGGTATAGGAACATTATGCGAGGTGCTAAAGCTTGATCTTTTGCTTAAGCTTACTGATAATAAATCTACAGTTAATTTAAGAGGAGTGGGCGGCATTATTTTTGCGGATATTATCGGCAACCGCACGCTGCTCGAAGAAGCATTAGGGACTAAAACACCGTGCATAGTAATCAATAATAATGTAGAGGATTTAAAAGTCAGTTGTATTTCGATAGATAATGCCGGCGGCGCTTTTAATGCGGTAAATTACCTGGCAGGTTTAGGGCATAAAAAAATCGCCCATATAACAGGTGATTTGATAACCCAGGCTGCATCTCAAAGGCTTGAAGGTTATAAACAGGCTTTAGTAAAAAATAATATAGAAATCAGAGAAGAATATATTATTAAAACTGATTATTCCCGCGGACAGGCCAGGTCAGCTTCCGAAAAGCTTATAAATATGCAGGATCCTCCTACAGCAGTTTTTGTTGCTTCAGATTCTATGGCGCTGGAAGTTATAACCGTAGCAAGAGAATCGGGTAAGGAGATTCCGCAGGATTTATCGATAGTGGGGTTTGATGATAATCCTTCTGGACTGTATGGCCCGGTTGCGCTGACTACAGTGAGGCAGCCGTTGATAAAGATGGCTCAGGACAGTGTTAAAATGTTAAGTGCTTTAATAGAAGGAACCGTTGACAAACCAAGAAAAATCATTCTGCCGACCGAGCTGGTGGTCAGGGAATCTTGTCGCGCTCTTAAATAAAATACACAACAAATTGTATCCTCTATTTTCTAAGATACTATATATTGTATTTGACAAAACAATACGCAATGTTATAATTAGCGCCAGGGTTAACATTACAACTTTTCTACAATCTACGGGGAGGGTGAAGAGATGCCGTTGAAACTTTCGGATAATGCTTTGAAGGTTCTTGAGCGCAGGTATCTAATAAAAGATGAAACTGGCAATGTCATTGAGACTCCGCAGCAACTATTTGAACGTGTTGCTTCAGCAATAGCCAATGCTGAAAAACTTTATAATAAATCCGATAAAGAGATCACAAGCCTTAAAGAGGATTTTTATAATGCCATGGTTGAGCTGGAATTCCTTCCTAATTCTCCCTGCCTTATGAATGCAGGAAAGGATTTAGGCCAGCTGAGCGCCTGTTTTACTCTCCCTATAGCGGATTCCATGGACTCAATATTTGAAACATTAAAGGCCACTGCAATGATACATAAGAGCGGCGGCGGGACAGGATTTTCCTTTTCAAGGCTGAGGCCCAAAAATTCTGTCGTAAAGACTACCGGAGGTGTGGCTTCGGGTCCGGTATCTTTTATGAAGGTTTATGATGCCGCAACGGAAGCAGTAAAACAGGGTGGTACGCGCCGGGGAGCTAATATGGGCATATTACAAATAGATCACCCGGACATCCTGGAATTCATCACCTGCAAAGAGAATAATAAAGAAATAAATAATTTTAATATATCGGTCGCAGTTACCGATGACTTTATGGAGAAATTTAAGAAGGGTCAAGATTATGATTTAATCGACCCTCATGCAAAACAGGTAGTAACCCGACTTAATACAAAAGAAGTCTTTGATCTGATAGTCAAACAGGCTCATAAAAACGGAGAACCTGGTATTATTTTCATTGATAAGATAAATCAGGATAATCCTACTCCTAAGCTTGGGAGGATAGAGAGCACTAACCCTTGCGGCGAACAGCCAATCCTGCCTTATGAAAGCTGTGATCTTGGTTCAATAAACCTCTCCAAAGTTTACAAGAAAATCGGGGCAGGCTCGCGGTATGATATTGATTGGGACAAGTTAAAGAAGATAACACAGTTGGCGGTACATTTCTTGGATAACCTGATAGATGTTAACAAATTCCCTATCCCGGAGATAGAAAAAGCTACAAAACTTACGCGCAAAATCGGGTTGGGCGTTATGGGCTGGTCGAGCCTTCTTATACGCTTAGGGATTCCTTACAACAGCGAAGAAGCTATAGAACTGGCAGAAAAGATAATGTCGTTTATCTTTGAAGAAGCTACGAAGAAATCCCAGGAACTTGCTAAATATAAAGGAGTTTTTCCTGCCTTTAGAGGCAGTATATTTGATAGGAAGAATAATCCTATTAAAATCCGCAATGCCACCCTTACTACTATTGCCCCTACAGGTACGATCAGTATAATAGCAGGGCCGTGCTCTTCCGGTATAGAGCCGCTTTTTGCTATTTCTTATTACCGTAATGTCATGGATAATGATAAGCTCGTAGAGGTTGAGCCATTGTTTGAAGAGATAGCAAAGCAGAGGGGTTTCTATAGCAGGGAGTTAATGGAGAAGATCGCCGAAAAGGGTTCAATCCAGGATTTTAGCGAAATCCCCGAAGAGATAAGAAAATTGTTTGTGACTGCTCATGATATAAGTGCTGAATGGCATGTGAGGATGCAGGCTGCGTTTCAGCGTTATACCTCTAACGCAGTAAGCAAGACTATTAATTTCCCTCATGATGCTACTATTGCCGATGTAGAAAAAGCTTATCTGCTTGCTTATGAGCTTAACTGTAAGGGGATTACTGTTTATCGTGATGGTAGCAGGGAAGAGCAGGTGTTGAATATAAAGCGCAGCACTAAACAGGAGCAGAAATCAATCGTTGAGCCGGGTAAAATCGGTCCCCGCCCGCGCCCAGAAGTTATATTGGGGACAACTACCAAGGTCGCCACAGGTTGCGGCAATCTCTATGTAACAATAAATATAGATGAAGAAGGCAAGCCTTTTGAGCTTTTTACCCAGATGGGCAAGGCTGGCGGTTGTGCCGCTTCTCAGCTTGAGGCATTAGGCAGGCTGGTGTCACTGGGTTTCCGTTCAGGCATAGAGGTTAAATCTATAATCGAACAGTTAAGGAATATACGCTGTCCGTCTCCTTCATGGGAGAAAGGGCAGAGGATATTTTCATGCTCTGATGCTATTGCCAGGGTGATTGAAAAACGGCTGGCTAATAATACGCTTGAAGCTGCAAAGGTAGAGTCTACCCCAGTCGCCATGAAGCATTCTCATAATGATGACGCTGTCCCGGCAGGGGTCAGCCTGCACGGTGACATAGTTGGAGTATGCCCTGATTGCGGTGGAGCGCTTAGGCATGAAGAAGGCTGTGTAAAATGCCAGGCTTGCGGATACTCCAAGTGCTAATAAAAAAAATCTCCTATTGTTTAGTTATATCCCACCAATAATTCTATAAGGACGGTTCTGCCCAGATACATCACCGTCCTTATAGCTATGAACTATCAACTTTGAACTATGAACTATTATGATGTTATAGTTATAGGTGCCGGGCATGCCGGCATAGAAGCAAGCCTTGCAAGTGCCAGGATGAAGTGCGTAACCGCTCTTTTGACAATGGACCCGGATAGGATCGGATTTTTAAGCTGTAATCCCGCAATAGGAGGAGTAGGCAAGGGACAGCTTGTAAAGGAAATAGATGCTTTGGGCGGAAAGATGGCTAAGGCAGCAGATAGCTGTGCCATACAATTCAGAATGCTTAACGCATCTAAGGGGGCAGCTGTGCATTCATCAAGGGCGCAGATAGATAGTAAGATGTATAACCTTTATATGAGTAATGCGGTTAGAAAACAGCCCGGGCTTAGCATTATAAAAGCCCAGGCCATTGAGATTATAATAGAGCATGGAAGCGTAATAGGAGTTAAGACCAGCAATAATGAAGAGATTTTCTCGAAGGCTGTAATTGTCTGCCCTGGCACATTTCTCGATGGGATAATACACATAGGCTTAAAGCATTTTAGCGGAGGCAGGCTCGATGAGCCGGCTTCAATTAATCTTGCCTCGAATTTAAAAGAGATAGGTTTTAACCTTCTTAGGTTTAAGACCGGCACTTGCCCCCGCCTTGATAAAAATACTATAGATTTTAGCTCTCTTATAATACAGCAGGCGGATCATTGCCCTGTTCCTTTTTCATTCTCCACAAAGAGTATCAGGCAAAAACAGGTACCCTGTTTTATTACCTATACCAATACAGGGACACACGCAATTATTAAGAACGGATTATCCCGTTCACCGCTTTATACCGGTAAGATAAAATCTACAGGCGTAAGATATTGTCCTTCGATCGAGGATAAAATAGTCAGGTTTTCCGATAAAGAGAAACACCAGGTATTTCTGGAGCCGGAAGGGTTAAGTTCGGAGTTAATATATCCAAATGGTCTCTCGACCAGCTTGCCGGAGGATGTCCAGCTTGAAATGATCCATTCCATAGACGGGCTTAAGGAAGCAAAGATTGTCCGTTTTGGCTATGGTATAGAGCACACTGTGGCAGAGCCAACCCAGCTATTCCCTACACTTGAAACAAAATTGATAAAAAACCTGTATTTGGCAGGCCAGATAAACGGGACAACCGGCTATGAAGAGGCAGCAGCTCAAGGTCTGATTGCAGGGATAAACGCAGCTTTAAGGGTAAAGGGTAGAGAACAGGTTATACTTGACCGTTCTTCAAGCTATATCGGGGTGTTAATCGATGATTTGACAACTAAAGGTACGCTTGAACCTTACCGGATGTTTACTTCTCGTGTTGAATACCGGCTTATCGTGCGTCAAGATAACGCTGACCACAGGCTAAGCAGGATCGGTTATGAAGCAGGGCTTGTGTCCAAGAAAGATTATGAGCAGGTACAGAAAAAATATAAGCATATAGCCGCCGGTATAGATTTGTTAAAAAAAACAAAGATTAAGCCAGTTCCCCGGGTTATCGCAAGCTTGTCCAGAATAAAAATACCGGCTATAAACAGGGTAATCAGCTTAGAAGAGATATTAAGGAGGCCGCAAGTTCATATTAAGGATTTGGTTAAGGCCGGATTAATCCGCCTAAAGATCCCTGATTTTGCTTTGCCTCAGGTCGAAACAGAGGTAAAATATTCTGGGTTTATTCAGAGGCAGCTTAAGGATGTAGAGAGATTCAAGAATTTAGAGAGAATTAAGATACCCGAGAGCATCGACTATAAAAATATCAGCGGCGTCTCTCATGAAATAAAAGAGAAGCTGGCAAGATTCAGGCCGCTGAATCTGGGACAGGCCTCGCGTATTTCGGGCGTTACTCCAGCGGCAATTTCATTATTAATGGTTTATTTAAAGAAGATCAATGGATAAAGAGATTAATTATCGCTTGCTTAAGAATTTTTGCCTGGATTCCGGAATGGACTTGTTCGGCGTCGCCGATATAAGCAAAATCAAGAATACTTTTGAGTTTGATGCCAACACCCTTAAAAAACTGAATTTAGCTGTTTGTCTTGGATTGGGTTTATCCCGCTCTGTACTCTATGGAATCAGCGATAAGCCTACCCGTCTTTACTCCCATCATTATCGAACTGTAAATGATTTCCTTGATCAAATGGCGTTAAAAGCGGCAATTCTTATACAAAGGAAAGGATTTACCGCACTACCCGTACCTGCTTCCCAGATATTGGACTGGCAGAGCCAGAAGGCCCACCTTTCCCATAAAAAACTTGGCCAGTTGGCAGGCTTAGGCTGGATAGGCAGGAATAATCTCTTAGTAAATAAGCGGCTTGGAAGCCAATTTAGGATTGTTTCAATACTTACTGATATGCCGCTAAAGAAAGATAAGCCTGTAGATGACGGTTGTCAAAACTGTATGCTTTGTATCAGGGCCTGCCCGGTCAAGGCAATAAAGAAAGACCGGAAGGATTTTAATCATATTAAGTGTTTTGAAAAATTAAAGGAATTCGCCAGGCAGCATGTGGTTGAACAGTACATTTGCGGAGTATGTGTTAATGTTTGCAGAGGAGAATTAAAAAATGGTTAAAGAGATAATTTTTGGAGTTGTCGGAGGCTTAGGACTATTTATTTATGGTATTTGGCAGATGAGCGAAGGTTTGCATAAAGCAAGCGGCGAGAGGATGCGCAGAATACTCCATAATTTTACCGGCAGTCCCATAAAGGGAGTATTAGTCGGTGCAGGCATAACAAGCCTTGTGCAGTCATCATCGGCTACAACCGTTATGGTGGTTGGCTTTGTCAATGCAGGGCTTATGACTTTGATGCAGGCGCTAGGAGTAATATTCGGGGCAAATATAGGTACCACAGTAACTGCGCAATTAGTCGCTTTTAAGCTTACAGAGTATGCTTTACCGATAATCGGCTTAGGTATGTTTATGCTTTTTGTGGCAAAAAAGAAGTCGCATAAACATATAGGCGAGTTCCTGCTTGGTTTTGGTATTCTTTTTCTTGGCTTGAATATCCTCACCGGAGTTATAAAACCTTTAAGTAACTCCGATGTTTTTAATCATATTCTTCTTACATTCAGCGCAAGCCCTTTGTTGGGTATCCTTGCGGGTGCGGCAGTGACTGCAATATTACAGAGCAGTTCAGTTACCACAGGTATGGTTTTAGGCTTAGCTATGGCCAACCTTATTGACCTTAAGGCTGCCATTCCTTTAATCCTAGGTTGTAATATAGGCACCTGCGTTACCGCCTTACTTGCCTCAATCGGGGCTAATATTTCAGCAAAGAGGGCTGCTCTGGCGCATATTATGTTTAATGTGATAGGCGTTTTAATATTTTTTCCTTTTTTAGGCTTGTTTACCGGGATAGTAATGCGCACTTCCGGAGAAATACCCAGGCAGATAGCCAATGCGCACACGTTATTTAATGTGATTAACACGTTTATTTTCTTACCCTTTGTGCCGCTGTATGCTAAATTTCTGACAAATGTAATTAAAGGTGAAGAAGAGGAGGAGATAGAATATTTACCGAAATACCTGGAGAAACATTTATTGCATACTCCCCCGATCGCTATTGAGGCAGCCACAAAAGAAATCGTAAGGACTTTACAGCTCACTCAGAAAATGGTCAGTTCATCTATGAAGAATTTCTTTACTCCGGATGAGAAATCGCTTGCCAGGGTAGCAAAAAGAGAAGAAGCGGTAGACGCTTTAAGGGAGGGGATAACTAATTATCTGGTTGAGCTTATGCAGCGTGAGCTTAGCGAAGAAGAATCAAAGAAGATACCTCCGCTTATCCATGTTATTAACGATGTTGAGAGAATAGGTGACCATGCCGAAAACCTTATGCAACTTGCCCGGCAGAAGATGGATTCAAGCCTGTCATTTTCGGGTATGGCCAATGAAGAATTGAGGGGTATGCACGTTGACCTTGACGAGATGATTAATTGCTCTGTAAGGGCGCTTAGTGCGAATAGCACAGACGAGGCAAGGCGGGTTTTAGAACAGGAGTGCAAGATCAATTCTTTAAGAGACGGCCTTAAGTCTAATCATGTCAAAAGGCTTGAGAGAGGGCAGTGTAATGTATTATCAGGAGTTGTATTCCTTGATACAATTAGCAACCTCGAGAAAATAGGAGACCATCTTAATAACGTGGCTCAGGCTGTTATGGAAGGGCTTTAAGAGGGGATGAAGGAAAGAGTTTTAATAGTTGATGACGAGAAAGATATAGTTAAGATGCTTGAGTATAACCTTAAGAAAGAAGGTTATATCACTTATTCTGCTTTTGATGGGGAAGAAGCATTGAATCAGGTAGCAGCTAAGAAGCCGGATATTATTATACTGGATTTGATGTTACCGAAGATTGACGGCCTAGAAGTATGCAAAACTATAAAAAAAGATGATGAGCTTGCCTTTATACCGGTGATCATGCTCACGGCAAAAACGCAGGAGGCGGATAAAGTGGCGGGCTTAGAGATCGGGGCTGATGACTATATTACTAAACCTTTCAGCCCGAGAGAGCTAATTGCCAGGGTTAAGGCAGTGCTCCGCCGGGTAAAAGAGAAAGACAGAGCCCCTCAAATCTTTAATATCGGGAAGTTGATGGTAGATTTGAGTAAAATAACGGTTACGGTGAATAATACGGCGGTAGATTTGACTTCCAAGGAATTTGAATTACTGGCTGCTTTGATTAAAGCCAGGGGAAGGGTGCTCTCCCGTGAATATCTTTTAGATAATATTTGGGGCTATGATAATGCAATCGATATCCAGACCAGGACCGTGGATGTGCACATAATGGCCCTGCGCAGGAAATTGAAATCCGAAGCCAAGAGAATAATTACTGTCAAGAATTATGGCTATAAATTTAAGATAGAATAGGCAAAATATGCTGTTATTCAATGCCAAAAACAGAAGAATCAGGGAATTAACGGATAAATTAAATGCTATAGCTAGCGGAAGCCAAGACTACAAGTTTC
The DNA here is from genome assembly GCA_003598025.1 of Candidatus Omnitrophota bacterium. NCBI lineage: Bacteria > Pseudomonadati > Candidatus Omnitrophota > Candidatus Omnitrophota bacterium. The sequence goes on from QZKH01000006.1 coordinate 22,001, forward strand.
GAACTGATTACAAAGATGGCATTGGGTCTTTATCAGAAGCGATTAGCCTTTGTGTCTCTTTATTCAGGGAGAAAGTCTCTGCCCTTGAGAAGGAAGTCGCAAAATCACATGCAATATTAAACAGCATGGCTGAAGGCGTTATTATAACCGATATAGAATCAAGGATCGTCTCTTTTAATCCCAGTATAGAAGAAATATTCCATGTTACCAGGGCAGCATCTCAGGGAAAATTCTTCCTTGAAGTAATAAGTAATACCGACATTTCCGAAGTTATAAGCGAAGTTTTAAGAAACAAAGAATTTATTTCGAGAGAAATTTCATTGTTATGGCCGGTACAAAGGGTATTCCATGTCAACGCCTCGCCTCTTTTGGAGGAGGAACGGATAAGCGGATGCCTGGTTGTAATCCATGATATAACTGAAATCAGAAGGCTCGAAGCTATGCGCCGTGATTTTATCGCTAATATATCGCATGAAATAAAAACTCCGCTTACTTCAATAAAAGGCTATGTTGAAACACTGTTAGAAGGGGCAATGGATGATAAAGAAAACCGTATTGAATTTCTTAATATCATACGTAATCATACCAACCGCCTGAATACTTTAATAGAAGATCTTCTGAACCTCTCGTATCTTGAATCAGGGAGCGCAGCTTTAGATAAAACCGCTGTTAATTTATACAATCTAACGCAAGAAGTATTGTCAGGATTCAAAGGCCAGGCTTTAAGAAGGAATATAAAGATAGTAAATAACCTGCCTTCAGATATATCGGTTGCAGCCGATAAAAACATGATGTATCAAGTCTTTAATAATCTCTTAGACAATGCGTTTAAGTTCAATAAAGATAACACAAGCATAAAAATATACTCTGAAACAATCAGTGGCTTGATAAAAGTTACTATAGAAGATTCAGGTTGTGGTATCCCTGAGAAAGAAGCCGGACGCATATTTGAGCGTTTCTATAGGGTTGATAAGGCGCGCTCCAGGGAATTAGGAGGCACAGGATTAGGCCTTTCTATAGTAAAGCATATAATTGAATTACACCTTGGGACTGTCGGCGTAGATAGTATTGAAGGCATAGGCTCAAAATTTTGGTTTACCATTCCTTGTTTGAGCGAATAGCCCGTTTAACCTTCCTCAAATTTTACACAGTTTTTACATATTCTATAAATGAAATTCATATGTATACGTTATATTTATCCTGTATCCTATCAACATATTAAAAAAGGAGGCAGGATGAAGAGATTTTTAGTTGCAGCTGCTGGTTTATTTCTTATGGCAATAAGTTCAGCTTACAGTTATGACGACGGTGATTTTCAGGTCTGGCATACCGAAACGCAGGAAAAGGAAATAAATAACAGCTTAAAAGTTGGATTAGAAGAAGAGGTGCGTTTTGGCGGTAGCGCAAGTGAATTGTATTATCACCATTATGACCTTGGTTTTGTAAAAAGCATAAATAAGAACCTTGATATAGGTGTCAATTACCGTCAGGTGTATGAAAAGAAAAGCGGCAAATTCAAGGAAGAGAACCGGCCGCATATTAACGCGGTATTGAAAACAAGTTTTTTGGGATGCCAGATAGATGACCGTAACCGTTTTCAATACAGGCACTTTGATTACAAGGCTGACCTTTGGCAATACAGGAATAAGCTTACGGTAAGGCTGCCTTTTAAATTCAGCCGCTTTGAATTTAAACCCTATATTAGTGATGAAGTATTTATTGACCTGGATGATAACGGTTTAAGCAGGAATAGATTTTACTCGGGGCTTGCTTTTAAATTATTCAAGGACCTTAAAGGTGAAATCTACTATTTGCTCCAAAGCAGCAAGGGTGCTACCCACTGGACAGATGCCAATGTTTTGGGAACCAAGGTTAAACTATCTTTTTAATGAAAATATACTAAGAATACGGAGGGTTTTATTATGAAGAAAAATATATTTATGCTGGTTGTTTCTGTATGCATTTGGTTAAATCCGCTTTTTGCCGCTTCTACTGATTCAATGCAAATCAAGGGTTCTGACACCATGGTAAACCTGGTTCAGTCCTGGGCTGAAGAGTATATGAATATAAACCATGATGACTTTATTGCTGTTACCGGGGGAGGTTCAGGTACCGGGATTGCAAGCCTGATAAGCGGTACTTGCGATATCGCCATGAGTTCGCGGGAGATTAAGACTAAAGAGATTGATATGGCTAAGCAAAGAGGCATAGAGCCCCATGAGATGAAAGTTGCCCTTGACGGTTTAGCTGTGGTAGTAAATCCGAAGAACCCGGTTGATAAACTTACCATAAACCAATTAGCTGATATCTTTACCGGCAGGATAAAGAATTGGAAAGAGTTAAACGGGCCCGATCAGAAAATCGTGATCTTATCCAGAGAAGTAAATTCCGGGACGCATGTATATTTTAAAGAACACGTCTTAAGAAATAATGATACGGCGTCGAAAAAGGAATTTGCGCCTTCGGCTTTGCTGCTTTCTTCTTCACAGGCTATTGCTGATGAAATTGCATCAAATCCTGCGGCGATCGGTTATTACGGTATGGGCTATATAAGCAAAGCCCAAAAAGCAATAGCTGTAGCAAAGGATGCGCGCTCTGCCTATATTACACCTACAATAGATAATGTTATTGACGGCAAATACCCAATATCAAGGCCGCTGTTTTTTTATACTAAGGGCTTACCCCAAGGAATTGTAAAAAGTTTTATAGATTTTATACTCTCTTCAAAAGGGCAGGAGATAGTTATAGATACGGATTTTGTGCCTATCAAACGATAATTATTTTATGCGCAAATTCAAGGAATCCATTATTGAGAAACTGATAATTGTATGCGGATTAGCATCCATATTTTTCGTAATACTCATTTTACTTTTTTTGTTAAAGGAAGGATTATCGGTATTCAAGACGGCAGGTTTTGTTGATTTTATTCTTGGCAGGAAATGGTATCCCATTTCTGAGCCTGCGCAGCTGGGCATATTACCATTGATTATCGGCTCTCTGCTTGTTACCTTTGGAGCGGTTGTTATTTCTGTGCCTATAGGTGTTGCTTGTGCTGTGTTTATTGCAGAGGTTGCTCCATCCAGGATAAAAGAGCTGCTTAAAGCGACAGTTGAGCTTTTATCAGCCATACCAAGCGTAGTCCTGGGTTTTGTCGGTATGGTAACTTTGGTGCCGTGGATAAAAAATATATTTCACTTACCTACCGGACTTACTGCTTTTTCAGGATCAATAATGCTTGCTTTTATGGCTATGCCGACAATTGTTTCTATCGCTGAAGATGCCTTATATTCTGTACCTAAAACATATAAGGAAGGCGCTTTAGCATTAGGTGCTACCCATTGGCAGGCTATCTATCGCGTAATGTTGCCCGCTGCTTCTTCCGGAATTCTGGCAGCAGTGATGCTGGGGATAGGCAGGGTTATCGGTGAAACAATGGCAGTAATGATGATAACCGGTAATGCCGCCGTTATCCCGACAAGTTTATTCCAGCCAGTAAGGACACTTACTGCGACTATTGCTGCAGAAATGGGTGAAACTGTTGTAGGCAGCGAACATTATTTCGCACTTTTTGCTATTGGTATTGTGCTGTTTATTATCAGTTTTTTAATAAATGTAACAGCGGACCTGTTTTTACATAAAAAAAGATGAAACATAATCCGAAGAGGTCACAAAATATCGCTTTTTTCTTTATGCTCCTGGCTACGTTTTTGATAGTCCTGCCCGTAGGCCTGATAGTTTTTGCAATTATAAAGAAAGGTATACCGGCTATTAGCTGGGAGTTCCTTACGGAAATGCCTAGGCAGGGAATGCGCGCAGGAGGCATTTTCCCTGCTATAATCGGGACTTTCTACCTTGTCTCCGGGGCCATTCTATTTGCTTTGCCTATAGGCCTGCTTTCTGCGATATATTTGAGCGAATATGCCAAAGACAATTTGCTTACGCGCATAATCAAACTGGCTATAGTTAATCTGGCAGGCGTACCTTCGGTAGTTTACGGGTTGTTCGGACTTGCTTTATTTGTCATCTTCCTCAAATTCGGGGCTTCCATTTTATCAGGTTCGCTTACCTTGGGGATTATGATTTTACCGATAATTATTACTTCTTCCCGTGAGGCTTTAGAGAGTGTTCCATATTCTTTCAGGGAGGCAAGCTGGTCGCTTGGGGCAAGCAAATGGCAGACGATAAGGTATGTAGTTTTACCTAATGCCATCCCCGGTATTCTGACCGGGACAATTTTAGGATTGGGCAGGGCAGCAGGAGAAACCGCTCCCATACTTTTTACAGTAGCCGCTTTCTATCTGCCCAGGCTGCCAAAGTCCATTTTTGACCAGGCCATGGCTCTGCCTTATCATCTTTATGTGATTTCAACGCAGGTTCCCAATGTGGACGAGAAGATAAGATATGGGACTGCTCTGGTTTTGTTGTCATTAGTTTTATTCATGAATCTGATAGCGATAGTTATAAGGTACCATTTTAGGAAAAAGAAAAAATGGTAAACAGGCGCATTTATCACAGAGGTTTTACGAATGGTTAAATTCAGCATAAAAGATCTCAATGTATGGTTTGGCCAGGTTACTGCCTTAAGAGAGGTGAGCCTTGATATACAAGAAAACGAAATACTCAGTATCATAGGTCCGTCCAACAGCGGCAAGACAACTTTCTTAAGGATGCTTAACCGTTTAAACGAGCTTCAACCCGGATTCAGGATGTTCGGAAGAGTATTGCTGGATAACAGGAATATCATGAATATTGACGCTGAATTATTACGCAGGCAGGTGGGAATGGTTTTTGCATTGCCGTTACCTTTACCTATGTCTATATTTGACAATGTTGCTTATGGCATAAAGATGCAGGGAGGCTTTAGCCGGCAAGAGACGATGGAGATTGTGGAGAGTTCTTTAGAAAGCGCATATATCTGGGATGAAGTTAAAGACAGGCTTAATGAGTCGGCTTTTAAGTTGTCAGGAGGTCAGCAGCAACGTCTATGCATAGCGCGTACACTGGCTGTGCGGCCGAAGGTAATCCTGTTTGACGAGCCGTGTTCCGGGCTTGACCCGGTCTCAACGGCAAAAGTAGAAGAAGCAATGTTGGAATTAAAGAAAAAATACTCAATAGTATTGGTTACTAACAACGTTAAACAAGCTGCCAGGGTTGGGGATAAGACTGGATTCTTTCTTTCGGGAGAACTTATAGAATTGGACACGACTGAAAAGATCTTTACCGGGCCTTCTGATAAGCGTACTGAAGAGTATATAATGGGTAAATTTGGTTAGCAGGGTTAAAAATGAAAAAAATAACTACAATTAATTTGAACTTATGGTATGACAAATTCCACGCCTTAAAAGACGTCAATACCGCTTTTGAAGAGAAAATGATAACGGCCATTATAGGGCCTTCGGGTTGCGGGAAGTCTACGTTGTTGAGGGTTTTTAACCGTATGAATGACCTTATAGACGGAGTTTCTGTTAAAGGCCAGGTGAAGATCGATGATACCGATATCCTTAGCGAGAAAGTAGATTTAGTTAACCTGCGCAAAGAAGTAGGTATGGTATTCCAGCGTCCTAATCCATTTCCTCTTTCTATTTACGAGAACATAGTTTTTGGGTCCAGAATCCATGGCCAGCAATTAAGCAGAAGCCAGTTAGATAGCCTCGTTGAGAGCAATTTAAAGTCAGTGTTCCTTTGGGAAGAGGTCAAAAATAGATTGCAGAAATCTGCCTTGGCGCTTTCTTTGGAGCAGAAACAGCGCCTGTGTATCGCAAGATTACTATCAACAAAGCCACAAGTCTTATTGATGGATGAACCTTGTTCTGCGCTGGACCCGCAGGCTACAGGGCGCATAGAAGAATTGATGCGCGAACTGAAAAAATATTATACAATAGTCATTGTAACGCATAATATGCAACAGGCAGCGCGTGTCTCTGATGATACCGGTTTTATGTTATTGGGAGAATTAATTGAGTTTGGCAGGACTAATGATATATTCAGAGCTCCGCGTGACAAAAGAACCGAAGATTATATAGTTGGTAAGTATGGATAATACAGCCAAGAACATATTATTCTTATGCATTGAGAATTCCTGCAGGAGCCAGATTGCCGAGGGGCTTATGAAGCATTTTAGTAAAGGGGCAATTAACGCATTTAGTGCCGGGTCCAGGCCGGGGGCAAAAGTGAATGAATATGCCGTAAAAGTCATGCAAGAAATCGGAATAGATATTTCTTTAGCCGTGCCAAAAGGTTTTAACGAGCTTCCAACGGCAAAATTTGATTATGTTGTAACTCTTGGATGTAAAGATGTTTGCCCGTTTTATCCATCGGATAAATATATTGAGTGGGATATAGAGGATCCTAAAGGAAAAGATATAAATTTTTTCCGGAAAACAAGAGATCAGATAAAAGATAAGGTACTGAAGTTAATAAGCGATATAGAGTCGGGTAACAACAGGAGGTAGTTCGATGGAGCGCTATTTTGATGAAGAGATGAGGCAGTTAAATAAGGATATACTGAAAATGGCGGTGGCCTCCCAGGAGGCGATTTACAAATCAGTAGAAGCATTAAAAAACAGAGATAAAGAGATGGCGGCATTGGTCATAAATTCAGACGAGAAAATTGATAAAATGGAGTTAGCCAATGATGAAAAGTGCATTGATCTGATTGCCAGGCACCAGCCTATGGCAGGAGATTTAAGGTTTATTACAACCGCATTAAAAATTAACTCTGAATTGGAGCGGATTGCAGACCTGTCTGTAGACATTTCAGAGCGGGTTATAGAAATATCAAACAAGCCGTTATTAAAACCGCTTATTGATATCCCGAAACTTTCCCAGGTTGCCCAGGAGATGGTAGGGGGCGCAATAAGAGCATTCGTCGAGAGAGACGTTGCTTTAGCTAAAAAAGTAGTTCTTGCTGATTCAGAAGCTGATAAATTACGCAATGCCATCCAGGAAGAGTTAATAAAGGATTATATGTCTAAGGATGTAAAGAGTGTAGACAGGGCTGTTCCCCTATTATTAGTTGCGCGGCACCTTGAGCGGATTTGCGACCATGCAACCAATATTGCTGAGGATGTTATATATATGGTCGAAGCCAGGGTAGTAAAGCATCATACTGAAGAGCTTAAGTAATTTATAGAAGTATTGCGTATAGAGTAGTGCGTATGGTGTCTTTGCGACCGTAGGGAGTCCTGAGCGGAGCCGAAGGATGTCTTTGTGACTAGCTACTCCCCATATTCTATGAACCATGAACTATGAACTAACCTATTTTACCTACTATCTAATACCCCTTGACCCTCCTAAAAAATATGATATTATAAAATTATTAAATTTCTCAAAGGGATTTATCAAATTTTCCCCCTGTTAAAATACAAAACTGGCCTTCAGAAGCCTATAAATATACGATGAAAAGCAAAATTATAAGGTGGTTAGCAAAGGAAGTAAAATCTTCCGGAGCTAAGGGTATTGTTTTGGGATTAAGCGGAGGCATAGATTCCTGCGTTGTGTCTGCTTTAGCTAAGGCTGCAGTAGGCAAAAATAATGTTTTAGGATTGATGATGCCTTGCCATAGCCATCCTTCTGATTTAAAGGACGCCAAAATTTCTGCTAAAAAATTAAACATACAAACTAAAATTATTGACCTGACAAGCACGTATGATGGCTTACGCAGGGTCCTTCCACCGTCAAAAGGGCTTGCGGCAGTAAATTTACGCCCCCGCCTACGTATGCTGGTTTTATATTATTTTGCCAACAAACTTGATTATCTGGTTTGCGGCACGGGGAATAAATCGGAGTTAATGGTAGGTTATTTTACAAAATACGGTGATGGCGGAGTTGACCTTTTGCCGATAGGGGATTTGACAAAAACCCAGGTTAGGTCTTTAGCCAGAGAATTGGAGATACCCGGCCATATTATAACTAAGCCGCCTAGCGCAGGTTTATGGGTTGGCCAGACGGACGAAGGGGAGATGGGGATTACCTATGCCGAGCTGGATGATATCCTGTCAAGGCTTGAAAGAGGGCTCAAGCAGGTAGCTGCTAAAGACAAAGTGAAAAAAGTTAAAGATATGATAAACAGGTCGCAGCACAAGAGAGAAAAAGCAAAGATTTGCAAAGTCAGCTAAATGGAGGAAATTATGGATGAGATACTGGAAATACTGGAGAATGATGCCCGCATAAGCCCTGAGGATATCGGTAAAATGCTTAAAAAAAATCCTGCCAAGATAAAGCAGGCGATTAAGAAATACGAGAAAGAAGGGGTTATATTGAAATACAAGACAGTGATAAATAAAGAGTTAGTCAGGGAAGCTAATTCTCAAGGCGTGCGCGCACTTATAGAGGTCAATATAACTCCTCAGAAGGATCTTGGTTTTGACAGGATCGCAGAGAGGATTTATTCCTTTCCTGAGGTTTCAAGCTGTTATCTGGTGTCAGGCACTTATGATTTATTACTAATAGTAGAAGGAAGGGATTTACAGACAGTGGCCAGGTTTGTGGCGGAAAAACTTTCTCCTCTAGAGAATGTCAGGGGTACAGCCACCCATTTCCTTCTTAAGAAATATAAAGAAGACGGAGTTATATTAAAACACAGGGATGAGAATAAAAGGATAGCTATTTCTTATTGAAATCTCAAATCCCAAAACCCCATTAAGTACAGGGTTTAGGGTGTAGAATATAGAGCATAGACATGAAGAGAGATTGGATATCTAAAAAAGTAGAAGAGATGCCGCCTTCCGGGATACGGGCTTTTTTCGACCTCGTGCTTGGTATGAAAGATGTTATCTCCCTGGGTGTGGGTGAGCCGGATTTTGTTACCCCCTGGCAGATAAGAGAGGCCGGCATTTATTCTCTTGAGCAGGGGTATACTTCTTATACTTCAAATAAAGGTCTCTACAGGCTCAGGCTTGAAATTGCGCGTTTTTTGAATAATAAACACGGACTTAAATACTCTGCTGATGACCAGATCCTGATTACGGTGGGTGTAAGTGAGGCTATGGATTTGGCACTGCGAGCTTTAATAAATCCCAATGATAAGATATTAATCCCTACTCCGAGCTATGTCTCTTATGCTCCTTTGGTTAAATTTTGCGGAGGGGTGCCTGTGATTATGGATACCTCAAAGACAGATTTTAAAATCACCCCTTCTTTACTTGAAAGAAATATAGATAAAAAAGTAAAGGCGATGATATTTAATTATCCTACTAACCCGACAGGGGTCTCTTATAATAAGAAAGAGCTTGAGCGACTTAGCAAGGTCTTGTGTAAGCACAATATTCTCTGCATATCAGATGAAATATATTGTGACCTCACTTATGATTTTGAACACACACCTTTTGCTACATTGCCCGGGGCAAAAGATAATACCCTGTATTTAGACGGTTTTTCAAAGAGCTATGCTATGACCGGATGGCGCGTGGGTTTTGCCTGCGGCCCAAAAGAAATAATTGCTGCAATGACTAAAATACACCAGTATACTATTATGTGTGTTCCTATTGCCAGCCAGATGGCTGCCTGCGAGGCTTTACAGACAGGCAGAAAGTCTGTTGAGGAGATGAAGCGGGAATATAAGAGGCGCAGGAACCTTATGGTAGAGGGCTTAAACAGGCTTGGGATTACATGTTCCCAGCCGCAGGGCGCTTTTTATATTTTTGCTTCGATAAAAAATACCGGCATGGGTTCGCTTGAGTTTGCCGAGAAGCTGCTCAAGGACCAGAAGGTAGCAGTTGTCCCGGGAGTAGCCTTTGGCAAAGACTATAATGATTACATAAGGATTTCTTATGCTGCAGGTTATGATAAACTCAAGGAAGCGTTAAACAGGATAGAGAAATTCATTAAAAAGCAAAAATAGGTATTGTTCGCTGTGCGCTGTTCACAGTGAACGGGCTTGCAAAACGGAGGAGATATGGCTAAAAAAACAAAAGCAGATATTATGAAGTTGGTCAAAGAGCATAAGGTAAAATTCATACGTTTATGGTTTACCGATGTTTTAGGAATATTAAAAGGTTTCGCTATCTCTCCAAATGAACTGGAGGGTGCGCTGGAAGAAGGCATGGGTTTTGACGGTTCTTCCATAGAAGGGTTTGCGCGTATTGAAGAGTCAGACATGATAGCCAGGCCTGACCCGGATACTTTTGCGATCCTTCCCTGGCGTTCTGGTGATACCCATAGTGTTGCGCGCATGTTTTGTGATATATATGAACCAAGCGGCAGGCCATTTGCGGGTGATCCGCGTTATGTTTTAAAGAGGATTTTAGCTAAAGCGAAAGAAAAGGGGTACACTTTTAATGTCGGACCGGAATTAGAATATTTCTATTTTACCAGTTCCCAGTCACCCCAGCCTTTAGATAAGGGCGGTTATTTTGACCTGGTTCCTTTGGACGTAGCGCAGGATTTAAGAAGGGATACTATATTGACTATGCAGGAATTAGGCATTACGGTCGAATATAGCCATCACGAAGTTGCAGCAAGCCAGCATGAGATTGACTTACGTTATTCTGAGGCATTGAAGATGGCAGATAATGTTATGACTTATCGGCTTGTAGTTAAAGAAGTAGCACGTAAACACGGAGTATATGCGACATTTATGCCCAAGCCGATATTCGGGATTAATGGCTCAGGCATGCATGTACATCAGTCGCTTTTTAAAGGAGAGAGGAACGCATTCTTTGATCCAAAGGATAAATACCATCTATCTGAGATAGGTAAATCTTACACTGCAGGATTACTAAAGCATGCACCGGAGATTACGGCTATAACAAACCAGTGGGTAAATTCTTTTAAGAGGCTTGTACCCGGGTATGAAGCTCCGGTATATATTTGCTGGGCTCAAATGAACAGGTCAGCTTTAATCAGGGTACCGATGTATAAACCGGGAAAAGAAAAAGCTACCCGTATAGAATTCCGCTCCCCGGACCCTTCATGCAATCCTTATTTGGCTTTTGCAGTCATGCTGGCAGCGGGATTAGAAGGTATCGAAAAAAAGTACAAATTGAGCGAACCCGCCAATGACAATATATACCATATGAGCGAAGGAGAGAGGGAAGCCGCAGGTATTAAATCTTTGCCGGACGACCTCCTGGAGGCAACAAAGATTGCTGAGAAAAGCAAATTGGTTAAAGAATGCTTAGGGGAAAAAGTATTCGAGTATTTTATCAGAAACAAAAAAGTAGAATGGGATGAATATAAAGCCCAGGTTACGCAGTATGAAGTAGATAAATATTTGCCAATCCTTTAAGAAAGTTACATGAGGTTAGTGATGTTGAATGACGTTACATGATGTTGCTTTTGCAACCCCCGGTAAACTTAATTAACCTCACGTAATCCCATGTAACATAATAGATAACTTATAATGAAAAATAAGGAAAACTACGAAGTTTACTTAAAGCATATACAGGCCCTTTCAAAAGTAGCAAGCTTAATTACTCAGGGGATGTATCTGGATGAGTTGCTGCGTTTAGTCGTTAATGTAACCGCAGAGATCATGAACTCCAAAATCTGTTCTCTTATGCTGTTAGACCCGGATAAGAATGAGCTGGTAGTCAGAGCAACGCAATCGATATCCGATGAATATAATAAAAAGCCAAACATAAAATTAGGCACTGGCATAGCAGGCGAGGTTGCAAAATATAATAAGCCTATACACATCCTTGATGTCAAGACAGACCCCAGGTATTTAAACAGGGACATAGCCAAGAAAGAAGGCCTATGTTCGTTGGCAAGCGTGCCCTTAGCGGTCAAGGGCAGGGTAATAGGCGTACTTAACTGTTACACCTCAAAAAAACACAAGTTCACTAAGCATGAAATAGACCTGTTGATCACTTTGGCAAGCCAGGCAGCAGTGGCAATTGAGAACGCCGAACTAGACTTAAGAGCCAGGACCGCAGAAGAAGCCCTCACTACAAGAAAACTTATAGAAAGGGCAAAAGATTTACTTTCTCAGGAGGCCAATATCCTTCCTTCAGAGGCCTATCGGCTTATACAAAAGCAAAGCATGGATAAACGTAAAACTATGAGAGAAGTAGCCGAAGCAATAATAATGGCCAGTGAGTTGAAGGATAATAGAAAAAATAGTAGGTAGAATAAATTAGTTCATAGTTCATGGTTCATAGATATGGGGAGTAACTAGCCACAAGGACACAATAGCGCTTTACTCAATACGCAATACTCTATACGCACTACGCATATGAATATTGAACTAATCCCTTGACAAACCATTTTTTTGTGTTATATTTGTAATAAATACAGGGTAGTATTAAGACATTGAAGTCTTCTGCAAAAAAGCGGAAGGCTTTTTTATTTTAAAGACTAGGGCGTCTTTTATCAATTAGTGATAAAAGACGCATTTTTTTTGCAAAATTCCGTAAAACGAGGCAGATGGAAATGAAGAATCAGAGATTACGTATCGCTTTGGCCCAGATTAACAGCACTGTTGGCGACCTGGAGGCAAACTCAAGAAAAATATTGCAATATACGCAAAGGGCTCTAAGTTTTGGAGTGGATATCATTTGTTTTCCTGAACTGGCGCTCTGCGGATACCCTCCGGAAGATTTATTGCTTAAGCCAGGTTTTATTAAAGATAACCTTAAGAGCATAGAGAGATTAAGCAATAATATTGATAAAGATATAGTTGTGATAGCGGGTTTTGTAGATAGGATCGATAATAAAATATTTAATTCCGCTGCGGTTATTTACGGTTCCAAGATAATTGCAAAATACCATAAGATATTACTTCCTAATTACGGGGTCTTTGATGAAAAAAGGTATTTTGAACAGGGCAATAATGCATCTGTTTATTCATTTAAGGATATAAAATTTGGGATAAATATATGCGAGGACCTCTGGATGGAAGACGGGCCCATAAAGAAACAAAGCTCCGGCGGCGCCAAATTAATACTCAGTATAAATTCTTCTCCTTATCATGCCGGTAAGAATAAAGAGAGGCAGGCGCTTATAAGCAGGCAGGCGCAAAAACACAAGGTGTTTATCGCCTATACGAATATGGTAGGAGGCCAGGATGAATTAGTATTTGACGGACAAAGCATGATTGTAGATATGCAAGGCAAGGTAGTATGCAGGACGCATGCTTTTAGGGAAGACCTGCTTTTGTCTGATCTGGATATTCCGGTAGCAAAGAAGAGGTGCGCTGTTCTGATTAATACAAATGATAGCCAAAAAAAACCGCTTCCAAAACCAGAATATAAAAAATTAAACATCGAAGATGAGATTTACGAAGCCCTTGTATTGGGCTTAAGGGATTATGTCTGGAAAAATGGCTTTAAGAGTGTAGTAATTGGCTTAAGCGGAGGAATTGATTCAGCCCTTGTTGCTACAATCGCCGCAGATGCATTAGGAAGCCAAAATGTGTTTTGCGTGTTTATGTCTACAAGGTATTCGTCAAAAGAATCCGAAGAAGATGCATCGCAGCTTGCAAAGAACCTGGGCATAAAAATGATCAATTTATCTATTGAGCAGATTTATAAGATGTACCTTCTTGTATTAGAGCCTTTATTTGCAGGCTCGACAAGAGACGTGACCGAAGAAAACCTGCAAGCCCGTATCAGAGGCAACATCCTTATGGCGCTTTCAAATAAATTCGGTTGGCTTGTTTTAACTACGGGCAATAAGTCCGAAATGAGCACAGGATACGCTACTTTATACGGGGATATGGCAGGGGGCCTTGCCGTGATAAAAGATGTACCAAAGACATATGTTTACAGATTGGCCGAAAAAAGGAACTCGCACGGGTTTGTTATACCGGAGCGCATATTTACTAAAGCACCGAGCGCAGAGCTTAAGCCAAATCAGAAAGACGAGGATTCGCTACCGCCATACGATGTGCTTGACGCTATATTAAAGGCTTATGTAGAGCAGGATTTAAACCTGCCGGGCATGGTTAAGCTTGGCTTTAAAGAAGGCATGGTCCGTAAGGTCTTGAACATGGTTGACAGGAGCGAATATAAACGCAGGCAATCTCCTCCGGGTATAAAGATTACCCCAAAAGCTTTTGGCCGGGACAGGAGAATGCCGATTACCAGTAGATACAGAGGATAAAATGGATTTTTATGTTTTACTAAAGAGGATAGGCCCAACCTTAAAAATGATAACCTATAAATTGAGCTGGCGTTATTCTTTCCTGGATCAAGACGATCTTTATCAGGAGGCAGCTATCCATCTTTGGTCGGATTTCCGTGCCAGAAAGTTAGATGATAAAACAGACAGCTATATTCTTCAGGGGTGTTATTTTCACCTGAAAAATTACTTACGCAGATCGGAAAACAGGAGTTGTGCCATTAATATAGATTCTTTTCTTAACGATGATTCTCAAGGTAGCCAGGTTTACGAAAATACCCTGCTGGCTGATTATCGATTTAAGGAAGAAGTCGAGAAATTAAATAGTAAGCTGCTTGTAGAAACGATATTTAACAATGGGTTAACTAACAGAGAAAAAGAGGTTTTATGGCTATGTTTGGAAGATCTTAAGACAAGAGAGATCGGTAAACGCCTGAATATCTCGCATGTCAGCGTAGTCAAGATTATGAGTAAAATCAGAGAAAAATGCAGAAAACACCTTGAAGGTTGATTGTTTTTGCTCCAGGAAGTTACCAAAACCGGGATTTAATTACTTGTAAAGGTATAAACACATCGAAGTGTTAAGACAAAGGCGTTTCTTTAAGAAACGCCTTTTTTATTATTTAGTAGAATATTTGTTTTATATCCAAAAATAAAGACAGAGGCGTCTTAATGTCCAAAAGCGGATTTTTAAGGCGCTTTTTTATTTGCTGTTAAATGAGAGAGGAGAAAAACCATGATAAGATTTAGAATTCCAAAGTTCTTGATAAGCTCATTTATATCCGGGCTGTGCATCGTAAACTTTGCTTTTGCTACTCCGTCAACGCATATTTGGTCTCCCTCTACAGATATTCAGCCTTACAAAAAAATCCACATAACCGCTGATACGTATACTCCGACTACCGGCAAAGGGACCAATGCAGATAACTATGACCAGCATACTTATGTCCAACAGGTTTATGGCCTGACTTTCAGCTTACTTTCGGATAAACAAGATGACAATGCTTTAGGCAGGATTTGGCAGCCGCTCGGTAAGGTCATGGCTGAGACAGGGTTTGACTATAAAAAAGGTTTCGGCTCTTTCTATGATTCAACTCCCTGGTATTTTCATTTCAAGTTTGGCATCCCGGAGGGAGCATATTTTAAGGATATGCCTGCTTTTGCCATCGGAGGATATGATTTAGGGACGAAGACTAACAGGACAAATTATAATATTTGGTATTTTAAGGGCGCTAAAAGCTTTAACTTAGGCGGTTTAGACTTAGGGAGGTTTTCCGCCGGATATTTCAATGGTAATAAGAAACTACTGCTTGATAAAAACGGAAAGCGCGATAATGACGGGATAATGCTTGCCTGGGAACGCACTATGCATGAGATATCCGATAAGCTTTGGCTTTGCGTTGATTACCAGGGGACACAGTCTTCTTACGGCGCGCTTAATTTCGGTTTTGCCTGGAAATTCAGTAATAATGTTTCCGCAATAATAGGATATGACATATATAACAATCATAACAGCACGGATACGGTGACTTTCCAGCTGGATATTGATTTCTAAAAGGAGGGGCAAAATATGGATACAAAAGTTGTCTTGGATACAATATGGGTTTTGATAACAGCCATGCTGGTATTTTTCATGAATCTAGGTTTTGCAATGGTAGAGTCAGGTTTTGCCAGGGTAAAAAACTGTGTTAATATTTTGTCTAAAAACTTTGTTGTTTTTGCTGTTTCTTCACTCGGGTTCTTTTTAATAGGCTGGGGTTTAATGTTCGGAGACGGAAATCCGGCCGTTGGACTAAAGGGCCTTTTGTTTTTGAACGGGCTGGATAATTCTCCGGCTGTCGGAGAGGCTTATAAGGGTGTCTATTCAGCTATATCCTGGACAGGGGTCCCTCTTTTGGCTAAATTTTTCTTCCAGCTTGTCTTTTGCGGCACAGCAGCAACTATAGTTTCAGGGGCGGTTGCAGAAAGGATAAAATACAAATCATTCATATTGTTCACATTTATCATGGCGACGTTTATATATCCTATTGTAGGGCATTGGATTTGGGGTGGAGGATGGCTCGCTTTAAAGGGCATGTTTGATTTTGCCGGCTCAACAGTAGTCCACTCTGTCGGCGGATGGGCGGCATTAGCAGGGGTTTTGGTTTTAGGGCCGCGTTTCGGTAAATATAATAACGGAAAAATTAACCCTATCCCGGGACATAACTTATCGTTGGCAACATTAGGGGCTTTTGTTTTATGGTTTGGATGGTTCGGTTTTAACCCCGGCTCTACCATGGCTGCAGATCCTGCGGCAATAAGCCATGTTGTCGTTACAACCAATATGTCCGCTGCTGCAGCGATAATGAGTTCGATTGTGCTCTCTTGGGTATTGTTGGGCAAGCCCGATTTAGGTATGACTATCAACGGTTGTCTTGCCGGCTTAGTTGCGATTACTGCTCCTTGTGCATTCGTCAGCATTGTAAGTTCAATTATCATAGGTTTAATCGCCGGTGCCCTGGTAGTATTGGCAGTAATATTTTTCGACAGAGCCAGAATCGATGATCCGGTTGGCGCCTTATCCGTACATTTAGTCAACGGCATCTTTGGGACATTAAGCGTTGGATTATTTGCTCAGGATAAAATCGCAGGCATAAATACCGGTAATGGTTTATTCTATGGCGGCGGAACAAAGCTGCTTATGTCTCAGTTCTCCGGAGTAATAAGCGTTGGTATTTATACTTTTGTTTTATCTCTGATTGCATGGAAGCTTATAAAAGCTAGTATCGGGATAAGGGTAAGTCTATATGAGGAGATCGAAGGGCTTGATATCGGTGAACACGGCAACTCTGCGTATCCGGAGTTCTTAGGGAGAAAACCGACATACTCATTCCTCGGGATATCGGATAAAGAATAATTCATTGCAATTACAGGAGGTATATATGAAAAAGATAGAAGTTATTATAAGGCCGGAGAAGTTAGAAGTTGTGCGCCGAGCTCTACAAAACGAAGGGTGCGCTGGGTTGATGATCAGCGAGATAGAAGGGCACGGTAAACAAAAAGGCATAGTGCAGCAATGGAGAGGCGAAAAATACAGGGTTGAATTGCTGCCGAAGGTTAAAATAGAAGCTGTAGTTAAAGATGGGCAGGTAGATTCGATAATTAAAGTTATTATTGATAATGCAAAAACCGGAGAAATAGGCGATGGCAAGATCTTTATTTATAATATCGAAAATGCCATAAGGATTAGGACCGGTGAGGCGGGCGAGGGCGCATTATAATAAATGGGTTATTTCGGTGTTTAAAAAACTAAAAAACAGGTTACCAGAAGGAGGTTATTTTTACTTGTATATATAAGCATAAAATTTAGGCACAAAGCAGTGCTAAAATAGGCAATAAATTAAAAGGACACAGGCGTTCCTGATTTAAGGGGGCGCCTTTTTTTATTTAATGCGAAAGGGAGGGCTAAAATGCCAAAAAAGAAAGCAGCAACGCCGGTTAAGACAATCAACCCGTTAACTAATGGCTCTTTTGATGAAACAGCAGCCAGAGACGTGATGAAAATGGTGAAAGAAAAAAACATCCAGATGATCGACTTAAAGTTTAATGACTTGCCAGGATTATGGCAACATTTTACAATCCCCGCATCTGAGCTTAAGGAGATGGATGATATTACCCGGTCGATCTGGGTGGATGGCATAGGGTTTGATGGTTCATCTATCAGGGGTTTTCAGAAGATCCAGGAATCGGATATGATATTGATACCCGATCCAAACACTGCTGTTGTGGACCCGGTGTGTGAAGTCCCGACCCTTAGCCTTATATGCGATATATATGACCCGTTGACCAGAAAACCATATTCTAGGGATCCCAGGTTTATAGCTAAGAAAGCTGAAAAATTTGTCGGAGATAGCGGTATAGCAGACACTATATATTTTGGCCCGGAAGCCGAATTTTTCTTGTTTAACGACGTGCGTTTTGACCAGACTGAAAATACAGGATATTATTTTATAGATTCGGATGAGGGAGATTGGAATACCGGAAGAACCGAGAATCCCAATTTGGGCTATAAGATAAGGTTTAAAGAGGGATATTTTCCTGTTCCTCCGCATGATTCGTTACAGGACCTGAGAAGCAGGATGATCCTCAAAATGAAAGAGGCAGGGATTAATGTTGAGGTGCATCATCATGAGGTAGCCACAGCCGGGCAGTGCGAAATAGATATGAAATTCGATAAGCTTGTAAAGATGGCGGACAACCTGCTGCTTTATAAGTATATAATTAAGAATATGGCGAGGAAGAACAATATGATTGCTACCTTTATGCCTAAGCCGCTTTTTGCCGATAACGGCTCAGGCATGCATTGCCATCAGAGCCTTTGGAAAAACGGTGTAAACTTGTTCTACGACAAAAATGGTTACGCGCTGTTAAGCCAGACCGCAAAATATTATATCGGCGGTTTGCTTAAGCATGCCAAGAGTTTAATGGCATTCTGCGCGCCGACAACCAATTCTTACAAGAGGTTGGTTCCTGGTTATGAAGCGCCGGTTAATTTGGTATATTCTGCCCGTAACAGGTCAGCCGCGGTGAGAATACCGATGTATTCAGACAGCCCCAAATCAAAAAGAATAGAATTCAGGCCGCCTGACCCTTCATGCAACGGCTATCTGGCTTTCAGTGCCATGCTCATGGCCGGGTTAGACGGTATAATCAACAAAATAGACCCGGGTAAACCCACTGATAAGGACCTGTTTGAATTAAGCGAAGAGGAGCTTAAGACTATACCTACAGTCCCTGGGTCATTGTATACTGCACTTAACGCCCTGGAACAGGATAACGAATACCTGCTTAGAGGCGGAGTGTTTACTAAGGACGTCCTGGATGTTTGGTTAGAATATAAACGCAAAAAAGAGATAGACGGCGTAAGGATGAGGCCTCATCCTTATGA
Organism: Candidatus Omnitrophota bacterium; assembly: GCA_003598025.1. NCBI lineage: Bacteria > Pseudomonadati > Candidatus Omnitrophota > Candidatus Omnitrophota bacterium. Next base: position 40,989 of record QZKH01000006.1, read on the forward strand.
GTTTTACCTGTATTTCGATATTTAACAAAAACCGATTTTACCCCGCAAAAGCGGGGTAAAATTTTAACCTCCTCTGATTAATTTTTAGGCAAGGATTATAAGATGATTAAAATATATATTGCCGATAACGAGGAAAAAATCAAAAGCATACTTTCCGAATTAATAAACGAGAAAGGAAACTTCAGGTTTGAAATATCCAAAAAAGAGAATATTTTTCAGATTATGGAAAAAGATTTGAATAATATTGAAAGCAACCCCACTCTTGAAAGCAAGGTAGTTGAGCTTGAAAACTCTTTATACAGAGAAAAGAAAGGCGTATTATATAAATCGGTGCTCCAGGTTATCGAGAAGCCGTTGATCGAAGCCGTCTTGGAGAGGACCGAAGGCAACCAGCTAAAGGCAGCCAGGATATTAGGCATTAACCGCAATACGATGCGGTCAAAGATAAAAAAACTGGGAATAATCGTAGAAAAATTGAAAGGGTATTAATGAGTTTTGCGCATTTACCAAAAGAGCAAGGTTTATATGACCCGAGGTTTGAACACGATGCCTGCGGAGTGGGGTTTGTATGTAATGTAAAAGGCGAGAAATCAAATGAGATAATATCCCAAGGGCTTGAAGTTTTAAGGCGTTTGTCTCACCGTGGGGCGACTGGCGCTGACCCTGATACAGGAGATGGCGCTGGTTTATTGATACAGCTGCCAACGGAATTCCTGCTTGAGGAGGCGAAAGCAAGCCGGATAAAAATAAACAATAGGCAATTCTTTGGCATCGGGATGATTTTTTTGCCGACCGAGAAAAACGACTATAATTATTGTAAAAAGGTCCTAGAAAATGAAGCAAAGAGACAGAAGCTGGTTGTTCTAGGATGGAGGAGAGTGCCGGTTGATAATTCTTGCATAGGCAAAACCGCCAGGCAAACACAGCCGGTGATAGAACAGGTTTTTATAGGCGCTCCAGAGGGGATAACTAAAGATGAGGATATCGTATTTGAGAGGAAATTATATATAACTAGAAAACTCACCGAGAATGCGATACGCGGTTCCGGTATCAAGCAAAAGACCTTTTTTTATATAACAAATCTTTCCTGCCGTACATTGTCATATAAGGGATTGTTGACCCCGGGTCAGATGGACAAGTTCTTCGTAGACCTCAAAAGCAAGAAGCTTAAAAGCTCTTTATGCCTTGTCCATTCCAGGTACAGCACTAACACCTTTCCTACATGGGACCTTTCCCAGCCTTTCAGGTTCCTTGCGCATAACGGTGAAATAAATACACTGCGCGGCAATATAAACTGGATGCGCGCCAGGGAAGGCTTGCTTAAAAGCAGTGAATTCAAAAGCCTGCTTAAGAAGATGCTACCTGTTATCGTGCCTGATGTCAGCGATTCCGCTACTATTGATAATGTTTTTGAGCTTTTGGTTTTGTCCGGCAGGTCTATGCCGCATGCCATGCTTATGCTTATTCCATCAGCTTGGGAGCACGATAAGCTTATGGATGCAAAATACAGGGATTTTTATAAATTCCATGCCTGTTTTATGGAGCCATGGGACGGCCCGGCGGCTATTGCTTTTACTGATGGCACCAGAATTGGTGCCGTACTTGACAGGAACGGCCTGCGGCCGGCAAGATATATAGTCACAAAAAATGATTTTGTTGTTATGGCCTCAGAGGTAGGCGTGCTTGATATAAAGCCAAAAGAGGTACTCTCTTCGGGAAGGCTTGAGCCCGGCAAGATGCTGTTTATAGACACAGTAGCCGGAAAAATTATTGAAGACAGACAGATAAAAAAAGAGATATCCGAAAGCAAGCCTTATGGAAAGTGGCTAAAGGATAATATCGTCGAGTTAAATAAGATAAAGCCGTCGTTAAAGAAAGAGGAAATAGACCAGGAGAGTGTTTTAGAGCTGATGAAGGCCTTTTCTTTCTCCAGGGAAGATTTGAATATAATAGTAAAGCCAATGGCTGAGACTGCCCAGGAGCCGGTAGGCTCTATGGGTAATGATACACCGCATGCTGTTCTTTCTAATAATGCTCAGCTGCTCTATGATTATTTCAAGCAATTATTTGCCCAGGTTACAAATCCGGCCATTGATCCAATCCGTGAAGAGCTTGTAATGAGCTTGCAGAGTTTTGTAGGTCCTGAGAAGAATCTACTGGAAGAAAGCCCCAGGCATTGTCATAAATTAAAAGTAGAACAGCCGATATTAAGGGATGAGGAATTAGCCAAGATAAAAAACATAAGAGAAAAAGGGTTTAAGACAAAAGTCATTTCTATCCTATTTGATGTAGATGATAAGAACTCTTTTAGAAGTATCCTGGAGAAGATATGCGCAGAGGCAGCAGCTGCTATAAAAGATGGCTATACTTTTTTAATACTGAGTGACAGAGGCGTTGACAGGCAGCATGCTGCATTGCCTGCCCTGTTAGCTGTAGGGGCAGTCCACCATCATTTAGTAAGAAAAGCTTTACGTACACAGATAGGTATAATCATACAAACCGCAGAGGCAAGAGAAGTGCACCATTTTGCCCTGTTGTTAGGGTATGGAGCCGATTGCATTAATCCTTATTTATGTTATAAGGCGATAGAAGGCATGATATTGGCAAAGGAGATTAACCTTGATACCGAGAAAGCCATATCTAATTACATTAAAGCAGTAGATAAAGGAATATTAAAGGTCCTTTCAAAGATGGGTATTTCGACGCTGCAAAGCTATCGCGGTGCCCAGATTTTCGAAGCATTGGGTATAGGCCGCCAGGTTATTGATAAATGCTTTCCGGGCACAGTATCCAGGATAGGGGGCGCGGATTTTAATACGATAGAAAAAGAAGTTATTACAAGACATGCTCAGGCATACCGTAGCCCGCAAATAAATGCACCATATTTATCTAATCCGGGTAAATATCAATGGAGAAAAGGCGGTGAATTCCATCTTTGGAATCCGGATTCAATCGCTGCCTTACAGGATGCAGTAAGGACAAATAACGTCAACAAATACCGGGAGTTTACGGAGTTGATTAACAATCAATCGGCTAATCCATGTACGTTGCGGAGCCTGCTAAAGTTTAAGGCTTCATCACAAGTGCCGATTGAGAAAGTCGAGCCCGTTAGTGAGATTGTTAGGCGTTTTGTTACCGGAGCAATGAGTTTCGGCTCTATAAGCCGTTCCACCCATGAAACGATAGCAATAGCTATGAACAGGCTCAAAGGGAAATCTAATACCGGAGAAGGCGGAGAAGACCCTGTGAGATTTATTCCTCTGCCTGATGGGGATTCGCGCAGAAGCGCTATAAAACAGGTCGCTTCCGGTAGGTTTGGGGTAACGACGAATTATCTGATTAATGCCGATGAATTACAGATTAAGATTGCCCAGGGTGCAAAGCCTGGAGAGGGAGGGCAGCTGCCAGGGCATAAGGTCAGCGCAATAATTGCGAAGACACGTTATACCACTCCGGGAGTCACTTTAATATCGCCTCCTCCTCATCACGATATATATTCTATAGAAGACCTGGCACAATTAATATTCGACTTGAAGAATGCTAATCCAAATGCCCGCATAAGTGTAAAGCTGGTCTCAGAAATAGGAGTAGGCACAATTGCAGCAGGGGTGGCTAAGGGACATGCTGATATGATTCTCATTTCCGGAGGCGATGGAGGCACAGGAGCGTCTCCTCTAAGTTCTATAAAGCATGCTGGCCTTCCGTGGGAATTAGGCCTTTCTGAAACACATCAGACATTGGTGCTTAATGATTTAAGAAGCCGCCTCAGGCTTCAGACTGATGGCCAGATGCGCACAGGAAGAGATTTGGCTATCGCAGCTATTTTAGGTGCTGAAGAATTTGGTTTTTGTACTTCTGCGCTAATAGTCTTAGGATGTGTTATGCTCAGGCATTGCCATCTGAACAATTGTTCGGTAGGAGTGGCTACTCAGGATGAGATTCTGGAAAAGCGGTTTAACGGAAGGCCTGAATATCTGGTTAATTATTTTACTTTCGTTGCTGAAGAGCTGCGCCAGATTATGAGCGGTTTAGGCGTATATAGGATTGACGAAATGATAGGCAGGACTGAATTGCTTGAGGCAGATAAGGGGATTATCCCCTGGAAAGCAAAAGGCATAGATCTATCGAAAATCCTCTATAAGCCAAAAACAGAGATGGACTCTTCGATAAGATGTACGATGGCGCAGGATCACGGGATAGATAATATATTAGATTTAGAGCTGATAAAGCTCGCTGAAGAAGCACTCACCAGGCAGAAGCCGGTTTCCGCTGAATTGCCGATCCATAATTTTAACAGGACTACCGGAGCTATGTTGAGCGGCCAGGTTTGTAAGCGTTATGGCGATTCCGGATTGCCTGAAGATACAATAAATTTCGCATTTAAAGGTACAGCCGGCCAAAGTTTCGGGGCATTTCTTGCCAGAGGTATTACTTTTAAACTTGAAGGCATGGCTAATGATTATGTAGGCAAAGGTATTTTTGGCGGAAAGATAATCATTTATCCGGATAGAACTGTAACTTATGATGCCGGCAGTAATATTATTATCGGAAATACCACTTTTTACGGAGCAATAAACGGTCAGGCATACATAAGAGGGATTGCCGGAGAAAGATTCTGTATAAGGAATTCCGGGCTCAGTGCTGTTGTTGAGGGTGTAGGCGACCATGGTTGTGAGTATATGACCGGAGGCATTGTTGTCGTATTGGGCAGGACAGGGATGAATTTCGCTGCGGGTATGTCTGGAGGAATCGCATATATTTACGATGATAATGTTGAATTCAAGGATAAATGCAATATGAGTATGGTAGAGCTTGAGACGCCGGGGCAGGATGACCTTGAAACAATATCAAAACTGCTTAATAACCACTACAGATATACGCAGAGCCCGGTTGCCAGGGGAATAATGGATGATTTTAAAAAGAAATCAAAAAATTTCATCAAGGTAATGCCGATTGAATATAAGCGGATAATAACAGAAGAAAAAGTAATAGAGAAGAAACTTAATTTGCTTGAGGTATCCGATGGGTGATATAAAAGGTTTTCTAAAAGTAGGCAGGAAAAGTCTTGAATACAGGCCGGTCTGCGAAAGAGTCAAAGATTACCGCGAGGTATCTTTGCCTAAAAAAGAAAATGTTTCCCGGGAACAAGCCAGCCGTTGTATGGACTGCGGCGTTCCTTTCTGCCAATGGGGTTGCCCGATAGGCAATCTTATCCCGGAGTGGAATGATTTGGTTTTTCACGGGCATTGGGAAAAGGCATTAAATTTATTGAGGGCTACTAATAATCTGCCTGAAGTAACAGGGAGGATTTGCCCTGCGCCATGTGAATATTCATGCGTTTTGGGGATTAACGATGACCCCGTAACTATACGCGATAACGAACTGGCAATTATCGAGTATGGATTTAAAAAAAACCTGGTAAATCCCAATCCGCCCAGAAAAAGAACAGGTAAGAATGTAGCTATTGTTGGTTCGGGACCAAGCGGCCTTGCCTGCGCAGATCAGTTAAACCAGGCCGGGCACAGTGTTTTTGTCTTTGAAAAGGACGATAAAGCCGGCGGGATAATGCGTTACGGCATACCGGACTTCAAATTGGATAAAAGCGTACTGGATCGCAGGATTAAAATACTGCAGGAAGAGGGGGTTACTTTTATTACCGGTATAAATGTAGGCAGCATGAATAACAATAAATATATTAATAAAGATTTTGATGCTGTTTGCCTGGCTTGCGGAAGCAGGGTTCCCAGGGATCTGAATATAGAAGGAAGGGAGTTATCGGGTATATATTTTGCCATGGATTATCTGGTACAGGCAAATAGGGTAAATGCGGGTTACAGAATTGAAGATTCTAAGGTTATTTCTGCTAAAGGTAAGCGCGTAGTCGTCATTGGCGGAGGAGACACCGGGGCTGATTGTGTAGGCGTGGCAAATAGGCAGGGAGCAAATTGCATAATACAAATTGAGGTTATGCCTGAGCCGCCGGCTTGCCGCGATTCAGAGATGCCCTGGCCAAAATATCCTTTGTTATTGCGCACATCTACCAGCCACCAGGAGGGAGGCGAAAGGAAGTGGGCTATTCTTACCAAGAAATTTATTGGGCAGGACAAAAAGGTAAGAAAATTATCCTGTGTTAAAGTTGAATTTACTAAAGACAGCAGGCATTGCAATGTAATGAAAGAAGTCCCCGGCTCAAGTTTTGAGATAGAAGCAGATCTTGTTATTTTAGCTTTAGGGTTTCTGCACCCCGAAAAAAACGGGTTGGTTAAAAGCCTGGGGTTAGCTTTAGATGAGAGGCAGAATATCAAAACCGATAGTCAATATATGACTTCATCTAAAGGTATTTTTTGCGCCGGAGATATGCGCAGGGGTCAATCGTTGATTGTATGGGCTATATCAGAAGGAAGAAGAGCTGCATATTGTATAGATAAGTTTTTAATGGGCCAGAGCGAGTTGCCGATTATTTAGATCTAATTAGAGGTTAGTTCATAGTTCATTGTTCATAGAATATGCCATATCCATAAACCATCAACTATGAACCATGAACTAATATTCCTTGCCATTTCCCCATATTTATGTAAAATTTACTCATGCCTGTTATTAAATTAAAACCCGTCAAAGTAAGCCGCAAATTATTTAAGCTGCTAGAACGCCGCAAACTAATAAAGACATTCTCGCCATCTAATAAGGTGTTAAATGTCAAACCCGGGCATGGTTATGTCGATACGGTATACGCTTGCTCTGAGGAATATGGCCCGCATAAATTGATCTGCGTTGGTTTGAATTCCAGTAAAATCAGGCTGGCTTCGCATCCGGATAAAGAAGATTTTATTCTTATTAATAATATCCGGAAGTCAAAACCTTTATATATTGTGATAGGCTTGTATAAGCATGATATCATTCAGAATAAGGTTAAATCAGGTAAATTAACCGCTAAAGATTTCATTATGTTAAATATCAAGCACAATGATATCCATACCTGTGTTTTTACCATGCTCGAAGGGACTGTGCATTGGGAAGCTACGACTAAGGGAAGGGGCAATTCTCCGTTTTTCTTTGTAACTGAACCCGCCAGACTAAGAATGGATTTCATAGACTTGTGCGAGTATAAGGTGGAGATATAATATTGGTTCATGGTTCATAGAATATGGAGAGTAGCTAGTCACAAAGACACAAGGACGCAAGGACACAAAGCCACAAGAAAAGCATAGTTTAATCGTTGATTCGTTTAATAGTTTATTCGTTAATCTAGGCTTCTTCGGTTCAACGAGTCAACTAGTCAACGGGTAAACGAATAAGAAGAAATAGGTTCTTAAGATCGTTATAAAGACACCTTACGCACTACGCTATACGCAATACGAACTGTGAACTAATATCCCTTGACACTTTAATTTTTTAAGATAATATCATTATAAGTATTTGAAGTGGCCTTAAGAAGCGAAGTTGCTTTATTAGGTCTAAGACAAAGACGTCCGCAAATATAAAGGGAGGTCTTTTTTATTTTTTTGGCCTTAGTTGCATAACATATAGGCAACATCTGCCTATAATATAGTCAGAGAAAGGAGAATAGCTATGAATCTAAGGACTCCTGGCGGAAATGATGCCAGCAGAACGTTTAATCGTTCCAAAAATGTAGTGCCTTGTTCCGGATTATGTTCAAGGTGTCTTGAGTCATGCAGGGGTAATTGCGAGGTCTTCAAGTCTTCTTTTAGAGGCAGGGAAGTTATATATCCAGGGCCTTTTGGGGAGGTAACAGCCGGAGGCGATAAGGATTACCCGGTTGATTATTCACATATTAACATACATGGCTATGCCCAGGGAGCAAAAGGTTTACCCAAGGGTGTTAGCGCAGGCCCTGATACGGCAATATTCCCGGCAGTAGATACTCAGACCGAATACGGCTGGGATAAAAAAGTAAAAATGAAGGCGCCTATTTTTACCGGCGCTTTAGGTTCAACTGAAATCGCCCGTAAAAATTGGGAGCATTTTGCGATTGGCGCTGCTATTTCAGGCGTAACAATTGTATGCGGCGAGAACGTTTGCGGGATTGACCCTAAACTGGAGTTAGACAGCAAAGGAAAGGTCGCAAGCGCCCCTGATATGGACAGGAGAATAGAAGTCTATAAGAGATTTCATGACGGCTATGGCGAAATTCTAGTGCAGATGAACGTTGAGGATACAAGGCTTGGAGTCGCTGAATATGTACACAAAAAACATAAGCTTGATACCATTGAATTAAAATGGGGGCAGGGTGCTAAGTGTATCGGCGGTGAAATAAAAGTTAAAAGCCTTGAAAGAGCGTTAGAATTAAAGAAAAGAGGTTATATAGTCACCCCTGATCCTACGATAAAGGCGAATCAGGAAGCTTTTAAAGCCGGGGCAATCAAAGAGTTTGAAAGGCATTCGCGCCTCGGATTTGTTTCAGAGGAAGCCTTTATGAAGGAAGTCAAGCGTTTAAGGGATATAGGTTTTAAGAGAGTTACATTAAAAACAGGCGCTTATTCCATGGTTGAGCTTGCCCAGGCAATAAAGTTTTCTTCGCAGGCCAAAATCGACCTTTTGACTATCGATGGAGCCCCCGGCGGCACAGGTATGAGCCCATGGAGGATGATGCAGGAGTGGGGTATACCTACATTCTATCTGCAGGCTTTAGCTTATGAATTCTGCGAGAAGCTGGCTAAAAAGAAAAAGAGAGTTCCGGATATAGCTATTGCCGGAGGATTCGCTTTAGAAGACCATGTCTTTAAGGCTATAGCAATGGGCGCTCCTTATGTAAAAGCAGTATGCATGGGAAGGGCGCTTATGATACCCGGATTCGTTGGGAAAAACATAACAGAATGGATTAAAGGTAATACTTTACCGCCCACGGTGTCTGAATTCGGAAAAACCCCCGAGGAAATCTTTGTCTGTTATGAAGAGCTCTCCGAAAAATATGGCAATGATATGAAAGATATCCCGTTAGGAGCAGTTGCCATCTACACTTTCTCGCAACGTATAAAAGTAGGTCTTCAGCAGCTTATGGCAGGCTCGCGGAACTTTAACTTGAGTACGATCTCAAGGAAGGATTTAATGAGTTTGACAAAGGAAGCTGAAGAGGTTAGCGGCATTCCTTATGTTATGGATGCTTATAGGAAAGAAGCAGAGAAAATATTAGCATAATTTTCTTTGCGAAGCAAAATTAAAGCGCCTTGTCTTACTGACAGGGCGCTTTAATTTTATCAAGATTTAATCGGTAAGCCAGCCGATAAAATTACAAATCTCAACTCACAAATCACAAGCCCAAGATGTAATATTTATGGCTTTAAATTTCGATTATATGGTAGTAAAATACTTGAGATGGATAAGCATGCCGCCATAGATAATTTCCTTAGAAATCTCAGGATGGTCCTTAATAATGCTTTTATGTATAATAAGGAACATCCTTATTTTCTTAAATCAGTAGATTTGTTTAAAGGCAGCCTGGATGCCTTGTTTTCTTTAATCTCCCCCCTGAAAATCGGATTTACTCCTTCCTCGCTGTTTATCGGAAGCGAACATTTAGAAAGCCAGCCTTTGTATGAAGAAATAGCCAGAATATTCCATAACCGTAAGATTAAGAGCATCGAGATAAAAGATAATGTTACCACGGAAGAATTGGTTGATTTTCTCTCTACGGTAACCATGCCTGTCAGGGATTTGATCCAGCAAGGTAACATAAGGGCAATCTTTAATAAAGCAAAATTCCCTGATTTTCTAGTCGAAGAACTCGATTATTCCATATTTTTAAGCGAGCAAGGAAGCGAACTTAAGGACCTATGGGGCAGCTTCTTGAGGGAAGCCGTTGTTAATAACGATTCGGACAGGATAGCAGACCTATCCGATAACTTCGGTACTGTCGTAAGAAAACTGAGCAGTAAGGATTTCTTAGATGACCAGCGGCTGCAAGCAGACGTAAAAGATTTCCTTAAGCATCTTAAGGAATCACAAAGGGATAAATTTTATCAGTGCTCAAAAGAGATATTCAAATGGGCTATGAATAATAAACATAATCTGGATAATGAGCAGCTTGATAAGATGAAAGCCATGCTTAAAGAGCTTGAAGACAGTGAGTTTGCCCGTCTTTTTTCGGAAGAGATACTTGAAGACGATAAGTTTGATCTTTTAAGTTTCCAGCTTTTCTCCAGGTTTATAGTAGAAGGCAGGCATAATAATGTAAGCAACCATTTAGCTAACGACAAGGCATTAAAAGACAACCTTAAGGACAGCCTTTCCGTTAAGAACAAGGTAAAAGAGCTGCTCTCTGCCCCTGAGGCGGAGATGGGTACCTCTAAAATTTTTCACAACACGCTCAAAATTTTGCTTACAAACATAACTTATGAAGAAGGCATTTATTTCGACAGGAAACTATTAGAGGTAAATTATCGTTTTGTGCTAGTATCGATTTTTAGCACGGAAGAGGAGATGGGTAAATTAAAGATTGTCGCCAATAGGTTGTCTCAGGTAGTCGAGCATGATAAGCAGGACATGGATCTTGATTGGTTGGTCACGGTGCTTGAGGCAATCAACGCTAAAAAGAAAAACTTTAGCCGAGGTTATAAAGAATTCTCGGATTTAGAAAAAAGATTAGCTAACTTTGTTGAGACGATGTTTTGGCAGGGCAGCATTTCTTTACAGATGCAGAAATTAGTTGATTCTCTGGAAGTAACATCCATGGATTCCCATTTTTACTTAGAAAAGATGTTCGTCTATGGCCAAATAAATCAAAATGCCATTAAGCTCTTCCTCAGGTTCTTTCCTTCAGATATCGCAATCTTTTATAAGAATATACAAGACAATGCTTATAAGACTGAAATGATGGCTGTGTTAACCGAGGCATTAAAAGGGCTAAAACACCATCTCGTTTTGGATATCTTAAAGACCATTTATAGCACCCCCAACCAATTCTTAAAAATTGAGGCTCTCAGGGCCATGGCGGATAATAAAATAATTGACCAGGCATTCCTCTTAAATGTGATATCAGGGCAGGATATTACTTTGAAAAAAGGGGCTGTATATGCGCTGCTTAACGAATCTGAAAGCCTTAAAAAGGCAATAGCTATTCTTTTAGATATCCCCAGCCCATTTGGGATAAGAAATCATATTATTATTGAAAACCTGCAGATTGTTGATGAGCTTATTTTGAGAGAAGCAATCAACAGCGTTATCGGGCTAAGCAACAGGAGATTTTTCTGGAATAAGGCGCTGAGAGAAAAGGCAGCTCAAACCCTAAGGAAATTAAATGTTAGAACAGGTAGAGAAGGCATTTAAAGATTTACTGGCATCTTTGCAATTGGCTAAATTATACGGGATCCAGCATAAGATATTTAGAGATTCTGTGGATAAAGCCTATTTAAGCCTGGCTAAGGCGCTGGAAGGAAGAAGCGAACTGGTTATAGGCATTATTGGCGAAGAGCTGGCTTTTGAAAAAGAGATACTATTTGGATTAAGCAAGGCTATAGGCCCGGCAGTGGGTTATTTAAAGAACTTGGGTATTGAAAGGATATCATTCGGGAGCAATGTTCAGAAGGATGAACTTGAGAAATTCATTGAATTTTTGGCTTCCAAAAAAGATACTGCTATAGACCAGCAGGGGTTAGATTTCGGGTCTTTAGGCATAAGGAACATTGTCATCGGGAAACTCACCGTTCTTGGTAAAGACAAAGTTGATGAGTTAGGCATAAAGGCCGTAGATTATATGAATATATACGGTTCGGCTGCTGATATGGCGCATAAGTCTTTTTCTTCCATGCTTGAAGGAGAGGCGCTTGATGCCTTGGCGGTAAAGTTAGCGCTTAATAATATATTAGAGAACCTGGCAGTTTATCATAATGAATTTTTCAAGATTGTAGCCTTACGCCGGCATGACCCTCAGACGCACATACACCTTATTAATGTTGCGACAATAGCAATGTACTTTGCCTCCAGGCTTGGTTTTAGCAAGGCTGATATACTGGACATCGGGATGTCCGGATTATTCCATGATATCGGCAAACTCTATATCTCCCACGGGATACTTACTAAAACAGATAAGCTTACCAATGAGGAATTTGCAAAAATAAAGAGCCATACTATATTTGGCGCAGAAATTTTATTGGAACATATAGAATCACTGGGGATACTGCCTGCAGTTGTTTCTTTTGAGCACCATCTTAAGTACGATATGACAGGTTATCCCAGAGTTAACTATTCCCGCAGGCCCCATATAGCCTCTTTGATTGTTTCTATATGCGATGTTTATGATGCTTTATTTTCAAGAAGGACATATAAAGAGGATTATTCGCCGGAAAACGTCTATAATATAATGATTAAGGATAAAAATACTGCTTTTGAACCGCGCCTTGTAGAGAGATTTTTTAAAATAATGGGTGTTTGGTATATAGGCTGTGTGGTTTCCCTGAGCGATGGCAGGATTGCCGTAGTCCGGGAGCAGAATGAAGACGATATCAGGAGGCCAAAAGTAGAGGTAGTTTTCCCTAAAGATAGAAAAGAATTTATTGATCTGAAAGAGAACTCATCGCTTGAGATAAAGCGCAGCCTTAATCCCTGGACGGAAGCCAGGGATTATGTGTCTTAGTCCATAGTTCACAGATCACGGTTCACAGAAATATTTATCCATTCCCGTGAACTGTGCACAGTGAACTATGAACCAATACTTATTCCCATTGACTTTTAAACCGGATATGTTATAATTATTTTAATAGTTCAATGCTGAGCTATTAATGACAATGGCGTTTTGGGGCTGGAAGTGTCACCCCGATACGCCTTTTTTTGTTGGTTCCCCAGGGAAAATATGCTTTAATCATTCAGATTAAAATAACTATGGCAAAATTTATTTTTATTACGGGTGGGGTTATTTCAAGCTTGGGCAAGGGAATAGCTTCAGCCTCAATAGGTAAAGTCCTTGAGTCAAGAGGGATAAAGGTTACCCTTATGAAACTGGACCCATATATTAATGTTGACCCTGGCACGATGAACCCTTATCAGCATGGCGAAGTGTATGTTACAGAAGACGGCGCTGAAACAGATTTAGACCTTGGGCATTACGAAAGATTTACGTCAGCAGCAATGACTAAATTCAACAATGCTACTACCGGACAGGTTTATAATGCGGTTATTTCCCGGGAAAGGCGCGGTGATTATCTGGGAAAAACTATTCAGGTAATACCTCATATCACTGATGAGATAAAGAGCCGTATCAAAAAAGTCGCTGAGGTTTCTAATGCTGAAGTAGTGATTGTTGAGATTGGCGGGACTGTAGGTGATATCGAGGGCCTGCCATTTTTGGAAGCAGTAAGGCAGTTCAGGCTGGATGTGGGCCAGGATAATGCACTCTACATTCATTTGACACTTGTCCCTTATATAAAATGCGCAGGTGAAATAAAAACCAAGCCTACCCAGCATAGCGTCGGTACGCTTCGCGAGATAGGAATACAACCGGATATTTTGATCTGCCGCACAGAAAAACCGCTGAGCACTGAAGTAAAAGAAAAAATCTCTCTTTTCTGTAACGTAGCCAAAGAGGGCGTTATTGAGGCCCGGGATGTAGATTCTATATATGAGCTTCCCATCGTATTTAAAAACCAGATTTTGGATGAGATAATTTTGAGCCATTTTAAGCTTATCCGTAAATCCTCAGAGCTTAAAGACTGGGAAAAAAATGTCGTTGAGAGAGCATTAAACCCAAAGCGCAGAGTAACAGTAGCTATTGTAGGCAAATATATCGGCTTACAGGATGCTTATAAGTCAATATATGAAGCCTTAAACCACGCCGGTATTTATAATGATACAGCCGTAGATTTAAAGAAGGTGGATTCTGAAGAGCTATTATGCTGTGCGCCGGAGAAATTACTGGAGGGAGTAAGCGGCATATTGGTCCCCGGAGGCTTTGGCTCGCGGGGTGTAGAAGGTAAGATAAGGGCAATAAGGTATGCCAGAGAAAAACGAATCCCGTTCTTAGGGCTATGCTTGGGTATGCAGTGCGCGGTAATAGAATTTGCGCGTAATGTTGGTGGATTTAAAAAAGCTGATTCAACGGAATTCCACCCTAATACGAAATACCCTGTAATCAGCCTTTTGGAAGAACAGAAAGGCATAAAGGAGATGGGTGGGACGATGCGTTTGGGTGCTTATCCCTGCCATATTAAAAATGGGACAAGGGCTTTACGCATTTATGGGAAAAATATGGTTACTGAAAGGCACAGGCATAGGTATGAGTTCAATAATAAGTACAGAAAACAGCTTGAAAAGAAAGGCCTGACCTTTTCAGGCATATATAAAAAGAAGAATTTAGTCGAAATAATAGAAATTAAAGACCATCCTTTTTTTGTAGCAGTACAATTCCATCCGGAATTTAAATCCAAGCCAGATTCTGCACATCCATTATTCAGGGATTTTATAGAGTCAGCCTTGGCTATGTCAGATTAATACCTGTTGATTAAAACCCGCATCTCCATAAAACTTTACAAAACCCCGGCCCTATAATATAATAGTGCAGTTTTAAAATAGGGGGCAATATGAAAAAAATAGGATTTGATAACGATAAATACCTTAAAGAGCAGACCGAAGCCATATTAAAAAGGGTAAATAAATTCGGGAGTAAGCTTTATCTGGAATTCGGCGGAAAACTCTGTTTTGATTATCACGCTGCAAGGGTCCTTCCCGGCTATGATCCAAACGTAAAACTCATGCTGCTTCAACAGCTTAAAGATAACGCGGATATTGTATTATGTATTTATGCCGGGGATATAGAAAAGGGCCGCGTAAGAGGAGATTTCGGCATAACCTATGATGCCGCAACTTTTAAACTTATAGATGACCTGAGAAAGTGGGGCTTAGATATATTATCGGTTGTTATCACAAGGTATTCCAACCAACCCACAGCTGATATATTTAAAAATAAGCTGGAACGCAGAGGGGTAAAAGTTTACTTGCATTATCCTATTCCGGGGTATCCGGCTGATGTAGATTTAATCGTTAGTGAAAATGGCCTGGGCAGAAATGATTATATCGAATCAAAAAAGCCGATTGTCGTAGTTACCGGACCTGGGCCGGGCAGCGGGAAACTGGCAACCTGCCTATCTCAATTATATCAAGAGCATAGAAAAGGCATCAGCGCAGGTTACGCTAAATTCGAGACTTTCCCCATTTGGAACCTGCCGCTTAAGCACGCCGTAAATGTTGCTTATGAGGCAGCGACCGCGGATATACAGGATTTTAATCTGGTCGATCCTTTCCACCTCAGTATTTATAAGGAAGCCGCCATAAATTATAATCGTGACGTTGAAAGCTTCCCGATATTGAAACTGATATTGAACAAGATATTAGATAAGGCGATAGATACCCCGATGTATAATTCCCCTACTGATATGGGCGTTAATCGCGCAGGGTTCGGGATTATAGACGATCAAGTGGTGCAGGAGGCAGCTAAGCAGGAATTAATACGCAGGTATTTCAGATACAACGCAGAATATGTTTTGGGAATAGAGAAAAAAGAAACGGTAAACAGGGTGTCGCTTCTTCTGGAAGAGTTGGGGGTTAAGCTTACTGATAGAGCCGTTGTTGAGGCTTCGCGGAGGGCATCGGAAGAAGCCGAAGCAAAAGGCAAAGGTAACAACGGGATTTTCTGCGGCGCGGCAATAGAGCTGGATGACGGCAGGATTATAACTGGCAAGAGCTCCAGGCTTATGAATGCTTCAGGAAGCCTTGTTTTAAATGCGGTAAAGGCTTTAGCAAGTATCCCTGATGAGATATTATTGCTTTCACCACACATTATCAAACAGATTTCTATTTTAAAAGAAAGCTGTTTAAAGATAGAGCCGGACCCGTTAGATCTGGAGGAGATATTAATAGCTTTATCAATAAGCGCGACTACTAATCATACAGCCGAAATAGCTATGAAGAAATTAAGCGAATTAAGAAATACGGAGGTACATTTGACGCATATGCCTTCTCCCGGGGATGAGGTAGGGCTTAAAAGGCTTGGCGTGAACATGACTACCGACGGAAATTTTTCTTCGAGGAATTTATTTGTGAGTTGATTATGAGCACAGCTATATTAGCATTAGAGGACGGGAAAGTTTTTAAGGGTATTTCTTTCGGAGCAACGGGAGAAACCTATGGTGAGGTTGTATTTAATACCAGCATGAGCGGCTACCAGGAGATATTGACTGACCCTTCCTATAAAGGTCAGATAGTCGCAATGACCTATCCTTTAATCGGCAATTATGGTGTTAACAAAGAAGATGTAGAATCACGCAGGCCATTTGTGGAAGGGTTTGTTGTCAGAGAGGTAAGTAAGATATCCAGTAATTGGAGAGCAGAAGAATCTCTGGATAGCTATCTTAACAGAAATAAAATATTGGGTATTGAGGGCATTGATACAAGAGAATTGACTTTGCACATAAGGGAGAAAGGCGAGCTCAAAGCCGTTATATCTACTTTAGACCTGGATGAGAGAAACCTTGTAAATAAAGCAAAAGATTCTTTGGGCTTGATAGGAAGGGATTTAGTTAAGGATGTAATAGGCGATGATACTTATGTATGGAATAAAAATGGTAAGTTAAAAATAGCTGTTTTAGATTGCGGGGTCAAGCTGAACATACTCAGGATTTTGGCAAATCACGGCTGCAGTGTTATGGTCGTACCTGCATCTTTGCCCGCAGATAAGATACTGGCTTTGGGGCCCGATGGGATATTGTTATCCAACGGGCCAGGAGACCCTGCGGCATTACCGTATGTTGTTGATACCACGAGGGAACTTATCGGTAAGCTGCCAATTTTCGGTATTTGCCTGGGCCATCAGATCCTCGGGCAGGCATTAGGCGGCAAGACATTTAAGCTTAAATTCGGCCATCACGGCGCAAACCACCCGGTAAAAGACCTAAGGACAAAAAAAGTGGCAATAACCGTGCAGAATCATGGTTTTTGCGTAGATATAGATACTTTGAATAAGAAAGAAATAGAACTGACCCATATCAATCTTAACGATAATACTTTGGAAGGCATGAAGCATAAGAAGCTGCCTTTGTTCTCCGTACAGTTCCATCCTGAAGCTTCCCCGGGACCGCATGATGCCAGTTATTTATTCAATGATTTTGTGGACTCAGTTAAGACAGCCAAAAAGAGACGTTCAAAGAAATAACATTGACCGATGCCTAAAAGAAAAGATATAAAGAAAATACTGATTATAGGCTCCGGGCCTATCGTAATCGGCCAGGCATGTGAATTTGATTATTCGGGCAGCCAGGCATGCAAAGTGTTAAGGCAGGATGGTTTTAAAGTCGTACTGATAAATTCTAATCCTGCAACTATAATGACTGACCCTCAGCTTGCCGATAGCACTTATATCGAGCCGATAACAACAGCTTCTTTGGAAAAGATTATTGCCAAAGAAAAACCTGATGCTCTTCTGCCGACTCTGGGAGGCCAGACCGCTTTAAATGCAGCCGTAGCCTTGCATGAGAAGGGGATACTAAACAAATATAAAGTTGAAGTTATAGGCGCCGATATCAGGGCGATAAGAAAAGGCGAGGACAGGAAGCTTTTTAAGGAGGCCATGAAAAAGATAGGGCTGGACCTGCCGAGAAGCGGACAGGCCTACAGCCTTAAAGAAGCTAATAAAGTTGTAAAGGATATAGGTTTTCCTGTTATCATCAGGCCTAGTTTTACACTCGGTGGCACAGGGGGAAGTGTAGCTTTTAATATTGAAGAATTCCAGGAAATGGCAAAGAGCGGACTCGAATCTAGCTTGATCAGTGAGATCTTGATTGAGGAATCTGTTGTGGGATGGAAAGAATATGAGTTGGAGGTTATGAGGGACTCAAAAGACAATGTGGTAGTAATATGTTCTATTGAGAACCTTGACCCTATGGGTGTACATACGGGCGACAGCATTACCGTTGCCCCGATCCAGACATTAACGGATAAAGAATACCAAAAGATGCGTGATGCTGCTATTGCTTGTATAAGGGAGATAGGAGTATCAACAGGCGGTTCCAATATACAATTCGCAGTGAACCCGCAAAATGGCAGGATGGTTGTGATTGAAATGAATCCCCGTGTATCAAGGAGTTCAGCCTTGGCATCTAAAGCCACAGGTTTTCCAATAGCAAAAATAGCTGCAAAGCTGGCGGTTGGGTATGCCCTGGATGAGATCGCCAATGATATTACAAAAGAAACTCCGGCTTGTTTTGAGCCGACGATAGATTATTGTGTTGTAAAGGTGCCGCGTTTCACATTTGAAAAATTCCCTTCTTCTGATGCCTCCTTAACGGTGTCTATGAAATCCGTCGGCGAAGCGATGTCGATAGGCAGGACTTTTAAAGAAGCATTGCAGAAAGGCCTGCGTTCCTTAGAGATAAAAAAATACGGCTTAGAGACGATTGTTTTTAAAAAGCCTCAAGAGGCGTCCGCAGATAATGGTATTATGGACTTAATAAACAGCAAGCTTATGACCCCCAATGCTGAAAGGATATTTTATATCGGCGATGCTTTGAGAATTGGCATAAGCATTGACAGGATCTTTGAGCTCACAAGAATTGACAGATGGTTTTTGCAGAATATAAAAGAAATCATAGATTTAGAAAAACAAATAATAAGCAGTAAAGATAGCATCACAGAGGAATTAATGCTGGCGGCAAAGCAATTCGGCTTCAGCGATAGGCAGTTAGCGGTTCTTTTAGGCAAGAGGGAAGACGAAATCAAGCAGCTGCGTTCTTCATTGGGTATAGGGCCTTCTTTTAAGCTTGTGGATACATGTGCTGCCGAATTCAAAGCGTTTACCCCTTACTATTATTCTTCTTATGATAAGTAATGAGTTTAGTTGAAACAGGGTGTTTTTTATATAGATTATAGTTGAATCAGCGCTGATAACAGGGAGAAAGTATACGATGGCCGTAAGCATAAGATTCTTAGGCGGGGTAAGGACCGTTACCGGTTCAAGCCATCTTGTTTCTACGAATAAGTCCGAGGTTTTGCTTGATGCCGGACTTTTTCATGGCCATAGAGATGAGTTTTACGAAGTAAATTCTACTATAAATTATAATCCGCGTAAATTAGATGCCCTGATATTGTCGCATGCCCATATAGATCATTGCGGCAATATCCCAAATGTCATAAAAAGGGGGCTGCGTTGCAAGATATACAGTACCGCAGCGACTAAAGACCTGGCTAAGCTTATGCTGGAAGATTCGGGTAAGATACAGGAAGAAGATATTAGATACGTAAACAAGATAAACCGCAGGTTGAACCTTCCTCTTAGGAGGCCGCTTTACAATGAAAAAGAGGCTGCAGCCGCCACAAAAAAATTCAGGTCCATATCTTATGGCCAGAGGTTTTGTATTGCTAAAGATATGTTTGTAACTCTTCTGGATGCCGGGCATATCCTTGGCTCAAGCATTATAATACTGGATATCAAGGATTATACCCGTAATATACGGCTGGGATATGCGGTTGACTTGGGCAGGAAGGGGCTGCCGTTGATTAACGATCCGGTGATACCCGAGAAATTAGATTATCTTATTATTGAGAGTACGTATGGAGGCAGAACGCATGCGCCGATAGAGGATGCAAAACATAAATTGAGGGATGTAGTCAATAACACCGTAGAAAGAAGAGGTAAGATTTTAATTCCGTCATTTACTTTGGAACGTACGCAGGAAATCTTATTTTTCTTAAATGAGTTAATTCAAGAAAAAGCAATACCATCTATCCCTATTTATGTGGATAGCCCCCTAGCCACAGATATTACGGATCTGTTTAAATTTCATCAGTCTTTTTTGAATGAGGATACCCGCCAGATTATAAAAGGAGGAAGGAGCCCTTTTGAATTCGTGAGCCTGCGTTATATACGCGATCAAAGGGAATCCAAGAACCTCAACAACGATAAGCGGCCGATGATTATAATAGCCGGAAGCGGGATGTGCGAATCAGGCAGGATACTGCATCATCTAAAGAATAATATTGAGGATTCACGCAATACTATCCTTGTTGTCGGTTATATGGCTAAAGATACGTTGGGTAAGAGGATAGTTGATCAGTATCCTTTTGTCAGGATATTCGGCGTAGAGTATGAGCTTAACGCCGAAGTGGCAGTAATAAACTCATTCTCTGCCCATGCTGATCAAAACGACCTTTTTGGTTTTATATCTGCCTGTCTTCCTTTAAAGGAGGTTTTTCTTGTACATGGAGACCTCGAGCAATCAGAAAAAATGATGAATAAGCTTAATCAGGCGGGGATAAACGCCTCGATGCCTTTAAAGAACCAGGAGATAAGGATCTAAAAGGCGGGAACCTTTTTGTTGCAAAGCGGTCATAAATTGTGTTAATATCTATTCCTCTGCCTTAAATGGGCAGGAGCATGATTAAATAATATTTATGTAATCGGCCATTGTTTGTTTAAAAGGGAGATCATTAAAAGGAGGATTCAATGATAGGGGGTTTTTCCACACCGAAGAAAGATAAAAAACTTAAAGTTTCATCTGGTATGCCGGTAAAAGCCGGACAGATCCTTTCGCGCGGGGTTAGTACCTATAAACCCGGAGAAAATGTAGGCGGGTCAGATACTATATATGCGCTTGTCCCTGGCACTGTATTCTTTTCAAAGAAGAAAACAACCAGCGGCAAAGTCCGCACCTTCATTAACGTTAAAAAGAAATAATATCCTTAAGTGCCTGAAGCCAGGAAGTATTCTAATATAAAATATGCCTTAGCTATAATAGATACTTTTTATGCTCTTGGGCTCATTTTTATTTTCCTATACAGCGGACTATCTAAAGAATCAGTTTTATTTCTTTCGTCTAAAATAGGACAGGCATTTATCCTGCCGGTCTATATTCTGGCCATTTATTCCGGATATTTTCTGTTTACCTTTCCTCTTAATTTCTACGGTTCATTTGTGGTTGAACATAAGTTTTCTCTTTCCACACAGAGTTTCTTTTCGTGGATTTCAGATCAAATTAAATCGGGGTTATTGATGTATGTATTAAGCCTGGGGCTATTTTTCCTGATGTATATAATCCTGGAAAAGAGCCAGGATTTATGGTGGTTATGGGTATCTCTGATCTGGCTGTTTTTTTCTGTCATATTGGCAAGGCTAATGCCTGTAGTCGTAATCCCCATGTTTTTTAAATATAGAGAACTCGCTGATCAGGGGTTAAAGTCCAGGATAATGGATCTTGCCGTTAAGATGAATATCAGGCTTTTGGATGTCTTTGAGATCGATTTTAGCAGAAAAACACTAAAGGCCAATGCTGCTTTTGTCGGCATGGGCAAGACTAAGAGGGTAATATTGGCCGATACCCTGAAAGACAAATATACACACCAAGAGATAGAGGTAATACTTGCCCATGAATTCGCGCACTACAGGTCAAGGCATCTGCTAAAACTTATAATTTTGAACTCCATAGTTACGTTATTGACATTCTATTTTATATACCTTAGCAGCAGCCAGGTTTTACTGTTCTTTGGGATCGATTCTTTGTCCAGGATTTACTCTCTACCTGTGATAATAGGATATTTTATAATTTTGGGCTTGGTGTTACAGCCAATTTCTAACGCCATCAGCAGGAAATTTGAAAGAGAGGCTGATAAGATAGCTATTGATATCACCGGGTTAAAAAAGCCTTTTATAAGCATGATGGATAAACTGGCTAAACAGAACCTGGCTGATGTTAAACCCAGCTTCCTCATAAAAATGATATTCTTTGATCATCCTCCTGTTTCCGAGCGCATTGAAATGGCAGAGCGCTATCAACAGAAAGGCACCGGGAATGAATAAGAACATATTGATTGTCTCAATAAAGCATAGAAATAGGACTGCAGGATTATTTCAGAAGTCACTCACAAAATGGGGCTGCCTGATAAAGACCAGGATCGGCATACATGATGCGGTATTAGATAAATGTTCCGACAGGGGTTTGATTATACTGGAACTGGTCGGCAAAAAGCAGGATGCCTTAAAGATGTACAGCGAAATCAGGAAGATAAAAGATTTAAAAGTAAAATTAGTATCTATCAGCTGAATTAAAGCTTGAGGTTTTTAAATAACGGTATCGCCTGTTTTACGACTAGCGGATCAAATTGCGTCCCTGAGCGTTTTTCCATTTCTTTACAGGCAGCCAGCGGAGTCAGTGGCCTGCGGTACGGCCTGTTAGATGTCATGGCATCAAAGGCGTCGCATACTGCAAGTATCCTTGCCCCCAGAGGTATTTTCTCTCCTTTTAACCCGAGCGGATAACCTTTGCCGTCAAAGCGCTCGTGATGAGAAGAAGCTATCAATGCTATCTCCTTCAAAGTTGACATCATGTTAAGTATTTGATTGGTAAGGCTTGCATGGGTTTTTACTTTTATAAATTCTTTTGGCGTTAATTTTGAAGGTTTATCTAATATTTGCCTGGATAGGCTTATTTTACCTATATCATGGATCAGCCCTGACCATTTAATTTTTGTAATATAATCATGGTCCAGGTCAAAAGCCAGGGCAATACCCATCGCATACCTGGAAACCCTTAGCGAGTGCCCGGAAGTATAAGGATGTTTCATATCGATTATCTGTGCGATGGCTTCTAAAGCTGTGCCTATGGCGTCGACCCTGCTGGGGATCTTGATGAATCCGGCCTTTTCTTTGGTATCCTGGAATATCAAAGGTATGTTTGAAGAGGATAATAATTTACGATAAAAATTACCTTTTGAAAGCACCTGCCTCGCTTTTGAGAACAAATCGTAAGAATATTCCTTATTGACGTTTGTAGAAAGATGTTTTAAGAGAGGGCCCATTTCCTTAAACCTTCCTGTCTGTATAGCAATATCTATAGAATCAGCAATCCGGATTATCTTAGAGCCAATGGGTATAAATTTATTTGTTTTACCGCGCGGGTATCCATGTCCGTTAACCCATTCGTGATGGTCAAGTATCAATTTGGCAACAGGGGTCATTTGGGGTATATTGGATACGAGCTGCGCCCCCAGTATGGGATGAGAAAACAGGATGTTTTGACTTTCTTTGTCTTTTTTCTTAAGATAATGCAGAATATTGTAAGGGAATCCGGCTCCACCTATATCATGCAGGACAGCCGCATAAAATATGCGTCGTAATTCTCTCTGTGACACCAGTTTTTCTGCTATTTTACATGAGAGTATGGCTACTCTCCAGGTATGATACGACTTTTTCTTTTCATCGATGTCGGTAATATAAGCCAGTACGGTAATGAGTTCGTTGATAGTTTTAGTAGGGTTTATCTTCATAGGTTTATCAAAATCAGTGGCTATTGCCGGAAAAAAATTCTACTATAGCCTGTGCAGCTGTCTGGCTTGCCCCTTTATCTCCCAGTTTAATTCTTAATTTAGCTAATTCATTTTTGATAGATGCAATTTTTTCTTTATCCCTAAGCAGGTCTATCGTGTATTCTGCGATTCTTTTAGGATCAGCCCTGTACTGCAGGAATTCTTCAACGATTTTATTCTGAGCAACGACATTTACTAATCCGACATAAGGTATTTTAATTACTGACCTGATATAAAGCCATGTTAAGAAAGATACTTTATACAGTATTATCATCGGTATGCCTATAATAGCAGTCTCAAGCGTAGCCGTGCCCGATGCAACAAAAGCAAAATCGCTTACACTGAGCCCGTCGTAGAATCCATCACCGACTATTTTTACCTGCAGGCAGGAATCTCCAATTATTTTAGAAAATACTTCTTCTTTCACGGTAGGGGTTTTTAATATGAGGAATTGCACATCATCTTTAGTTGCCCTGGATATCAATTCAGCGGATTTAAGCATTATCGGTAACAGTGTAGTGATCTCTTTTTGCCGGGAACCGGGCAGTAATGCGATAGTCTTAATTTTGCCGTTTAAACCATATCTTTTTAGAATTTCTTCTTTATTATTTGTGCTTATTTTTATACTGTCAAGGAGGGGGTGACCTACGAATCTTGCATTTACTCCGTTTTTCCTGTAAAGTGCTTCTTCAAACTCCAGAATTACAAGCATTAAGTCTATATTTTCACGGATCTGTTTTATTCTATCCTTGCCCCAGGCCCATATCTGCGGGCTTATGTAGTAGATTACAGGAATTTTTCTTTTTTTAAGTTCTTTAGCCAGCCTTAAATTAAATCCGGGATAATCTACGAGTATCGCAAGATCAGGATTACGTCTTTCGGTTTCTTTAAGTATGCCCGAAAATATATCCCTGAATTTTCCAATGTTTTTCAGGACTTCAAAAAGCCCGACTACGGCAAGCTCAACCATATTGAAATACAGGTCTACTCCCTGGCCCTGCAGGTTTTCTCCTCCTAAGCCAAAGAAAGCCGAGTCCGGATAGAGCTTTTTTATCTCTTTGACGAGGTTAGCTGCATGCAGGTCCCCGGAAGCTTCGCCTGCGACTATTAGTATATTCTTTGTTTGCGCCATATTATTTTGCATATCTGTAATGCGATGGCAAGAGATGCTCGCGCTTCTTCGCCTGTGACAAGAGGCGGTTTACTCTGGATAATCGAATCAATGAAAGAGTTTAATTCCCGCTTTAACGGCTGTTCTTTTTCGATGGGAAGAGCTTCTTTGGTTATGCCCTGAGGCGTTTTTCTGTAAACAAAAGCTTCTTCGTGTTTATAATCAAGCGATATATAAGTATTCTTAAGAAATATCCTGATTTTACGCAACCATTCATCTGAAACGCGGCTTGCAGTGAGGTTACAGACGCAGCCGTTTTTAAATTCTATTCTTGCATTGGCTATATCTTCGAATTTCGTAAGGACATTTATTCCCACCGCTTCCAGTTTCTTGACAGGAGAATTAACCAGCCCGAGCACGATGTCTAAGTCGTGGATCATTAAATCCAATACTACGCCCACATCAAGGCTTCGGTTAGGGAAAGGGCTCAGCCTGTGGCATTCTATAAATTTAGGTTCATTTATTAATTTTTTGGTTGCGGCAAATGCGGAGTTGAACCTTTCTACGTGTCCTACCTGCAACAGGAGTTTTTTCTTTTTCGCAAGCCTTATTAATGCGTCAGCTTCCGGCAGGTTGGTAGTAAAAGGTTTTTCAACGAGGACGGGTATGCCATGGTTTAAAAGGTCAAAAGCGACTTTATAGTGCTGGTTTGTAGGTACGGCTACGCTTGCAGCATCAATTTTGCCGAATAAGCTTTTATAATCTTGGGTCGTATATACTCCAAGTGCCGCTGATAACTCTGTTAAGCGGGTTTGGTTTATATCACAAATTGCCGTAAGCTCACACGAAGACAGTTCTTTATATAGTTTTGCGTGTATGCTGCCTAAATGACCGGCTCCGATAACCGCGACCCTTAATTTTCCCATGAAAGAATAATAACAGAGGAAGAGGATAGTTGCAATAAATTTTATTAGTTCATAGATAATAGTTCATAGATATGAGCGATTCATAATAGTTAACCAGGACCAAGTGTTATAACCAGAAGCCCGTATCAATGAACAATGAACCATCAACTATGAACTAATAACTATGATCTATGAACTAATAACTATGAACCAATTTATCTATTGCCCTTCTCCAAAACCTATGCTAAAATCAGCTTTTCGAAAGGAATAAAAGATGAAGGAATACTTTAGGTTATTGAAATTTGTCAGGCCATATAGCGGGACCTTCGGCTTAGCTGCTTTTTGTATGGTAGTTTCGGCTATTTTTGACGGCGTGTCCCTAGCTATGGTTGTGCCTTTGGCGGATAAGGTGCTGACTAACAAAAAGATTATCATACCCAATAAGCTTCCTGATTTTTTATCTTCATTTGTTGATAAATTAAACTCCTTGCATCCGGAAATTCTCCTTAATTATATGGCAGTTGCGATATTGGCGCTATTCTTGTTTAAAGGGGTATTTTCCTTCCTGCAGAGTTATTTAATGTCCGATATAGGGCAGAAGGTAGTTAAGGACATAAGGGATAAACTCTACGCTAAGTTTCAGGTACTTTCACTGGATTATTATACTCATAAAAGGGCAGGAGAGCTTACCTCACGCATAACCAACGACGTAAAGCTGGTAGAAAATGCGGTATCTTATGGTTCTACGGACCTTGTTTATCAAACAGCGCAAGTTGTGTTGTTTACTTTGCTTATTTTCTTTATTCATGCGAAGCTGGCTCTTATTGCTTTTGTGCTTCTGCCCTTAATAAGCCTGCCGATAGTTAAAGTAGGCAGGGTTTTAAGAAAACTATCCAAGAAATCACAGGAAAAGATGGCTGATGTAAATTCTCTACTTTATGAAACAATATCCGGTGTGCGCATAGTAAGAGCTTTTAATATGGAAGATTATGAGCTTAACCGTTTTAAGTCCGTAAACAGGGATTATTATAAAATAACTATGAAGTCGATAAAGCGCACTCTTATTATCAGCCCGGTTACAGAGCTATTGGGAGGTTTAGCAGGTATAGGTGTGTTTTTCTGGGGAGGTAGAGAAGTTATCTCCGGCAGGCTTTCTTTTGGTGTCTTCGGGTTGTTCCTTGGCGCGCTATTATCATTAGTCAGGCCATTTAAGAAGCTTAGCCAGGTAAACTCATTGAACCAGCAGGCTATTGCAGCAGGCGAGAGGATACATGAAGTATTAGATACGCTGCCGACTGTAAAAGAAGTTAAGGAGCCGCTATTCTTAGAAGAATTTAAAAGCAGCATTCTGTTTGAAGATATTTATTTTAATTACGGGGATAACCAGGTTTTAAAAGGGGTTAACTTGGAGGTAACCAAAGGGGAAGTTTTGGCAATTGTAGGCCCCAGCGGCGTAGGCAAAAGTACGTTAGTAGACCTGATACCCAGATTCTACGACCCTTATAAAGGGAGGATTTTAATTGATGGGCGTGACATGAGGGATTTTTCTATTAAATCTCTGCGCCAGAAGATAGGTATAGTGACTCAAGAGGTTATCCTGTTTAATGATACAATAAGGGCAAATATAGCTTATGGTCATCTGGATTCATCTGTAGAGAAAATCGAAAAGGCAGCCAAAGAGGCTTATGCCCATGATTTTATTGTTAAGCTTCCCTCCGGCTATGATACTGTTATTGGCGACAGGGGGACAAAATTGTCCGGAGGCGAGAGGCAGAGGATAGCTATCGCCAGGGCACTGCTTAAGAATCCGCCGATTTTAATACTCGATGAAGCCACATCCCAGCTTGATTCTGAGTCAGAACGCATCGTTCAGGGTGCTTTAGACAGGCTTATTGAAGGCAGGACCGTATTCATTATAGCACACAGGCTTTCTACGGTTAAAAACGCGCACAGGATAATAGTGCTTGATAAAGGCAGGATAATTGAGGAGGGTACGCATAGCCAGCTTATTGAAAAAGGCGGGTTATATAAGAGGTTATATGAGACCCAGGAGCTACAAAAATAGTTGCAAACCGGAAATATTATGGTATAATTTCAAAACTAACCTTTATACATTCGCAACATGAAAACCGCATATTCCAAAGCGTAAATGGACAAAGGTAGCTCAGCATCAACCTTCAATATCTCGAGTTAGAATTCGAATTAATCGCAGGTTGATTCCAAAATAATTGAGGAATATTAACATTCAATTCTGTTAACTTTAGTTAAAAAACAATAAAATTCAGCAGTTGACAGAGCAAAAAGGGAGGAAAATCAAAGTGCCTTCAGAGATAATTAAACAATTGTTGGAAGCAGGAGTTCATTTTGGGCATAAGACGGCCAGGTGGAACCCCAAAATGAAGAAGTATATTTTTGGACAAAGGAGCGGTATTTATATCGTGGACCTGGAGAAGACCGAAGAATGCTTAAATAAAGCCAGGGATTTTCTTATCGAAGCTACTGCAAAGGGCCAAAGCGTCCTTTTTGTCGGTACAAAAAAGCAGGCCCAGGAGGTAGTCCAGCAGGAAGCAAAAAGATGCGGGATGTATTTTGTCACCGAGAGATGGCCCGGAGGGCTGCTTACTAATTTTGCCACTATAAAGAAGAGCATCAAAAGGCTAAAAGACATAGAGAAGATGAAGGAAGACGGGACTTTTGAAAAGCTTACTAAGAAAGAAATAGCTCTCTTGCAGAAAGAGCTGGATAAGCTTAATAAGAATTTTTCTGGTATAGTACAGATGGAAAAGTTACCCGATGTCTTGTTTATAATCGATGCCAAAAAAGAAACGACGGCAGTAAACGAGGCATACAAGTTAGCTATACCAGTTGTAGGCCTTGTAGATACTAACTCCGACCCTACCAAAATCAGTTATCTTATTCCCGGCAATGACGATGCTACAAAAGCCATAGGCTTGGTTACCAGGCTGATAGCTGATAGTGTGATGGAAGGCAGGAAGAAATTCTTGTCGTATCTTTCCGAAGCAAGCATTAATTTGGGGCAGAAAGAGGAAAATGTTGACCTTTTGCCTGAAGAAAAAATTTTAATTGAAGAAATAGCAGAGCTTGCTAAAACTGACGATGAGGAAGAAGGCAAGCAGAAGAAGATGCGATTAAAGCAAGGCTTATCCGAAGAGAAACCAAAAATGAGAAAGAAAGGGTAATTTGGCACCATGAATAAGAACCTAGTAGCCGTAAAGGAATTAAGGACTAAAACATCAGCCAGCATATCCGATTGCAAGAAGGCATTAGAAGATTCAGCCGGTAATATCGATAAAGCTATCGAATTATTGCGTAAGAGAGGACTTGAAATAGCTTCTAAAAAACAGGACAGGGTAACCAGAGAAGGAAGGGTGGAGGCTTACGTCCATCTGGGAAATAAAATAGGGGTATTGCTGGAAGTCAGTTGTGAGACTGATTTTGTTGCGCGTAACGAAGATTTTATTAAGTTTACCAAAGATGTTGCTATGCAGATTGCCGCTTGTAACCCTGCTTATATCAAGAAAGAGGACGTTCCAAAAGATGTGCTTAAGCAGGAAAGCAAGCCGGATGAATTTTTAAAGTCCAGCTGCTTGCTTGAGCAACCGTTTATTAAAGACGCATCTATGACTATAAATGATTATCTAGGCAGCTTGATCGGTAAAATCGGTGAAAACATTATTATCCGCAGGTTTATAAGATACAAAGTTGGAGAATGAGTGCTCATCCGGTTTATAAAAGGATAGTCCTAAAGATAAGCGGTGAATTCCTGCAAGGTAAGAAATTGCACGGGATTGACCATTCTGTATTAGTTTCAATAGCCCACCAGATAAAAGAAATAAAAGATTTAAAAGTAGATATCGCCATAGTCCTGGGCGCAGGAAACATTTTCAGAGGACAGGAAAATACCGGGTCTCTTGGCCTTGCTATGGACAGGTCCGTAGCAGACTATATGGGGATGTTGGCCACGGTCATTAATGGCCTGGCCCTGCAGAATGTACTGGAAAAGATCAATGTTCCTACAAGAGTTATGACTGCGATAGAGATGCAGCGTGTTGCAGAGCCGTATATACGCAGAAGGGCGATCAGGCACCTGGAAAAAGGCAGGGTGGTTATATTTGTAGCAGGCACTGGCAATCCGTATTTCACTACCGATACCGCAGCCGCATTAAGGGCCGTAGAGATAAACGCAGATGCGCTGCTTAAAGCGACAAAAGTGGATGGTATTTATTCTGCAGACCCGATGAGAGTAAAAGGGGCCAGAAAGTTCGCTTCTCTAAAATATATAGATGTATTAAAGAAGGGTTTAAAGGTTATGGATGCTACGGCGATAACACTTTGCATGGATAATAAATTACCCATAGCTGTATTTAACCTGAGCAAAGGCGGAAATATTAAGAAAGTAGTTTTAGGAAGAAACGTAGGTTCGCTGGTTAAGTAGAATTTGCATTTAAAAGGAGGCGCAGGCATGACTACTAAAGAAGTTTTGCACAATACAGAGGAGAAGATGAAAAAGGCTATCGAATCTGTGCTTCGTGAATTTTCAGAAGTCAGGACCGGCAGGGCAAATCCGGGTTTAGTCGAAGGCATGCACATAGATTATTATGGGACACCTACGCTGTTAAAACAAATCGCCTCTATATCAGTTCCGGATCCGCACCTGATTACCATACAACCGTGGGACAAAAATGCTATACCTGAAATAGAAAAAGCAATCTTAAAGTCTAATCTCGGAGTCACCCCTTCTGTGGCTGATAATGTAGTCAGGCTGACTATCCCGCAGCTTTCCAGGGATAGGAGAGAAGAGATGGTTAAGCTCGTACATAAAATGTCCGAAGAGGGAAGAGTATCTTTAAGGACGATAAGGCGCGATGCAAAAGAGTCTTTAGAGAAACTTGAGAAGGACAAGGTAATATCTGAAGATGATAAATTCAGAAGTATAGACGAATTACAGAAGCTGGTCGATAGATATACAGCCAAAGTCGACGAGCTGCTAAAGAGTAAAGAAAAAGAAATTACTGGTTAATAGTTTTTATAGATTTGGGCCACTAGCTCACCCTTCGACTCAGCCGCCAGGGGCGGCTTCGCTCAGGGTTTTGCTAAGGGTTTGTAACACAAGATTTGGGCCACTAGCTCATCCGGTAGAGCACCACCCTTTTAAGGTGGGTGTGCCGCGTTCGAGTCGCGGGTGGCTCACGAATTCGCTGAAAGCGAATGAGTTCCGAGGCTCCTTCTTTGAGATTCAGAGACGAGGCAGTACAAAAAATCGAGTCCCGAGAACCCGTTGTTCTTACAATTTGGTGCGAGGGGAAAATAGATACGGCATATCGTTTATTGCAGATAGATATAATTAATGACCGATAAGCGATAAGCTATAGGCGATATGCGAGATTACGCGGACGTGGCGGAACTGGCATACGCGTATGGCTTAGGACCATATGGGGTAACCCTTGGGGGTTCAACTCCCTCCGTCCGCATATTTTGGATAAAGACTTTTTTTAAACTGAATCACGCGGGAGTAGCTCAGCTGGCAGAGCGCAACCTTGCCAAGGTTGATGTCGCGGGTTCAAATCCCGTCTCCCGCTTAATTTTATCGAAAAGAACATTTTCTAAAAAGGAGAAAACAAAATATGAAGATAATGGATTTTCTGTCAAAGAAAGCAATTCTTACCGATATTAAATCGGCAAAGAAAGAAGATGTTATTAAGGAATTGGTAGAGCTATTAATTGAGTCTGGAGAAGTAGAGAAGCGGTCACGCAACAAGCTGGTTGAGGCCCTTATGGCCAGAGAATCACTGGGCTCAACCGCGATTGGCCAAGGTGTAGCCATACCTCATGCCAAATGCGATTGTGTGAATAAGCTCGTCGCCGCCTTTGGTTTATCTAAGAAAGGTGTTGATTTCGATTCTCTAGACGGAGAGCCGGCCTACATTTTTTTCTTATTAGTCGCCCCTCAAGATTCTGCCGGCCCACACCTGAAAGCGTTGGCAAGGATATCCAGGCTGCTTAAAGATAAGTATTTCCGGGACAGCCTGCGTGTTTCTACAGACG
Source organism: Candidatus Omnitrophota bacterium (assembly GCA_003598025.1). Lineage (NCBI taxonomy): Bacteria > Pseudomonadati > Candidatus Omnitrophota > Candidatus Omnitrophota bacterium. The sequence goes on from QZKH01000006.1 coordinate 72,366, forward strand.
ATAAAGCCGTAATAAAAATCATTACCCAGGAAGATGAAAAAAAGATTTAAGGCCAGAATAAATAAATTTGAAGCGCTTTTTAAATGGCTTTATCCTGGCATAGGTATAAAGCGCTGGATCGGCTTGAGCGCATTCGGAGTTGTCCTTATAGCTATAGGTTCCAGCCTTTTGCACGGGCAGGAATACTTTATACTTAAGGCATTAGATGCAATAATACTTGCCTCCGGGATTATAGTCCTTATTTTAGGCATAAAGCAGATGATGCGTTCATTTATAGTTGCTTTTATGCCTGCCTCCAAGACAAAGGATATCGTTGATATACTTTATCATAGCAAGCAGCTTTTAAGGGGCCCAAAGATAGTTGCTGTCGGAGGCGGGACGGGGCTATCAGTTCTTTTGAGCGGTTTAAAAGAATACACAGACCATATTACCGCTATTGTTACCGTTGCTGATGACGGAGGCTCTTCGGGAAGGCTAAGGCAGCAGTTTGATATATTGCCGCCGGGAGATATCAGGAACTGCCTTGTTGCTCTTTCGGATGTGCCGACGCTTATGAGGGATTTGTTTCAGTTCAGGTTTGATTCTAATTCTAACTCAGAGCTTGCAGGGCATAGCTTTGGGAATCTTTTTATAACAGTCATGACGCGCCTGACGGGTGATTTTGAAAAGGCGATAAAAGAGACGAGCAAAGTCCTGGCATTAAAAGGGCAGGTTATCCCTTCTACGTTAAGCAAGGTGGTATTGGTAGCCAAGCATAATGATGGTTCGGTTACCGAAGGGGAAGATAAAATACCAAAGGCCCATAAACCTATAAATAGGGTTTTGCTTAAGCCGGAAGAGCCGCAGGCAACACCCGATGCGATAAAGGCAATAAATGAGGCCCAGATAATAATATTAGGCCCGGGTTCTTTGTATACCAGTATAATCCCTAACCTTCTAATAAAAGAAATTACTGATGCAATAGTAAGCTCGGAAGCGATTAAAGTGTATGTTTGTAACGCCATGACTCAGCCGGGTGAAACTGACAATTTTAAGGTATCAGAACATATTAAAGTCCTGGTTAAACACAGTAATCCGAGGGTATTTGATTATTGTATTGTAAACACAGGCGAGATACCCCAGGAAGTGCTTGAACGTTATAAGAAAGAAAAATCAGTTCCGGTTGAAGTAGATACAGCCAGCATAGAAAATATGGGTTACAGGGTAGTTAAAGAAGATATTATAGTTACAGATAGCGTGATCAGGCACGACAGCGCAAAGCTGGCCAGGGTAATACTCAGTTTTATAGAAGAGGCTTAAAAACTATGCCGTTAATTAAAAAAACCTTATTAGTCAAAAATAAATCCGGCCTGCATGCAAGGCCTGCAGCTTTGTTTGTCCAGATTGCCAATAAATTTGATTCCCGCATAACTGTAAGGCGCGACGAAGAGGAAGTCAACGGCAAGTCTATAATGGGTATCCTTATGCTGGGAGCGGAAAAAGGCAGCGAAATAATCATCGAGATTGATGGCGATGACGCAGAGATGGCCCTGGCTGAATTGGAAAAAATAATTAATTCTGAGGAGTAATTAAAAGATGATAAAGTTAAAAGGCATAGCAGCAGCTTCCGGCATAAGCATAGCCAAAGCTTACAGGCTTGATAAGGAAGAACTTGTTGTGCCAAAAGAAAAAATCAGCCCTGAAGAAGTGCCTATACAGATACAGATGTTCGAAGAGGCACTCATCCAGACCCGCAGAGAGATCATGGAGCTGCAAAAGAAGATAGATATTGAAATGGGCCAGGAGCAGGCTGAGATTTTTGACGCACATTTGTTGGTTCTTGAAGACAGGATGATCATCGAAGAGGTGATTTTCCGCCTCAAAAAAGAGCTGATGAACGTGGCCTATATTTTTTCAGAAGTATTAAAGAAATATATAGATGTATTTTCAAAGATCGAAGATGAATATTTAAAAGAAAGAACAGCTGATGTAAACGATGTCGGCAAGCGTATTCTGCGTAATTTACTTGGCAAGAAAAAAATAACTCTGGGAGATACCGGTGAAAAGGTGGTAGTTGTGGCACATGACCTTTCGCCTTCCGATACTGCGGCGATGCGTAAGCAGAATGTATGCGGTTTTATCACTGATATTGGAGGCAAGACTTCCCATACCGCAATTATGGCTAAGGCGCTGGAGATTCCCGCAGTAGTCGGTGTGGAGGAAGCAACAAGCAGGATTAAAAGCGGTGATTTAGTTATAGTTGACGGCAGCATGGGTATGGTTATTGTTAGCCCTGAGCAGGATACACTTATTGCCTATCAGAAAGAGGAGCAGAAGCTAAAAGGTATTATCGAGAGGTTCTTATCTGTAAAAGAGCTGCCGGCAAAAACCCTGGACGGTAAGCTGGTAGAGATCAATGCTAATATTGAGCTTCCTGACGAGGTCCCTTCAGTCAAATTGCACGGTGCACACGGAATAGGCCTGTACCGCACCGAATTTTTTTATATGAACAGAAAAGACCTGCCTTCAGAAGAAGAGCATTATCAGGCCTATAAATTTGTCGCCGAGGAGATGAATCCTTATCCGGTTATTATAAGGACTTTGGATTTAGGGGGAGATAAATTTTTGTCCCATTTTGATATACCGCAGGAAATGAAATCTTTCCTGGGATGGCGCGCCATAAGATTTTGTTTGGCTAGACCCGACATATTCAAAGCACAGCTGCGGGCAATATTAAGGGCATCTGTACATGGTAAACTGAAATTGATGTATCCGATGATTTCCGGGATTGAAGAGGTGCGCCAGGCCAATAAAATACTGGAAGAATTGAAAGGGGACTTAAATAAACAAGGGATACCTTTTGATAAAGATATAGAAATAGGCGCAATGATCGAGGTGCCCTCAGCAGCTATAACTGCTGACTTGCTGGCTTCTGAAGTTGATTTCTTCAGCATAGGCACAAACGACCTTATACAGTATTCTATCGCCGTAGACCGTACCAACGAAAAAGTGGCATATCTTTATGAGCCTACACATCCTGCGGTGCTAAGGATGATAAAGAATATTATACGGGCAGGGCACGATGCCGGTATTTGGGTCGGTATGTGCGGTGAGATGGCAGGAGAGCCTGCTTTTGCTTTACTTCTTATGGGGCTGGGTTTGGACGAATTCAGTATGCCGGCATCGATGATACCGGAAATAAAATACATAATTCGTTCAATCACCTTACAGCAGGTAGAGGATATGGCAGATGAAGCTCTTAAACTGCCTACGGGTAAACAGGTTGAAGATTTTATCCAAACGAAACTAAGGGAAATCCTGAAACAAACTTCTTAATTTAATATTCAAACGCCATGAAAGCTTTAATATTAGCCGCCGGTTATGCAACCAGGCTTTACCCTTTGACTAAGGATTTTCCGAAACCTTTGCTTAAGGTCGGAGATAAGCCTATTATAGATTATATCGTTGAGAAGTTGGAAGGCATCCCGGGCCTGGACGAAATATTCATAATAACAAACAGCAAGTTTATTTCTATTTTCAGGAAATGGGCAAAAAGCAGGAGCTTTAAGAAGAAAGTAACCCTGGTTGATGATTTGACTAAAAGCAATGAAACTAAGCTTGGCGCGATCGGCGATATGGATTTTGCAATAAATAAAACTAAGATCAAAGATGATCTGCTAGTTGTCGGGGGAGATAATCTTTTTGAGGATGATTTTCATGATTTCTTGCGCTTTGTAAGTTTGCGTAAAGCAAAGCCCGTAATAGGCATTTATGATTTAAAAAACAGAAAAAAGGCTTCTAACTACGGTGTTGTAAAGTTGGGCAGTAGCGGCAGGATATTGAATTTTAATGAAAAGCCAAAAAAACCCGATTCGACGCTAGTGGCAATGTGCGTTTATTATTTCCCTAAGATAAAACTTAAATTAATAAAACGTTATTATTCAGATAAGACAACTAAAAGAGATGCAACCGGATTCTATATCGACTGGTTGAGAAGACATGATGAAGTTTATGGTTTTATATTTAGCGGCAGGTGGTTTGATATAGGCCATTATAAATTCTACAACGAAGCAAACAGGGTTTTTTCTAACAAAAAGGGGGAGAGATGACATTGCGGAAACATTTTTTTACTTCTGAATCAGTGGGTGAGGGACACCCGGATAAACTTTGCGATCAGATATCCGATGGAGTTTTAGATGAAGTCTTAAGACAGGATCCATATGGTAGGGTAGCTTGCGAAACTTACGTTACTATGGGTTTATTGATTGTTGGCGGGGAGATCACGACAACTGCATATGTCGATATACAGAGACTTGCCCGCAAGATCATCGGTGAGATAGGCTATAGCCACCAGAAATACGGCTTTGATTATCATACCTGTGCCATAGTCAATACGATAAACAGCCAGTCTCCAGATATAGCGCAGGGTGTTAATACCGGAGGTGCAGGAGACCAGGGTTTTATGGTAGGCTATGCATGCAAAGAGACGGATGAATTAATGCCTCTGCCGATCATGCTGGCGCATAAGTTGGTTAAGCGTACAGCTGATGTAAGAAGGGACGGCACATTGAAATACCTGGGGCCGGATTGCAAATCCCAGGTGACTGTTGAATACCATGATGGCCATCCGAAAAGAGTAGATTCTGTTGTTCTTGCTTGCCAGCATACCGAAGATATATTGGATGCATCCAAGAACAAGATTACTAAAAAAGCCAGGCAAGAGCTTATAGATACCATAGCAAGGCCTATATTGAAAGAATATATAGATAAGGACACCAAGTATTTTATTAACGAGACCGGAAAGTTTGTCGTAGGCGGGCCGCAGTCAGACACTGGTATGACAGGCAGAAAAATAGTCGTAGATACTTATGGCGGCGCAGCTGCTCCCGGCGGAGGGGCTTTCTCGGGCAAGGACCCGACAAAGGTTGACCGTTCGGCAGCCTATATGGCAAGATATATCGCTAAAAATATCGTTGCCGCAGGTTTAGCTGATAAATGCCTTGTGCATTTGGCTTATGTCATAGGTAAAGCTGATCCGTTAGCTATAATGGTTGATACCTCAGGTACCGGAAAATTACCTGAAGCATCTTTTGTAAAGCTTATCAGGGATAATTTTGAGCTTACCCCTAAAGGCATGATAAAGTCGCTGGAATTATTAAGGCCTATATATAAGAAAACGGCCTGTTACGGACATTTTGGAAGAACAGAGCCTGAGTTTAGCTGGGAATTAACCGATAAAGCACAGGCTTTAAAGAAGCAGGCTGCTAGATTATAAGAGAGTTAAAATACCAAAACAGGGTATTTAAATTCTGATTTTTGGTATTTGTAAATTTTAAGATAAGGAGTTTTTATGAACTATGATATAAAGGATGTTAAGCTGGCTAAAAAAGGCAACCTGAGGATAGAATGGGCTCGCAAGAGCATGCCAGTTTTATCTTCAATAACCGCAAGATTCCTGAAGCAAAAACCGCTGAAAGGGCTGAAGGTTGCTGCCTGTTTACATGTTACTACCGAGACAGGCGTTCTTATGGAAGCTTTAAAGGCAGGGGGTGCAAATATATATTTGTGCGCATCAAATCCCTTATCAACACAGGATGATGTCGCAGCTTCCCTCGTCAAAGACCTCGGCATCTCGGTATTTGCGATTAAGGGAGAGGATACAAAGACTTACTATAAGCACATACAGTCAGTTTTGGCGACTAAACCCGATATCACAATGGATGATGGCGCAGATTTAGTCGGGACTATCCATCATTCCGAGAAGTCTGTTTATAAAAATATAATAGGCGGTACCGAAGAGACCACTACTGGAGTAATAAGATTAAAGGCCTTGGCTGCGGAAGGAAAACTGCGCTATCCGATAATTGCTGTAAATGATGCCCAGACAAAACACTTGTTTGATAATAGATACGGTACTGGTCAATCAACCCTGGATGGTATAATCCGGGCAACAAATAAATTGATAGCAGGCTCCAGTTTTGTAATCTGCGGATATGGGTGGTGCGGCAAGGGCGCTGCAATGCGTGCTAAAGGCATGGGCGCAAGAGTCATTGTTGTGGAAGTAAACCCGTTACGCGCTCTTGAAGCGACTATGGACGGCTTTGACGTAATGCCCATAAAAGATGCTGCTCGAATAGGAGATATTTTTTTGACCGTAACCGGAGATATCAACGTAATACGTAAAGAGCATTTTCTGGTTATGAAAGACGGCTCAATTGTTTGTAATACCGGTCATTTTAATGTAGAGATAGATATCCCCGCGCTTAAAAAGCTTAGCTGTAAACAAAGAGCGATAAGGGATTTTGTCGAAGAATATACATTAAGGAAAAACAAGAACCGGATTTATCTGTTGGGTGAAGGACGTCTTATAAACCTTGCCGCAGCAGAGGGCCATCCGGCATCAGTTATGGATATGTCTTTTGCTAACCAGGCGCTGTCTGCAGAATATATTATGAAGCATCACGAAGGCCTGGGAAATGACGTATACAAAGTGCCTGAAGATATAGATAAGAACATCGCCAAATTGAAGTTGAGTTCAATGGGCATAAAAATAGACCGGTTGACTGAAGAACAGGTAAAATACCTTTCTAGTTGGGAAGCGGGGACGTAAATAGCATGAAAAGAATAGGGGTTATGACTTCTGGCGGGGAAAGTTCCGGGATGAATGCGGCTATCCGCAGTGTAGTGCGTTTTGCCCTGCATAATAAAATTGAAGTCATGGGTATTTTCCGCGGCTTTAAAGGATTAATAAATGAAGAAATCAAGCTTTTGAACCATCGCTCAGTGTCAAATATCATCAATCTTGGAGGGACTATCCTTAAGACTTCGCGTTGCCCTGAATTTTTGAGCGAAGAGGGCCAGAGAAAAGCTGTTGACGTAATAAAAAAGAATAAAATCGAGGGTTTAATTTTAATCGGTGGAAACGGTACCTATAATGGAGCAATAGCCCTTAACCGAAAATGGCAGGTTCCATGTATCGGTGTCCCGGGAACAATTGACAATGATATCAGCGGCACGGATTTTACTATTGGCTCTGATACTGCCGTAAACGTCGCACTTGACGCATTGGATAAGATACGCGATACGGCAACATCAATGGAAAGGATTTTTGTCGTTGAGGTGATGGGCAGGGAGAGCGGCTTCATTGCTCTTCAGACAGCAGTTGCCGGAGGCACTGAAGAAGTATTATTACCGGAAAAAAAGTTTGACCTGCATAAAATGTGTGAGGAGATAGTAGAAGGCAACCTAATTGGCAAAATCAGCTGGATAATAATAGTTGCTGAGGGCGCTGCCAAAGCCGCCGAGATAGCATCCCAGATTAATAGTATTACGGGGCTTGAAACCAGAGAAGTGGTGCTCGGGCATATTCAGAGGGGCGGAAGGCCTACTGCACGAGATAGGATTATTGCTACCAGCCTTGGTGTAGCAGCCGTTGAGCTCCTTTTAAAAGGAGAACAGGGCAAAGCTGTGGGTATTGTTTCGAATGAAGTAAATATTGTGGATCTGGAATATGCAATAAAGAAAAAAGAACTTAAAATCGATAAGCTGTACAATTTGATTAAAATCTTGACTTAAGTTTGGAAAGGAGTTTTTACCATGGGTAGAAGGCCGGTTGATGCTGAAAAATTGATAATTGATTTAGTAATGAATGATGATTTGAAAATCAAGAAAGATATCGCCAAGAAGATACTCGATATAGCATATAAAAAAGGTATTTATCCGTCAAGTATTCACGAATTATATATGGCAAGAGGCAGAGGCGAATTCAAGGGGTTTACTGTCCCGGCAATAAACTTAAGGACGATGACCTATGATTTGGCGCGGGCGATATTCAGGGTAGCAAAAAGGAACAATAGTGGAGCTTTCATTTTTGAAATTGCAAAGTCAGAAATGGGATATACCGCACAGCCGCCTGTTGAATTCTCCTCGGCAGTTTTAGCAGCGGCGATAAAAGAAGAATACGCAGGCCCGGTTTTTATACAGGGGGATCATTTCCAGGTAAATCACAAGAAATTTTCCGAGAACCCCGATAAGGAGCTGGAAGGTTTAAAGGCATTAATCCAAGATGCTATCTCAGCAGGTTTCTATAATATTGATATCGATTCTTCCACTTTAGTAGACTTGTCTAAAACTGATATCAAGAAACAGCAGTACCTGAATTTTGAGGTCTGTGCTAAACTCACCCAATATATCCGTCAGGTACAGCCTCGGGGCGTGGAGATATCGGTAGGCGGAGAAATCGGTGAAGTAGGGACTAAAAATTCTACGCCGGAAGATTTGCATGCATTTATGACGGGTTTTAGAGAGAGGCTTCGTAAAGGAAGGGTCGGCATAAGCAAGATAAGTATACAGACCGGGACTTCACACGGAGGAGTTGTTTTGCCTGATGGCTCTATAGCTTCGGTGAAGCTTGATTTTGATACCTTAAAGAATCTTTCTGAGATTGCAAGGAAAGAATACGGGCTTGCCGGGGCAGTGCAGCATGGTGCATCTACCCTGCCATCGGAGGCATTCCATAAATTTGCAGAAGTTGATGCTGCTGAAGTCCATCTGGCAACGGAATTCCAGAACATGATCTATGATTCCAGGCATTTCCCTGCAGACCTTAAAGCAAGAATGTATGAATGGCTTAAAGTAAACGCTGCTTCGGAAAGGTCCGAGGGCCAGACAGACGAACAGTTTTTCTATAAGGCAAGGAAAAAAGCTTTGGGTGCTTTTAAAAAAGATATTATGGGTTTGCCAAAAGAGATAAGAGATGCTATAACTACTGAAGTAGAAGGCAAGTTTGAATTTTTATTTAAGCAGTTGAATAATCTGAATAATAAAGATTTAGTAGATAAATTTATAACCCTGAAAAGAGTCATAATACGCAAGTCCCAGGAAGGCCCTGATGTTGTGCATGACGGGGAAGGGGCAGATTAGTAAATTTCTGCTTTCGCAGAAATTTACAGTTCATAGTTCATAGTTGATGGTTCATGGCTGATAGAATGATATATCTATGATCTATGAACTATGATCTATGAACTAATATAAGGAGACGATATGCGTTCAGACAAGATAAAAAAAGGAATTGAGAGAATTCCTCACCGAGCGCTTTTACACGCAACCGGATTATCCCGTAGGGATTTTGATAAGCCATTTATCGGAGTGGCCACGTCTTTTACAGATTTAATCCCTGGGCATATCGGTATGCGTGATTTAGAGCGGTATATCGAGCGCGGGGTTTGTTACGGCGGAGGTGTCCCGTTTTTCTTTGGCGTTCCTGGTATATGTGACGGTATTGCTATGGGGCACCTAGGCATGTGCTATCCTTTAGCGCTCCGGGAAATTATTGCCGATACAATCGAAACTGTCTGTAATGCGCACAGCCTAGATGGGTTAATTTGTTTAACTAACTGCGATAAAATCACTCCCGGTATGCTTATGGGTATCGCCCGCCTGAATATCCCGGCGATAATAGTTACCGCAGGCCCGATGATGTCAGGCCGCTATAATAAAAGGAAGCTTGCTTTTGTCCACGATACGTTTGAGGCGGTAGCAAAGGCAAAAAAGGGCCAAATTGGCAGCGAAGAATTAGTTTGCCTTGAAATGGAAGCCTGCCCCGGTGCCGGCTCATGCCAGGGATTATATACTGCAAACACAATGGCATGCCTTACGGAGACTATGGGTATGTCACTGCCCGGATGCGGGACTGCTTTGGCAGTTTCCGCGAAAAAACGCAGGATCGCCCAGGCAAGCGGAGAGCGTATAGTGGAATTAGTCAGGAAAGATATTAAGCCGCGTGATATAATTACAAAGAGGTCAATTGAGAACGCAATTGCTGTAGATATGGCTTTGGGCGGTTCAAGTAATACTGTCCTGCATATAATGGCTATTGCCCATGAGGCAGGATTAGCTTTTAATTTAAAGAGTTTTGACGAGATCAGCAGGAAAGTCCCCCATATAACCAATCTTGAGCCGGCAGGGGAGCATTTTATGGAAGACCTTGAATATGCCGGAGGCATACCTGCAGTATTAAAGAGATTGAAATCTAAATTGCATAATTGCCCGACTCTATCCGGCAAGAGTACATTTGATATCGCGGATGACGCTGTTATTTTTGACGATAGCGTTATCAGGAAATCCGATAATGCTTACCATAAGGAAGGCGGCATCGCAGTTCTGTTCGGTAACCTTGCGCCGAATGGCGCAGTCGTAAAACAGGCGGCAGTGAGTGTAAAGATGATGAAATTCACCGGACGTGCCAGGGTATTTAACCGTGAAGAAGAGGCTATGAAGGCGATCCTTGGCGGCCAGATTAAAGGCGGCAGCGTAGTCGTTATCCGCTATGAAGGCCCGGCAGGCGGACCGGGAATGCGCGAGATGCTTGCTCCTACTGCAGCTATTGTAGGGGGCGGTTTGTCTGATTCAGTCGCTTTAATTACGGATGGAAGATTTTCCGGAGGCACAAAAGGGCCGTGCATTGGTCATGTTTCTCCTGAAGCCAGCGCAGGCGGGCCCATTGCAGTCATTCAAGACGGAGATATAATTACGATTGATATTCCAAACAGAAAGCTGGAAGTAAAATTAAGCGATGCAGAAATAAAAAAGAGATTAAAGAATGTAAAGATAGTCCCTCCAAAGATTACAACCGGGTATTTATCAAGATATTCCCGGCTGGTTACTTCGGCGGATAAGGGTGCAATTTTAAGTTGATAATCAGCAGTATAATACTGTGTACAGCGGACTGCTGATTATAAGTTTTTTAACGGAGTGAAGGTAAATGACCGGAGCAGAGATATTAATTGAGTGTCTAAAGAGAGAAGGCGTGGATGTGATGTTTGGCTATCCGGGTGGCCAGATACTGCCTACATTTGATAAACTTTATGATTCTGACCTGAAGCTTATACTTGTGCGCCACGAGCAGGGCGCAGCGCATGCTGCCGATGGTTATGCCCGTGCAACCGGAAAGCCCGGAGTTTGCCTTGCTACGAGCGGTCCGGGTGCGACAAATCTTATTACGGGTATTGCAACTGCCTACATGGATTCAGTCCCTATGATAGCGATTACCGGACAGGTAAAATCTCATTTAATCGGAAACGATGCTTTTCAGGAAGCGGATGTTACAGGCATTACTCGGCCGATAACTAAGCATAATTACCTGGTTAAGGATGTCAAGGAGCTGGCGCAGATTATACGGGAAGCGTTTTATATCGCGACTTCCGGTAGGCCGGGGCCTGTGTTGATAGATATACCCAGCGATGTGCAGATTGCCGAAACAGAATTTATCTGGCCTGAAAAAGTGGATATGCGCAGTTATAAGCCTACATATTTCGGCCACCCCGGGCAAATCAAAAAAGCAACTAAGCTTGTTGCTTTAGCTAAGCGTCCGCTGTTATATATAGGCGGAGGAATAATCATCAGCCAGGCCAGTAACGTATTGAGGGAATTTGCAGAGAAGACCAGAATACCGGTTACCTGGACGCTGATGGGCATAGGAGGTTTTCCGTCCAGCCATGAACTTTCTCTGGGGATGCTTGGTATGCATGGGACAGCTTACGCAAACCATGCCATAATGGAAGCAGATTTGATAATTGCCGTGGGTGCGCGTTTTGATGATAGAGTGACCGGCAGGCTTGATGCCTTTGCCCCAAAAGCAAAAATAATCCATATTGATATAGACCCTTCTTCTATAAGCAAGAACGTCCATGTTGATATACCTATTGTCGGAGACGCAAAAAATATTTTAGGGGAATTCCTGGAACAGATGAAGAAATTCCCCGATACTTCTGATTGGCTTGAGATGATAAGTTCCTGGAAAAAGAAGCATCCTTTAAGGTATAAAATGGAAGGCAAAATCAAGCCTCAATATGTCATTGAGCAGCTGTGCGAAGCCACAAAAGGAGAAGCAGTTATCGTTACCGAAGTCGGGCAGAACCAGATGTGGGCAGCACAGTGGTACAAATATAATCATCCGCGGACATTTATCTCAAGCGGCGGATTAGGTACGATGGGTTTTGGTTTTCCAGCAGCTATGGGCGCTAAAGTCGGCTGCCCTGATAAAGTGGTTGTCGATATTGCCGGAGACGGCTCTATACAAATGAATATTCAAGAACTGGCTACTTGTATTTGTAATAATATAAATGTTAAAATATTTATATTGAATAATGGTTATCTTGGCATGGTGCGCCAATGGCAGGAGCTTTTTTATAAAAAGCGGTATTCTCATACTTGTATTTCCGGGCCGGATTTTGTCAAACTGGCAGAAAGTTTCGGGGCTGTAGGGATAAGGGTTACCAAGAATGAAGATGTCCGTCCTGCAATCGAGAAGGCGCTTTCTACCGATAATACCGTGCTTATTGATTTTCAGATAGAGCAGGAAGAGAATGTCTTTCCTATGGTTCCAGCCGGAGAGGCATTAAACAGGATGATAGAAGGGCTGGCGTAATTAGAGGACAGTTCACAGTTGACAGTGCATAGCTTCTTGTTAGTTTTGCTTAGCCTGTGAACTGTAAACTGTGCACCGTGAACTAAAATGAAACATACAATCTCACTACTCGTTGAAAACAAATTCGGGGTACTGGCACGCATCGCCGGGCTATTTAGTGCCAGGGGGTATAATATTTCATCTTTGGCAGTTTCTCAAACATTGGATCCATCTGTTTCCTATATGACAATAGTAGTCGATGCTAAGGATGAGAATGTGCTGGAGCAGATAAAAAAGCAGTTGAATAAATTGATTGATGTGATTGTTGTTACTGATTTCACAAAGAAAGACCATGTTGAACGCGAGATGATACTGGTTAAAGTCGAATATTCTGCCAAAAACAAACACAAACTTGAAACAACGCTTAAGAAATACGTTTCAAAGATAATCAAGTATAAATCAAATACCGCTATAATTGAAGCAGCCGGAGAGGAAGAGCAGATAAAAAAGCTTCTTTCTGAGCTTCAGGATTTCGGGATTAAGGAATTAGTCAGGACGGGGAAATTAGCAATTGGGTATTAATTTATAAAGGAGGGAGCAGTGATAAAGATATATTACGACAAAGACGCTGATTTAGGCATTTTAAAGGATAAGACTGTCGCAATAATCGGTTACGGTATACAGGGCAGGGGACAAGCTCTTTGCCTCCGTGATTCAGGATGTAATGTAATAGTTTCGGAATTACCAGGCACGGTTAATTATGAGCAGGCTTTAAACGACGGTTTTAAGCCCGTGCCGGTTGAAGAAGCGGCAAAACAAGCTGATATTATTCAGATCCTTACACAGGATCATGTTCAGGCTAAAGTCTACAATGAAAAAATAAAGCCCAACCTTAAAAAAGGTAAAGCATTATGTTTTTCTCACGGTTTTAATATCCATTTTAAGCAGATAAAACCGCCAAAGACAGTTGACGTATTCATGATCGCTCCTAAAGGCCCGGGCGCATTGGTAAGAAGAATGTTTGAAGAGGGCAAAGGTGTGCCTTCTCTGGTAGCTATATTTCAGGATGCAACAGGAAATGCCCTAAAAATAGCTCTGGCTTACGCAAAAGGACTGGGCGCGACCAGGGCAGGGGTAATCGAAACTACGTTTAAAGAAGAGACGGAGACTGATCTTTTTGGGGAGCAGGCGGTTCTTTGCGGCGGGGTAACAGAATTGATCAGGGCTGGTTTTGATACTTTGGTTGAAGCAGGTTATCAGCCTGAAATCGCCTATTTTGAAGTGCTCCACGAATTAAAACTTATCACTGATTTGATACAGGAGCGTGGTATAAGCGGTATGCGCAGGGGCGTTTCTAATACTGCCTGTTACGGAGACCTGACAAGAGGTAAAAGGATAATCACAGAGAAAACAAGAAAAGAGATGAAAAAGATCCTAAAAGAGATACAGAAAGGCAAGTTTGCCAAAGAGTGGATAAAAGAGAATGAAGAAGGCAGGCCCAATTTCAACAAGCTGATTGCCGAGGGCGATAATCATCAGATTGAAAAGGTTGGTAAGCAGTTAAGAGAGATGATGCCTTGGATGAAGAAGTAAGTCACAGGATAATGGTAAGAAGAAAATTAATAGTGCTGGTTTTGATTATTAATGTGTTGGTTTTTACGCGCGCCTATGGGCAGGATATTAGTTTTGGCGCCGAGGCTACAAAACCGGAAACCGAAAGTAATTTTTTCAAAATAAGCGAGATAAAAAGAGGTAACTTTGGCCCGGGGCAGTATTCGACCGAGGGTTTTGTTGTCAGAGTTTATACTTGCCCAGACTGTCCTGCCGGTGCTGTTTGTAAGCCGTGCATGAAGGATAATATTGTGATCTCTGAGAATAACCAGGAGCTTAAGGATTATTCCGGCTTGACTAACAGCGAGTTGATAATCTTCACTAATCATGTGACTGAATTCGAGATTGGCAGCAGTTATAAATTTTTAATAAATATAACCAATAATAAATCTACATTAGAAAACATCAACGATATTGAGTTGGTAAGTTTTAGCGAGATAGTTGATAGAAAAGTGGGTCACAAAGACACAAGGACACAAAGTCACAAGAACGCTATACTCAATACGCACTACGCTATACGCAATACGTTCAGTGAACAATGAACCAAGCTGATATGGATAAAATATTAATTTTCGATACAACTTTAAGAGATGGGGAGCAGGCCCCAGGCGCATCTTTGAATGAAAAAGAAAAAATCGAGATCGCCAAGGCTTTAGCTGACTTAGGCGTGGATATAATCGAGGCTGGATTCCCGATCTCTTCTAAGGGTGACTTTGAGGCAGTGCGAATGGTATCCAAATCCGTCAAGGGTCCGGTTATATGTGCTTTAGCAAGGGCAATAAATAAGGATATTGATGCTGCATATCAGGCAATAAGGCCGGCTAGAAACCCGAGGATCCATGTATTCCTTGCTACTTCAAAGATCCATATGAAATATAAGCTAAAGAAAGCTGAGGACGAGATACTACGTTTAGCTGTTAATGCTGTTAAATATGCCAGGAATTTTGTCTCCGATGTAGAATTTTCTCCTGAAGATGCTTCGCGCAGCGATAGGGAGTTTCTCTTTAAGGTGGTAGAGTCTGTTATTGCTGCTGGAGCCAAAACCGTAAATATACCAGATACTGTCGGCTATTCAGAGCCGCAGGAATTTGGCAGTCTTATAGCTGCTATCAAGGGGAATGTTCCGAATATAAATAAAGCTGTGATTTCCGTGCATTGCCATAATGACCTGGGTTTGGGCGTTGCCAATTCGCTTGAGGCGGTAAAAAACGGCGCCAGGCAGATAGAGTGTACAGTAAATGGTATTGGCGAGCGCGCCGGGAACGCCTCTATGGAAGAGGTAGTAATGGCATTGAATACCAGAAAAGATGTTTTTGGCGGCCTTGATACAAATATCAAGAAGAGCAAGATCTATAAAACTTCCCGTTTAGTAAGCAAACTGACGGGTTTTGTTATTGCCCCAAATAAAGCAATTGTCGGAGCAAACGCCTTCAGGCACGAATCCGGCATTCATCAGGACGGTGTTTTAAAAGAACGCTCTACTTACGAGATAATAAGGCCGCAGGATGTAGGTTTTAGCGGGGTAGGTTTGGTGTTAGGAAAACATTCCGGCAGACACGCTTTCAGCGAGCGTCTTAATTCTTTGGGCTTTCATTTGTCAGGCCAGCAGCTTGAAAAAGCATTCAACCGTTTTAAGCAGATCGCTGATAAGAAGAAGAATATCTTTGACGATGATCTCATGGCCATAGTTGAGGATGAGATCAGTGTAAGCAGGCCTACTTGGACCCTTGAAGGATTTGAAGTTAATTCAGGGACAAACATAAATCCAAAGGCAGCAGTCAGGCTGAAGAAAAAAGGAAAGATATATTCCGGAATTTCAAACGGCGATGGGCCGGTTGACGCATGTTTTAAGGCTATTGATAAAATATCTAAGATAAAAATAAGGCTTTCCGACTACAGGCTTGAAGCCGTCACCTCGGGTAAAGACGCTTTGGGAGAAGTTACCTTAAAAATGGTCGCCAGAGGAAGGACCGCATCCGGCAGGGGTTCCAGCACTGACATTATCGAGGCTTCTGTAAGGGCCTATATAGATGCCCTTAATAAAATAGAGTCGAGATGATCCCGCCTAAAATATACGGATTAATAGGTTATCCGGTTAAACATAGTCTTTCGCCGGCAATGCATAACGCCGCATTCAGGCATCTGAAGATTAATGCTGAATATAGGCTTTTTGAAGTCAGGCCCGAAGAACTCAATGATTTTCTCCTCGGTAATATGGCTGTTAAAGATACCCAAGGAAATGAAGTCCACTCAGGAGATGTCATTGGTTTCAATGTGACTATTCCCCATAAAATCAGAGCTAAAGAGATACTTGAAAGTAAAGTTAGAAATAAAGATGTTCCATCCCCCTTGGTTCTTGAAGAAGAACATTACGTCAAAGTATCAGGAGCGATAAATACCGTAAAAAGGAATGTATTAGGTATTCAGTATTTTAATACTGATGCTTCCGGATTCATTGAATCCTTGCGTGATGATCTGGAATTTGATGTAAAGGACAAAAATACAGTTGTTATCGGATGTGGCGGAGCCGGAAGGGCGGTAGTAGCTTCTTTATCTTGGAAAAATATAAATGCTAACAAGATATATATTTATGATATCAATAGTAGCGCAGTGGAAGAAACAAAAATTCAATTCTCCAAGATAGAATATATAGGAGATAAAATTGAGTTTATTGACAAAAAGTCGTTAATGGGGGCAATAAAGAATTCACAACTTTTGGTTAATGCTTCATCTTGCGGCATGAAAGACGAAGATGGCTCTATCGTTGAAAGAGGTTTGCTGCATAATAATTTATCTGTTTACGATGTTGTATATAACAGAGAAACGCAACTGATTAAGGATGCGCATGCCTTGGGTCTTAAAGCAGTAAATGGTGCTGGGATGCTTTTATGTCAAGGCGCCAGAGCGTTTGAATTATGGTTTAATCGTCGTGCCCCAAAAGACGTGATGAAGCAGGCTTTAGAAAAGGAGTTGGCAAAATGGAAATAATTACGGTGATAATCCTATTTATTATGGGTTCAATTGTCGGCAGTTTCCTTAATGTGTGCATTCATCGCATGCCGTTAAATGAGTCTGTCGTCTGGCCGCGTTCACATTGCCCTAATTGTAAGAAAAAAATACAGGGTTATGACAATATTCCTTTTATAAGCTATATTCTTTTGGGAGGGAAGTGCCGTTTTTGCAAAAAACCGATCTCTTTAAGGTATGTCATAGTTGAACTGGTAACTGCTTTAATGTTTGTGGTTTTATTTGCAAAATACGGATTATCTTATGAATTCTTCGTATATATAGTGTTCGTAAGCGGGTTGATCGTAGCCACTTTTATAGATATCAAACACAGGATTATACCTGATGAGGTATCTGTCGGCGGCCTGATTGTCGGGCTGGTATTATTTGCCGTAAGGGGTATCGAGATAAAACCGTTGAGCTATAATTACCAGTATGCCTTGGATTCATTCCTGGGCATCTTAATCGGCGGAGGCACTATTTATCTTACAGGCGCGCTTTTTGATTTAGTATATTTTAAACTGCTCAAAAGGCCGCCGATACAGGGTGAGACAGAATCGATGGGCGGGGGCGATATCAAGTTATTAGCCATGATAGGCGCATTTGTAGGATGGAAGGCTGCATTGGTTACTTTTCTCATCGCGCCGTTTCTAGGTCTTACGGTGGGATTGGTGAATCTGGTATCGCGTAAAGACCACACCATACCTTATGGGCCATTTTTGTCGTTGGCAGCGATTATTGCCCTTTTCTGGCAAGATAAAATAATATCTTTTGTAATACCGCGTTAATTCTTATATGCCTGTAGATGAATTTAGGGAATACCTTCTTAACACTCCTTCCGGGAATAAATGGAGGCGTATCGGCATCAGCAAGAAGTCCGGGGTTGTCGTGCCTTTGTTTTCTGTATATTCCCGCAATAGTATCGGTATCGCAGATACCGGTGATATCAAATTATTAATTGATTGGTGTTCGTCTACGGGTAACTCTATCCTGCAATTCCTTCCGTTAAATGAAGTGGGCTCTACTTTTTGCCCATATGATTCCACAAGTTCATTTGCCCTTGAGCCGGCATACATAAATTTAAATGATATACCTGATGTAGGAGAGAAGCAGCTGGGCGAAATTCGCGCCGTATTAAGGAAAATTTTTCCTCAGATCGGCCCGCACATTGATTACAGGATTAAAGAGGAAAAACTCAAAGCCTTAAAAAGCATATTTAACTCGGTAAATAATATAGGTGCGCAAGACAGCCTGGCTGCCTATATCAGAGATAATTCTTATTGGCTTGACGATTTCTGCCTTTATAAGCTGTTGAAAAATTTGCATAATGGCAGGCCCTGGTATGAGTGGGAGCCTGATTTCAGGGATAGGATAGAGATACGTTTGGTTGAACTTAAGGAAAAATATAAGAAAGAAATTTTGTTCGAGGCCTGGCTTCAGTGGCTTATGGCAATGCAACTTAAGAATGCAAAAAACTATGCGGTCAAAAACAATATTTTTATCAAGGGTGATTTGCCGATTTTAGTTTCAAGGGATAGTGCCGACGTATGGGCCCATCCGGAATTCTTTAAGCTTGATTTTGCTTCCGGGGCTCCGCCGGATATGTATTGCGCAAAAGGGCAGCGTTGGGGCATGCCCACATATAACTGGGATAAAATAAGAGAGAATAATTTTGAGTATATAAAAGAGAAGCTCAAATACGCCGAAGGGTTTTATGATATTCTTCGGATCGACCATGTAGTCGGAGTATTCCGCATATGGAGTATTCCCTACGGCGAACCCTTAGAAAATCAGGGCCTGCATGGTTTTTTTGACCCTGCAGATGATAAGCTGTGGGCAGGGCAAGGCAGAGAAATATTAAAGGTCATGCAGGAGAGTACTGATATGCTTTTATGCGCCGAAGATCTCGGCACTATACCTGCCGTTTGCCCGGAGACCATGAAGGAGCTAGGCATACCGGGTAATGATGTTCAGCGGTGGGTTAAGGATTGGCAGAAGAGGCATGATTTTCTTTTGCCTGATGAATTCAGGCAGCTCTCTGTAGCTATGTTATCTACGCACGATACAACAAATTGGCCCGGTTGGTGGCAGGATGAAGCAGGCACCGTAGATGAGGCGTTATTTATAAGAAAATGCCAGAGCCGTTCGATAGCCTATGAGCAAATTAAGGACAGGCTTTTTAATCATGATTTATCCCGTCATGGAAGGCTGCGTTGGCGCAGGGATATAGATTCCGCCGATAAACTTTTAAATGTACTGGGAAAGCCTAAAGAGGAGCTTGCAGATTTTATTGAAATGTACGAAAATAGCTTTATGGAAAAAGAGAAATTATGGGCGATCCTGAAATTCAAAGGCCCGGTCAGGGAAAAGGCGGATAGCGCACTGATTAAAGCTGTCTTTAAATTCATTCTTGATTCAGAAGCCATATTTTGCATAAACATAATCTTTGATTATCTTGCCTTTGCCGGGCTTATGAATAATGACCCAGGCCAATACCGTATTAATTATCCAGGGAGCGTTAACCGGGATAATTGGTCGGTCACCCTTCCCTTAGCTCTCGAAGATTTGTTAAAACATAAATCTTGCGCCGAATTAAAAAGAATGACCCGTAAAAGTGCAAGGTAAACCTGCTTACAAAATCAGATGCCGATATTAAACGGCTCCGCCTATTATATATCCAAAGAGATTGGTAAGGCCATAGGGGATTACGGGCTCATCTCCGATGGGGATAAAATCGCCGTTGCCGTTTCAGGAGGCAAAGACAGTATTACATTGCTTAATTTATTGAATGAGCGCAGGAAATTCGCCCCGGTTAACTATGAAATCATGGCAATTCACGTGGATTTAGGCTATCCCCGTTCCGTCTCGAATAAACTAAAGAAATATTTTAATAAGATAGGCGTCAATTACCATATAGAAAAGAACGATGTACTGAAGAAAACCGGGCGTTCGGATATCTCTTGTTTCTGGTGTTCCTGGAACAGGAGAAAGTCATTGTTTGAATCGGCAGCCAGGCTTGGGTTTTCAAAAGTGGCCCTGGGACATCATATGGATGACATAATTGAAACGATTTTGATGAACATGTTTTTTCAGGGCGAGATATCAGCTATGCTCCCAAAGCAGGAATTATTCGGAGGCAAGATAACGTTAATACGCCCGCTTGCTTATGTGCAGGAATGCATGATCAAAAAATATACAAAAGAATTTTCTGTTGAATATGATAAATGCATTTGCCCGAATTCTGCAATTTCCAACCGCAGGCGTATGCGTAGGATAATAAGCCAGCTTAAAAAGGCTTGCCCGGATATAAAAAAGAACATATTCAGGAGCGTAAGGAGAGTCAAGGCGGATTATTTGCTTTAAACGGGTAGAGCAGAGTGGTATAATTTTATTGGTTCACAGTGCACAGTTCATGGTTCATAGAAATAGATAAAGTAGGTAGCCACAAGGACACACGACACAGGCTCATAAGAACACCATACTCAATACGCACCACGCTATACGCAATACGTTCAGTGAACTGTGAACATTGAACTAGCAAATATTTGGAGAGATAATATGGTTTGGCTGTTAACAGGTTTATTTTTAGTATTGGCATCCATAATAATAGCGATAATGCTTAAGATTTCATCGCAGGTAAACGAAAGCCTCAAGACTATCAATAACTCGCTGTTTGAGGCAAACAAGGTGATCGGGCAGAATTTAGGCAGCACTGCTTCTATATTCGGAAATGTCCAGGAATCCTTAGGCCAGTTAAAAGAGAGCAATGAGAGGATATATGAAATAAGCAAGGATATCTCAAGCCTGCAGGAATTGCTCCGGGCACCAAAGTTCAGGGGGCAAATCGGGGAGGCAATGCTTGAGAACCTGCTTTCTCAAGTCTTGCCCAAGGCTGCGTTTCAAGTGCAGTATAGGTTTAAGTCTCAGGAAGCAGTTGATGCTGTCATCAACCTGGGGGGAAAGCTTGTCCCTATTGATGCCAAGTTCAGCCTTGAGAATTTCCAGAGGTATATTGAGGCAGAAGAAGAGCAGTTGAAAAACAGCCTTAATAAGAAATTTATCCAGGACGTAAAAAACAGAATAGATGAAATAGCATCGAAGTATATCTTACCTCATGAAAATACATATGATTTTGCATTTATGTATATCCCTGCAGAGAACGTTTATTATGAGATAATAATAAAGGAAGATTTATTTTCGTATTGCATTTCTAAGAAAGTTATACCCGTATCTCCGAATACTTTTTATGCCTACCTGCAGATAATTTGTTCCGGTTTAAGGGGTTTTATGATCGAGGATAATGCCAAGGCTATCCTGAAGAATCTAAGCTCAATAAGCGTTGAATTGGATAAATTCAAAGAAGATTTCGAATTATTGGGAAAACATCTTTTTAACGCTAATAGTAAATATTCGGATTCGCAGAATAAGCTGGCGAGGTTCTCCGATAGGATAGCGAATATCCAAACCAAAGACTCTAAATAGCCTTATCAAATATTCCGATAGGTCCCGAGAATGATTTTATCTGTCCGAGTCATGCCAAAATCAAGCCGTAATTTTGTCAAAGATGAAGAGGGTTGCCTTAAGGTATATGTTAGTAAGCCCGCCCAGGACGGCTTAGCCAATGAGCAGTTAATCGAAGTACTGGCTAAGCATCTGGGAGTAAAGAAGTACCAGATTAAAATAATCAAGGGCCACAGAGCCAGAAATAAAATTATTGAAGTAAATGCCTGAAATACATTTACACCCAAAAGTTACCTGCGCCATAAGTAATAGAGATTCTGGAAACATGTCTTTAGTGTATGGAGATACTGGACAGGCTATTAATAACCGCAGGGGATTCCTTAAGGGTATCGGTATAGATTACCTAGATATAGTTTGTGCAAAGCAGGTCCATTCAAATAATGTGGTTTATGTCAAAGAAGGCGATAAGGGCAAGGGGGCAAGCTATTATGATGATTCCATCGATGCTGCAGATGCGCTTATAACAGATTGCAGGAATTTGCCTTTGGCGGTATTCAGCGCGGATTGCTTGAGTATATTTATTTATGATAAGAATTCCCTTTCAATCGCTTTAGTGCATGCAGGCAGAAGCGGTACCCTTGCCGGTATAATATCCAGGACTATAGGCTTAATGCAGAAAATATTTTTTTCTGTTCCGGGTGATTTAATTGTTGCTTTTGGCCCATGTATCCGTTCCTGCTGTTATAAGGTTAAGAGTGAGGTAGCGGGATTGTATTCTTCCGGCGTGATTAAGATCAACGGCCATTTTTATCTGGATATAGCCGCATTGAACAAATCGGAGTTGCTAGGTCTTGGAGTTAAGGAGCAGAATATAAACGATTCCGGGATTTGTACTTCTTGTAATAATAAACACTATTACTCTTATTATAAAGAGGGTAAGTCATCAGGCAGGATCATGTCAGTTATGATGCTTAAGTAAATATTTTTCTCTAAAGCAATACTAGTAAAACTTATTGTTATCGGACTAAAAAGGGAGGGATTACATGCTTAAAGCTCTTGTGACTTATTATTCGCGTAGCGGAAACACCAAGAAAATGGCTGATATTATCGGTACAGGCATAAATAAAGACGGTATCGCCTGTGAGGTCAAAGAAGTAAGTGAGGTTAAGGCTGAGGCGCTTGTTGAATACGGGCTAATTATAATCGGTTCGCCTACATATTACGGAAGCATGGCTGCTGAAGTGAAAAAACTTCTGGATGATTCCGTAAAATTGCATGGTAAACTTGATGGCAAGATAGGTGCGGCATTTTCATCAAGCGCAAATATAGCCGGAGGCAATGAAACCACTATCCTAGATATCTTGAATGCCATGCTCATTCATGGTATGATAATTCAAGGCGATCCCCGCGGAGATCACTATGGCCCGGTGGCAATAGGAGCTCCTGATGAGCGCGTAATCAAGGAATGCCAGAGGTTTGCGGCCAGATTAGCCAGGCTTGCCAGAAGACTGCAGGAATGATATGCATATAGTAATATTAATTACGGTTCCCAAGAAGAATGAGGCTCTACGTATCGCAAAGAAGCTTATAGAAGCAAAATTAGCAGCTTGCGTAAATATTATCCCTAAGGTCAATTCGGTTTTTTGGTGGGGATCTAAAGCTGATAATGCATCGGAGTTATTATTGATAGTAAAGTCAAAGAAATCATATTTTACTAAACTTGTTAATACCGTAAAGCTTTTACATAGTTATAAGGTGCCGGAGATAATTGCGTTGCCGATAGTCTCCGGAAATAAAGCGTATCTGGATTGGATTGATGAATCTCTCGGGTAATCCTATAGACTATCTGGTCGTTTTTTCAGGGGGCATACTGTTGAGTTTTAGCCCGTGCACCTACCCTTTAATCCCGGTGAGCCTGGGTTATATTGGCGTGAATGCTTCCGGTTCTAGGTTGCGCGGATTTTCGCTTAGTTTAATATATGTTACCGGATTAGCTGTTACATATTCCGTTCTCGGATTATTGGCTTCCTTAACCGGGCAGTTCTTTGGTCAGCTTAGCACCCATCCTTTGACTAGGTTAATAGTAGGATTGATAATTACGATTTTTGGGCTGAGCATGCTGGGTAATTTATTCATTAAACTTCCTCAGCTTAAGCTTATGGGGTTAACAAAAAAGGACGGCTATCCGGCTGTATTTTTTCTGGGCTTAAGCTCTGGTTTAATAATCAGTCCCTGCATAACGCCTGTTTTAGGCTCAATACTGGCATATATAGCTACAAAGCATAATCTTTTTTATGGCGTTACTCTGTTATTTACTTTTGCCTTCGGCATGGGCATTATTTTTATCTTATCTGGTACGTTTGCTTCGTTTCTGGCTAGTTTACCGAAATCCGGCAAGTGGATGGAGTATATCAGGACGATATTTGGTCTGGTCATTGCTTCTATAGGCTTATTTATTATTATTAATGCGCTAAGGAGGATAATAATATGAGAAAGCTTGTTTTAATTTTAGCTTTTTTTGTTTTTGTAAACTTTTCAGTTGTTTTCGGAGTGGGGGAAAAGCCTGTAAGCAAAGCCGTTGATTTTGAGCTTATTGATACACATGATGATTTGGTCAAACTAAGCAGTTATAAGGATAAGCAGCCGGTGCTTTTGTTTTTCTGGACTACATGGTGCCCGTTTTGCCAGAAAGAACTCAGGGTGTTAAACAGCATGTATTCTCAGCTCTTAGAGGGCGGAGTAGAAGTTTTATCAATTAATGTGGGAGAGTCTCCCGATAAGGTAAGCAATTTTATTAAGAATTATTACCTGGCATTTAGAGTTTTACTGGATAAGGATTCTGCTGTTGCGCGCCAGTTCGGTATTTTAGGCGTGCCTACTTATTTGCTGGTTAATAAGGAAGGCAACATTGTGTTCAGCGATAACTTTTTCCCAAACAATTATAAAGACCTCATTTCCCGGCAAGAAAAATAATTCAGTGCTGCGTAATTTAATAAGGGTAGTTGCTGTTTTCTTAGACGGGGGTGATTTTTAACTTGGGGCTGTATTTACGCCTTTTGTCTAAAACAGGTATTATTAGAAAAGATGGCTAGCCGGAATAAGATAAAAGGCCTTATAGAAAAGTGGAAGAAAAGGAACATCAACGGTTATTTCTTTGAAAACAGGCAAGATGCGCTTAAGGAGATAGTCAATAATATACCTGTATCAGCCGGAATAGGGATTTCAGGCTCCGTGACCTTGGACCAGCTTGGCTTGGTTGGCATATTGGAAAAAAGGGGAAATAAAGTATATAACCAATATAAGCCTGGTATCGACAGACAAGAGAGCCTAAGGTTGCGTAAAGAAGGCTCTCGGGCTGAATTCTATCTTGCAAGCGCAAATGCAATTTCTGAAAATGGCGAACTTGTTTTCTTAAGCGCATGGGGTAACCGCACAAGCGGTATTGCCTATGCGGATAACGTAATTATTGTTTGCGGAATAAACAAAATATGTAAAGATGCAGCCGAGGCAATAAAAAGGAGCAGGGATTATGCAGCCCCGCTTAATTGCAAGCGGCTTAATTGGCAAAGCTATTGTTTTAACGGTAAGGCGTGCAACCAGGAGCTTTGCCTTTTTCCTGAATATAAAAGGATGTGCTGCCAGCTCCTTCTAGTCGAAGCAGAAATCAAGCCGGATAGGCTGAAGATATTTATAATAAATGAAAATCTTGGATTCTAGGGAGGCACAAAGATGTTTGACAAAGTTAAGCAGTTGATGGATATGCAGAATAAAATGCAGCAGGTAAAGCGGCAGCTTGAGAATACGGTATTTGAGGTTGAAAGCTCCGACGGCAGTATCAGGATCGAGATGGATGGTTCACAAAAGGTAAGACAAGTGAAGCTGCAGAAAGAAATGAGCGATGTTGATAAGACATCTTTTGAGTCAGCTCTGAAAGATGTTTATAATAAAGCGATAAAGCGGTCGCATGAGTTAGCAGCCGATGAGATGAAAAAGGTTTCTGGTTTTAATATTCCTGGTTTGTAACAGAAAAGGCATAAATTTAAGTTGCAAGCAAATAAATATGAAGAAGAAGAATTTTTATAAATTAGTTGAAGAGATTTGTTCTGCGGATCCCCGCTATAAACCTGAAAGTTATGAATTCGTAATCCATGCCCTGCATTTTACTCAGAAGAAACTTAAAGAGAGCGGCCATGTCAGCGGCAGAGAGCTTCTTGGAGGCATAAAAGATTACGCTATCGAACAGTTCGGGCCGCTGGCGAAAAATGTTTTAAATCATTGGGGCATCCTTAAGACTGATGATTTTGGAAATATTGTTTATAATATGATTAAGAAAAAGATGCTCTCCAGGAGAGACGAAGATTCTTTGGAAGATTTTAAGAAGGTTTACGATTTTGATGTAGTATTTGCTGATATATTGAGATCCAGCGTGATTAAACAGATAAAAGAGCTGGAGGCTGAGGGGATTTAAGTATGGATAATTTTAGAGGATTAGCTACAGGTATCGGGAGTTTGCCGCATGTAAAGGCAGAAGAAGCACTTAATTTAATCTTTAAATACGTGCCCCAAATTCCATTTTGGCCACAACTGCCTAAAAGGTCAATAAGAGAAGGAATGGTTGCTCAATTCAGCGAGAAGCTGCCATGCTTAAAAATATCCAGCCAGGGCCTGGCAGTGGATTTAAGCAATAGAGAATCTGAATTAGAGAAGTTTTATGAGCATTTGATAGCTGAGGATTTAGATTATTTCCGTATAACCCAGGATTATTCTCATGGATTATACGCTTTTCTAACTAAGCTCCAAGATGTGGATTTACGGCAAGTAAGGGCTGTCAAATGCCAAGTAACCGGACCTTTTACTTTTGCTGCAGGTTTAAAGGATGAGACCGGTAAGGCTGTTTTGCACGACCCTGTTTTATTCCAGGCCATGCTGAAAGGGCTGTTAATGAAAGCGCTATGGCAGATAAACTCCTTAAAGAAATTCAATAAGGAAATAATCATATTTATCGATGAGCCTTATTTAGGATGCTTTGGCTCCGCTTATACACCGATAAACAGGGAAGAGGTGGTAAGGGTCCTTTCTGAATTTAGCAGAGCACTAAAAGCCGAGAATGTTTTTGTGGGCGTGCATTGCTGCGGCAATACAGATTGGTCTATTCTGACCGAGATCGGATCTATCGACTTGATCAGTTTCGATGCTTATGATTTTATTGATAAGTTTGTGATTTATGCCAAAGATTTAAACGTATTCTTAAGGCGCGGGGGTATGATTTGTTGGGGCATAGTACCTACTCAAGAACAAGCTGGCCTAGAAACTCCGGAATCTTTAAGTGAAAGATTAAAATCTGCTATTGATGTTTTAGTTGATAAAGGCATAGACAGAGGTTTAATCCTTAACGGCTTATTGATCAGCCCCAGTTGCGGCTTAGGCACGCTTAATACAGATGACGCAGAGCCTATCCTTAAACTGCTTTTGCAAACAGCTGCCAAAGTTTCATAGCCTTTTTACAATCTATCCATGAAAATAGGAAAAAACGCAGTTATTGACTTAATAATCCCCTCATCTTTAACCCTTCTGGGTTTTTTATTGAGAATATATAAATTCACGGAATATTTTCATTTTAAAAAGGACCAGGCTGTTTCGTTATTAGAGGCCATGAAAATAACAAACGGCGAATTTATCCTGCTTGGCCCTACTGTCAGCGTCGGGGACTTTCATTTTGGCCCATTTTATTATTATTTTTTGGCTGTTTCTTTTTTATTCAGGGGCCTTTTGCCTGAAGCAGCTGCCATGATGACAATGTTTTTTAATCTTGCTACCATGGTCTTGATTTATTACCTGGTCAAAAATGCATGCGACAGGAAATCTGCTTTTGCTGCCGCTCTTTTATTTACTTTTTCTGCCGGGGCGATTAACCTTTCAAGAACCATTTGGAGCCCTTCTTTAATGCCATTCTTTGCAGGTTTGTTTGTGTTTTCTTTATACAAGCTAATCAAAGATAACCAGGATAATTACTTACTTCTTGTGTCTTTTTCGGTCAGCGTCATGGTTCAGTTGCATCATAACGCATTTGCCGCTTTTTTTGTTCTGGCTATCTGCTGGTTATACTTTAAGCCGGTAAATATCAGGAAGTCACGGTTTTTATATTCGGCATTAATATTCATCTTATTGATGAGCGCGACGATTATTTATGAATTGCAACATGGATTTATAGAGAGCAGGCTTGTATTCAGATATTTAACCGCGGTTTCTATGTTTTCTGTACTAAATCTTGTATATAAGCTTAAATCGGTGCTGGCGTCTTTTTTTGATTTCTTCAGGCTTGCATTTCCTGGATATCTCTTAGCAAAAGTAATGTTTATTTGTATTTTTGTATTCATTGGAGTTAAATCAATGCTTACTTTAAAAGATAGAAACAGGAACGTGTTAGAAAAAGTGCTTTTTATCTGCTTGTCCGTATTTTTTGTATTATCATTGCTCTTTTTACCTAAACGCGCATTATTGCAGGGGCATTATTTCAGCTTCTTATACCCGTTGCCTTTTTTAGCTTTTGGAAGTTTGTTTTATAATACATATTCAAGAAAGCGCATAAAACTGGTAGTAACAGGTTTTTTTGTGTTTATCGTCTTTTTGAACATCAGGTCAGTGATTTTGGGCTATGATTTTATGGAGAAAACAGCTAAGAATGAGGAAGTTTTTCTAAATGAGCAAAGAGAGGTATTTAATTACTTGAGCCGGCAGGCTGATCCGTCTTCAGTCATTATTTGGCCTGATAGTTATCTGTATTCATATAAATTTTTATTTAAGGAAAGCAAGACAAGCATAGAACCGCCCGCTAGGCCTAAGAAACTCGTAGTGATAAGCGATAATTTTTATAACTTAGGCAGGCCCAAAAGAATAAATATTTCTTTGAACGGCGCAAAGGCTTCTTTAATGCTTGTTAAATCCTTTAATAACGCCAGGGTGTACGGTTTCTCCAGCGAAAATAAGGCGCTGGAAGGCAGAATATTCGAAAAAATAAAATATTTGACAAATTAAAGGAATAGATATATTATAGGTATTCCTTTACATTATAAATCATGTAATAAGGAGATTTGTTAATAATGAAAGAGATAAGAATCCATGCCCGCGCAGGCCAGGGCGCGATTACAACAGCGTCTTTGTTAGGGTATGTATATTTTTTAAAAGGGCTTTATCCTTATGCATTCCCGCATTTTGGAGCAGCAAGGATGGGGGCTCCGATGAATGCGTTTGTACGGATTGATACCAAGCCTGTAAGGCTGAGAAGCCAGATATATGAACCGGATTTCGTAATTGTTGTCGATGCTACCCTTATGCGGGGCTTTAATTGTTTTTCCGGCCTTAAAAGCAAGGGTGTTGCGATCATAAACGAAGGAGAAGAACTGCCTAAGTTGGGTGTCGCCCAGAAAGTATACAGCGTCCCGGCAAATGAGATCGCCTTAAAAACAATAGGACGGCCTTTGGGCAATACCGCTCTTTTAGGTGCTTTTTCAGCTGCGACAGGGGAGTTTGAGCTTGATTACCTGCTTGATGCAATTAAGAAGCGTTTCCCCGGCAAGATAGCAGAAAAGAATTTAGAAGCTGCACGTCAGGGTTATGATTATATTAAAAGCGTAAAATAAGACAAGAGAGGCATGTTATGTTCGGCCCTTTAACTGTAAAACCTGGAGCAAGCAAGAAAAACAAGACTGGTTCCTGGAGGACAGAATCAAAGCCTAAGTTCCTGCAGAAAAACTGTATTGCCTGCAAGATGTGCGTATTGATATGCCCTGAGGCCTGCATTACCGGCTCAGAGAAGAATACATATATCTGCGATTATGCTTATTGCAAGGGTTGCGGTAATTGCGTGGCGATTTGCCCTAAGCAGGACATTATTATGGTCAAAGAAGATACATCTCAGGAGAAAAAATAATAGCCATGAAAGAATTTGTTGAAGGTTCGCATGCAGTAGCAGAAATAGTAAAGTTATGTAAGCCGGCAGTTATATCAGCTTATCCGATCACGCCCCAGACGCATATTGTTGAGGATCTTGCACAGATGGTCGCTGACGGAGAATTAAATTCCCAATTTGTCAATGTTGAATCCGAACATTCTGCTGCTTCTGTTGTATTGGGTGCGGTTGCAACCGGGGTAAGGGCCTATACCGCTACCAGTTCTCAGGGGCTTTTTTACATGGCAGAGGTAGTGTTTAACATAGCAGGATTGCGTCTTCCGGTGATTATGACTTGCGCAAACAGGGCAATATCTGCGCCTATAAATATCTGGAATGATCAGCAGGATTCAGTCTCTCTAAGGGACAGCGGCTGGATCCAGGTATACGCGGAAAATATCCAGGAAGCAGTTGATCTGCACCTTATAGCTTATAAGTTAGCCGAGGATAAATCTATTATGCTGCCGGTTATGGTTTGTATGGATGGTTTTATCCTTACGCATGGTATCGAAACAGTAGATATCCCCGGGCAAAAAGAAGTTGATGCTTTCTTGCCGCCTTATAAAGCGTTATATAAGCTTGATCCGGAGAAGCCCATAACTTTAGGCCCGTTAGTTGACCCCGATTCCTATATGGAGACCCGGTATGCAGTTGAACAGACCCAGAAAAAAGCTTTATCAATGATTCCGGGTATAGCCGCAGATTTTAACAAAACATTTGGCCGTAATTATAACGGCTTAATAGAAGAATACCACACTAAAGATGCAGAGCGTGTTATTGTTGCCATGGGTTCGGTATGCGGGACAGTCAAGGATGTTGTTGATGAGCTGAGGAGTAAGGGCAAAAAGGTAGGATTGCTGAAAATAACAACTTATAGGCCATTTCCATGCGATGCTATTTATGCTGCCCTCAAAAATATCCCCAAAGTCGCGGTATTAGACAGGGCATTATCGCTTGGCTCATTTTCTCCGCTTTTAACGGAGATAAGAGCGATATTCACTTCAAAGAAAAAGAAGCCCCAGGTTATAAGCGGCTTTAATATCGGCTTAGGCGGCAGGGATATTACTACGCATTCCATAAAAGAAGTTTTCAGGCTTCTAACAAATAAAGAGCTTACATCAGAATATATTGATTTGAAACCAGAGCTATTGAAGGAGAATTATGATATCTCCGACTCCGCTGGCGGTCTAAGCGAGCGGCGAAAGGAGCCAAGCTGTGAGTAATCATTTATTTGTAGCAGGTCATACCGCCTGTTCTGGATGCGGCCAGTCGATGGCAGCGCGTCTGGTAATAGATGCTGCTGGTCCGAATACGATTATTTCAAATAATACAGGCTGTCTGGAGGTTTTCTCAACAAAATATCCGGAATCTGCCTGGGAGGTCCCCTGGATACATTCTTTGTTTGAAAACTCTTCTGCAGTAGCTTCCGGTATAGAAGCGGC
The DNA here is from genome assembly GCA_003598025.1 of Candidatus Omnitrophota bacterium. Classification (NCBI taxonomy): domain Bacteria; kingdom Pseudomonadati; phylum Candidatus Omnitrophota; species Candidatus Omnitrophota bacterium. The sequence goes on from QZKH01000006.1 coordinate 103,219, forward strand.
GCTGAAATATTTAGGGACAAAAGATAAAATAAACGTAATTGCCCAGGGTGGTGATGGCGGTACGGCTGATATCGGTCTACAAGCTTTATCAGGGATGTTTGAACGCGGCCATGATATTCTATATGTTTGTTATGATAATGAAGCATATATGAATACGGGAGTTCAGAGAAGCGGCCTTACCCCTTTTGAAACCAACACTACTACCAGTCCTGCAGGCTCTCAATCTTTCGGTAATATAAGACCGAAAAAACCCATGCCGGAAATAGCTTTGGCGCATGGCATACCTTATGTAGCCACCTCTTCAGTAGTATTTCCTCAGGATATACAGCGTAAAGTGAAAAAGGCATTCTCTATAAAAGGGCCAAAGTATATACAAATACATGTCCCTTGCCCGTTAGGATGGAGACACGATTCTAGCCTCACTTATGAGATAGCGAAATTAGCAGTTGAAACAGGGCTTTATCCTATAATAGAATACGAAAACGGGGTGCTGGCCCAGCGCAAAATCAAGCCAAAGCCAGTTGAGGAATATCTAAAGAAACAGGGTAGGTTTAAGCACCTATTAAACAACCCGGAACTTATTAAAAAAATCCAGGATATTGCAGACAATAATATCCTTAAATATAAACTTAGTTTGGAGAATCAAAGCAGCGTTTAAAGGAGGTAATAATATGGGTAAACAGGCAAGAGCGATAGTTGATTTAAGTTTAAAGGAACTGGTAAAAGACCTGCATAAGGCTTATTGTGATGAGTGGTTAGCTTTTTATTTGTACTGGTATATGGCGCAGACTGTTTCGGGTAAAGCTTATGAAGATATGAAGGAATTCCTGGAGAAAATCGCCAAGGATGAATTAGAGCATGCGCAGGAATTAGCAGATCTAATTACTAAATTAGGAGATGTACCTCCGGCAAATCCTATGGAACTGGAGAAACATGCAAATTTTCCGTATCTTATGCCGCCTAAAAATACTGCCGATATTAATAGGATGATCCGTATAGTAACCGAGGCTGAGTCTGGGGCAATAGAAGTTTATAATAAGATAGCCAAGAAAACATTAGGTAAAGATCATGTGACTTACCAGCTGGTTACGCACATACTTTCGGAAGAAGTCACGCATGAAGAGATGTTTGAAAACCTGCAGGAAAGATAAATAACAGGAGGAAAATTATCATGGCAAAAGTTACAGTGGATGCTTCAACTTGCGTAGGTTGCGGAATTTGCGAACAAGCTTGTCCTGATGTGTTTGAAGTCCAGGGCGATGGGGTAGCTCATGTAAAAACCCAAGTATGTGCAACCTGCAATTTAGAAGAAATTGCTTTGCAGTGCCCGGTAAACGCTATAAAGGTAAGCAATTAAAATAATTGGCTTTTCTGTTTTAAATCCACTAGGAATTTAACGAAAGCCTCTTCTTTCTTCTTCATCAAGAGTTGCTGCTGGAATTCTTCTTTAACTTCATTAAATTTCTGCTGGTCAATAGAAGTTGATGACTTTAGCCTTATCAGAAAATACCCGGAAGGCATTGATATTACATCGCTTATCTGATTATCTTTGAGGCTTCTGGCTTTAAGCCAGAAATTGTCGGAAGCACCTATACCTTCTATATAGCTGCCGAATTTAAACATATCCGTTGCGCCGTATTTTAATCCTATCTCTTTTGCAGTTTTCTCGAAGTTATTTAATTTTGCCGCCTCTTTGTCTGTTAAAAGCGATTCTTTAGCCTTTGTTATTTTATTTCTGGCAATATTAGCAGAGGCGTCTTTTACAAATCTTGATTTTACCGTATCCCCAATGTCTTTGAATAGCGGTATATAAGGATCTTTTTTCCCTTTTAATCTCAATATAAAGAAGCTTTGCCCGCTCAGCAAGGGCTGAGTGAAATCCCCGGCTTTTAGCTGAGCGATCATATTGGCCAGTTCTGGAGCCCAGCCAAATCCCGGGATACCCTCGGCAGGGAAGAAATAGCCTGTTTCTTTTATTTCCAGCCCTAACTCTTTAGCTATGCCAGCAAAACTTTTTTCATCTAACAGCCTGCGATAAATATTTTTTAGCTCATCTTCATTAACAGCTTTATCATTCAGTTTTTGAGGTATTTGGATATACTCAACGTCGTAAGAAGCAGGCTTTTTAAACAGGTCTTTGTTCTGTTCGTAGTATGATTTTATTTCCTCTTCTGTTGGATTAATCTGGTTTTCATATGCTTCAGGAAGGGCGGCAAGATAATAAACACTTATCTTCTCATTGGTTTTTGCATATTCTTCCTGTAGTTCTTTATCGGTTATTTCTATACTCTTGGTAACGTCATTATAAAGTTTAAATATGGTAAGGTTTTGACGCACCTGTTCTTCAAATTCCCTGGGCGGCGTATTGAAGAGCTCATATTGCAAAGCCAAAGAATAAGTTTGCGGGTCGAACTGCCCGTTTTTTTGGAAGAGGGGGAATTTTTGTATCCAGTCTATCACTTCTTTATCATCTACTTTTATCCTGTGTTTTTTGGCTTCTAAGAGAAGCACAAGCCTTTCCCATGCCTGTCCCTCAAAATCGAACATATTCTTTATTTTGTCAAAGTTATCACCGTATTGAAGCAGCGCCAGGTTCCTGGAAGCTTTCATCGCATCCATGAAGTCCTGGGCAGATATTTTTTTTCCAAAAATCTTGCCTACGAAACCCGCTTTTTTTTGGTTATCAAATATTACCCCTGAGCCCCAGAAGACAAACGCAGGGATTATTATTAAAGCCAGGACTATCCATATTTTTTTAGCCGTTTTTTTATCTCTTAATTGTTTAAGCATCCTATCCTCCTAGCGTAGAAACGCATACCGAGCTATCCTTTAAGCACGGGTGTAGCGTAGAAACGCATACGTGTAGTAAACATGCACTGTGCCTTCCTGTGGGCACAGGTGCCGAGCTATCCTTTAAGCACGGGTGTTAATGAACTAAATAATTAGTTTAATAATTATATTCCAAAACAAGAGGAAAGGGAAGGAATAAAAAGTAGGCTTAAGCAGGAGTTAGTTCATAGTTCATAGTTCAAAGTTCATAGAAATAGGCCGTATCCATGAACAATGAACCATCAACTATGAACTAAAATCATCTTTTTCCTTTACAAACTAAATCCCTGCAAGTATAATAACTTCGCTATAAAGAAAAATTCAAAAGGGGAGAGATTTAAGTTATGGCGACAAAACAGGAGCAGGTGTTAAAATTAGGCTTGCCTAAGGGCAGCCTTCAGGAATCGACTTTCAGGATGTTCAAGAAGGCCGGATTTAATATCAATTTATCTTCGGAGAGGTCATATTTTCCTTCCATTGACGATCCTCAGATAAATGTAGTCCTGCTTAGAGCCCAAGAGATGTCCCGCTATATACAGGACGGCGCCTTGGATTGCGGAATAACGGGAAATGATTGGGTCATGGAGAATGATTCCGATGTAGTTACTATAACCGGGCTTATGTATGCTAAACAGAGCCTTAATAAGGTAAAATGGGTAGTAGCCGTCCCTATAGAGGCCGGGATAACATCCATAAAACAACTTAACGGCAAGCGTATAGCTACAGAGCTGGTCAATGTAACAAAAAAATATTTTAAGAAGAATAAGATAGATGTAGATGTGGAATTCAGCTGGGGAGCTACTGAAGTAAAAGTTACCGCAGGTTTAGTCGATGCAATAGTAGAATTGACGGAAACAGGCAGGAGCTTAAAGGCGAATAAACTCATTCCGATCGATACAGTGTGCGAATCTACTACGCAGTTTATCGCAAATAAAGATTCTTATAAGGATAACTGGAAAAGAAGCAAGATGGAACAGATTGAGCTGCTGTTAAAAGGGGCTATAGCAGCCGAAGAGAAGGTCGGTATCAAGATGAACGTTAAAAAAGCTCAGCTTGATAAAGTAATTGCTTTGTTGCCGGCACTTAAAAAACCTACTATCTCTAATCTTTCTGAAGATGGCTGGTATGCTATCGACACGGTAATTGACGAGAGGGTAGTCCGGGTATTGATACCTCAGTTGAGGAAGGCAGGGGCTGAGGGGATTATAGAGTATCCGTTGAATAAGGTGATATATTAATTAGTTCACGGTTCATGGTTCACAGTTCACGGCTGTGAACTACGTTCTGTGCACTGTGAACTAATATTTTTATACGTGGAGGAATAAAATGCCTTGCGGCAAGAAAAGAAAAAGAAGAAAAATAAGGACTCATAAGAGGAAAAAGGCGCGTCGTCGTCTTCGTCATCTCAAGAAGAGAGCCTGGAGTTAAGCTTTTAGGCTTTTAGCCTTGGCCTCCGGTCATAATTCTTGAAATATCAAAATAATCCCTAATTCAGGATGACATCTAAGCTTAGAAGATATGCTAGCGGAATATTTTTTTGCCTTCTGGCCGCATCCATAATTCTAAATAAAGCGTATGCTTTGGATAAAAAAACTTCATATGCGCTAAGCCATTATATTATGGCCGGCGTTTATGAAGGCTTAGATGAGATTGATAAGGCCATAAGCGAATATAATAAATCACTTAAGGCAGACCGTCAGAATTGCATAGTTTATTTGAGAATGGCGGTAAGCTATATAAAGCAGGATAAAAACGGGTTAGCCGTTGAAAAACTGAATGAAGCGATAAGCTGCGACCCTGACGGCGTTGAGCCGCATGTAATATTAGCGCTTCTTTATGCAGCAGATGATAAGATGGATTCTGCAACCAGCGAATATGAAATAGCGCTTAAAAATGCTTCTAAACTAGACCCTAAGAATATAGATATCTATAAGAATTTAGGGCTTATTTATTTCAGGCAGAATAAGCTCGATGCGGCGGAGAATACGTTCAAACTTATCATAAGCATTGATGATAAGGATATAGATACACATTTTTATCTGGCTAATGTTTATGACAGGCAGTCGAAATATAAACTTGCTGAACAGGAGCTGAAAAAGACTCTTGAGCTTAACCCTGATTACCCGGAAGCCCTTAATCATCTGGGATATTTATACGCCCAGGAATCAAGGAATCTTGATCAGGCTGAAATAATGATTAAGAAAGCGCTAGAATTTTCTCCGGATAACGGCGCATTCGTCGATAGCTTAGGGTGGGTTTATTTTAAAAAAGGTAACTACCAGAAGGCGCTGGAAGAACTTGAAAAGGCATCACGTTTATTGGAAGACCCGGTAATATATGAGCACCTTAGCGAAGTTTACCTTAAAACCGGAGATAAGGCAAAAGCAAAACAAATTTTAGAAAAAGCTATAAGTATATTTCCCGGTAACAAAATCATCGAAGAAAAACTTAATGAGATAAAATCTTGATGGAAGCTACCAAAGATACGGCCATCCTTGAGAAAAAAGCAAAAAAGATCCGCTCCCTGATTATTCAGATGTTGGATAAAGCCGGTTCCGGGCACCCCGGAGGAAGCCTTTCGGCTACAGATATGATAACTGCCTTGTTTTTTTCCGTAATGCGCCATGATCCGGCTAACCCCCATTCTTTAAATAGAGACAGATTCCACATATCAAAGGGGCATTGCTGCCCTTTATTGTATGCGGTTCTTGCGGAATGCGGGTATTTTTCAAAAGATGAGCTTTGGAAATTAAGGAAACTTGGCTGTCTTCTCCAGGGCCATCCTGATAGAAGGACTCCCGGTATCGATGTCGCTTCGGGTTCACTTGGGCAGGGTTTATCAGTAGGTTTAGGCATGAGCCTGGCTTTAAAAATGGATAAGAAAGACTACAGGGTTTACGTCTTAATGGGGGATGGAGAAATACAGGAAGGCAATATCTGGGAAGCAGCGATGGCTGCTGCACATTATAAATGTGATAATTTATGCGGCATACTGGATTATAACGGCTACCAAATTGACGGCAAAACCAAAGATGTAATGAATCTTGAGCCGATCAGCGATAAATGGAGAGCCTTTGGCTGGCATACAGTATTGATTGACGGCCACAATATGAAAGAGATAGTTGCAGCTTATAGGGAGGCAGAATCCATGAAAGGTAAACCCACGATAATAATCGGCAAGACTATAAAAGGAAAGGGTGTGTCTTTTATGGAAAACGTTGTAGATTTCCATGGAAGGGCTCCGACCAAGGAAGAGACCGATAGGGCCCTTAAAGAAATCGGAGAGTAAAGCTTAAAATGGCAGAGATGTTATATCAAAGAGATGTTTATGGAAAAGCCTTGGTAGAACTGGGTAAAATCAACAGGGATATAGTTGTTTTTGATGCCGATCTCTCAGGGTCTACCAGAACAAGTTTATTCGCCAAAGAATTCCCGGAAAGGTTTTTTAATTTTGGGGTAGCCGAGCAGAATATGATGGCTACTTCAGCAGGAATGAGCAGTTGCGGTAAGACAGTGTTTGTTTCCACATTTGCGATGTTTGCGACTGGCAGGGCCTGGGACCAGGTAAGAAACAGTGTTGTATATAATAATTTTGATATAAAGATAGTCGCTACCCATGCCGGTGTCACAGTCGGGCCTGACGGAGCTAGCCATCAGGCTTTGGAAGATTTAGCTATTATGAGAGTATTGCCTAATATGAACGTAGTGGTTCCCTGCGATGGGCCGCAGACAAGAGAAGCTGTTATGGCCGCAGCAAATACGCGCGGGCCTTTTTATATACGCCTGGGAAGGTCTAAATTCCTGACGATAGAAAATAAAGGAGAGTTTAAATTGGGCAAAGCCCAGGTGCTTAAAGATGGTAAGGATGTAACGATAATTGCATGCGGCATAATGGTTGAAGCAGCTTTAGAAGCCGCTGATAACCTTGGAAAAAAAGGCATTAGTTCTAGAGTGATTAATATGCATACGATTAAACCCATAGATAAAGACGTTATTATTGAAGCCGCAAAAAATACTTCCGGGATAGTGGTTTGTGAGGAGCATACTGTAATCGGAGGTTTGGCTTCGAGCGTAGACGAAATAGTCTCTGAGAATTGTCCGGCTAAAGTTTTACGGATAGGCGTTAAGAACAGGTTCGGCCAGTCAGGAGAACCTTCCGAGCTGCTTAAAGAATATAACCTCACAGCCGAAGACATAGAAAAATCAGCCTTAAGCATAGTTTCTTAAACCTTCCTTTAGATGCAGATGCGTCTTGACTCTTGCTCTAAGCTCAACCTTTACCTAAAAGTCCTCCATAGAAATAAAGATGGCTACCATGATATAGATACTATTTTTGAACGTATCAGCCTTTCCGATAAGATTATATTCACCCTCAGGAAAGACAGTAATATAAAAATCGTTACTTCTTCAGACAATATACCCTCTGACCATACTAATTTAGCCTACCGGGCAGCAAAATTACTCCAGGAAAAATACCGCATTAAAAACGGCGTAAATATAAAAATTATAAAGCGCATCCCTGTAGGCGCGGGTTTAGGCGGCGGCTCAGGTAATGCAGCAACTGTTTTAATTGCCCTGAATAAATTATGGAAATTGGGCTTATCTAAGGCAAAATTATCCAGAATTGCAGAATGTTTAGGCAGCGATGTACCATTTTTTATACATAATACCCCTTTTGCGCAAGGCTTAGGCAGGGGGGAGGATATTAAGCCGATAAAATCATTGAAAAATATTAGAATTTGGCATGTTTTAGTTGTACCAAGGATAAATGTAGCTACGGCATTGGTTTATAAAAAATGGGATGAGTTTTTTTTACCAAGTGCTTCTGATGCAAAGAGTAAAAGTCCTGGAAAAATTAAAAAGGTTAAGTTGACAACACATGATTCTGATGTTAAAATACTGACCTTAGCCATAAAGGGTAAGATTTGGAATAAGTTGCGTAAATATTCCTTCAATGACCTTGAAAACGTTACTTTCAGGCTGTATCCTGTTGTCGGTAAGATCAAGGAAGAACTTTATAAGCTTAAGCAGGAATTTGTTTTGATGTCCGGAAGCGGGCCGACAGTATTTGCCATTACTCCCTCAAAGAAGGAAGCCATGGTTTTATATAGACAGCTTAAAGGTAAGAATAAACCCTGGGATGTTTTTTTAGCTCAGACGGTATAGGCGTTTTTAAGGAGGGGTCTATGGAAATAACGGAGGTAAAGGTTTTCCTGAAGGATTCACCGGATAAAAAGCTGAAAGCTTACGCGACCGTAACTTTTGATAACGCTTTTGTCGTAAGAAATATTAAGGTGATAGAAGGCTCAAGCGGGTTATTCATTGCAATGCCTTCCAGAAAGATAAAGCAGCCGTGCCAGAAGTGCGGCTTTAAAAATGAGTCACGCAGTAAGTATTGCAACCAGTGCGGAGCGCAGCTAGTCGTCAGTTCCCGGCCGCTGAGCCAGGAAGAAGCTGCAAATAATTCTCAACTCGAGCATAAAGATATAGCCCATCCGATTACGCAGTCCTTTAGGGAATATCTTCAAAAGAGAGTTTTAGAGGCTTACGAACAAGAGAAAACAAGTGGCCATGCTAATGCAGGGCATGCAGGAGCCGATTAGTCCATATATCGGCGAAAGATTTAATAATGCCTTTTTACGGCCTACTTTGTTATGTTGGGCAATTTTTTCATTAAATAGAGTACATAGGAAATCTTGTATAACAATACAGGAAGGTCGAGCCTTAAATCTGCCCGGTAGTGTAATGGTAGCACATCAGAATTTGGGTCTGACTGTTGAGGTTCGAGTCCTCACCGGGCAATTTTGACAAGATAACTAAGCGAGAACCTAAAGGGATGTGGAGGTTCTCCCTCGTCCGCCGCAGGCGGGCTCGGGATTAATTCGGCCAGTAAGGCAAGATGTAGCCTAAGCAACTTACGTCGTACTTTGTACTTCCGTAAGTTGTGGCCTCATTAGGAATCCACACGTCCCAACCATTTTAAGTTAGATATTAAAAAGAGAGTTAACCATATGAGAAACAAATTTGCATGCATTATTTTGGCAGCGGGTAAGGGCGTAAGGATGAAATCCTCTACGCCTAAGGTCCTGCACCCCATATGCGGAAGGCCTATGCTGCAATATGTCCTGGATTTATCAAAATCACTAAAGGCAACCGATACGGTTGTAGTTCTGGGCCATCAACATGAACTGGTAGAGAAATCGCTGCCTCGAGGGTTGAAATTTGTAGTCCAGAAAAGATTAGTCGGTACTGCAGATGCCGTTAAGACAGCTTTGGCCAAATTGAAGGGATTTAGAGGAGATATACTTATTCTATATGCTGACATACCTCTTTTACAAAAAAGTACACTGCTTAAATTAATAAAATACCATGCAGATAATAATCTTGATGCGGCAATACTTACCGCCCAGATGGCCAAGCCGGAAGGTTATGGAAGGATTAGCAGGGATGAATATGGGGCGATATGCAATATTGTAGAAGAAAAAGATGCCGATGATTTTGATAAGGCAATAAAAGAGATAAATACGGGGATCATTTGTTTTAACAAGAAGAAATTGGAATTTGCTTTGGCAAAAATAAGGCCGAATAATGCCAAGAGGGAATATTACCTGACCGATGCCATAAAGATCCTTTATGATAATGGCTGTCTGGTTGATAGCTTAAAGATTGAGGATGCCCAAGAGGCAAGCGGAGTAAACTCCAAGCTTGATTTATCTAAGGCCAATAGCGTTATTCAGCGGAGAATTAATGAAGGGCTTATGAAGGCAGGAGTTAATATTGTTGACCCTGCTACTACCTTTATCAGCTACGGAGTAAGAATCGGGCGGGATACGGTCATTTATCCCTTTACAGTTATTGAAAGAGATGTTAAAATTGGTGGTCATTGCTCAATAGGGCCTTTTATACATTTGCGTGAAGGCACCAGGGTAGCAAACGGGGTAATCTTGGGCAATTTCTTAGAGAGCGTCCGCTCAAAGATCTCAGAAGGAACTTTAATTAAACATTTTAGCTATATCGGGGATACGCGAATTGGCAAACGTGCCAATATCGGCGCAGGAAGTGTCACCGCTAATTTCGACGGTAAAAATAAGCATGCAACCATTATAGGAGATAATGCATTTGTTGGTTCTGACTCGGTATTGGTTGCTCCGGTTAAAATCGGGAAAAATAGTATAGTTGGAGCAGGCTCAGTGCTTCTTAAAAACAGGAATGTAAAAAACGGCCAGATAGTTGCAGGCGTCCCGGCCAAACCATTAAAAAACAAGAGGTAAACATGGATAAATTGGCAGTATTCTCTGGCAATGCCAGCCCGCAGTTAGCAAAAGATATCTGTAAATATCTTAAGATAAAGCTTTCTGATGCCTTAGTGTCAAGATTCAGCGAAGGCGAAATAAGGGTCAAAATCAATGAGAATGTCAGAGGCAAAGATGTGTTTATCGTACAGTCAACCTGTCCTCCTCCTAATGATAACCTTATGGAGCTTTTGATTATGATGGATGCCTTAAGGAGAGCTTCAAGCAAGAGGATAACTGCGGTTATACCTTATTTTGGTTATGCCCGCCAGGACAGGAAGGACCAGCCTCGTGTGCCTATCAGCGCTAAATTAATCGCAAACCTCCTTACGGTTGCAGGAGCAGACAGGGTTTTGACGATGGACCTGCATGCAGGCCAGATCCAGGGATTTTTTGATATTCCGGTAGACCATTTATTTTCCGTCGGGGTATTCATAGATTATTTCTCAAATATCGATCCCAAAGACGTTGTGGTGGTTTCTCCGGATGTAGGCAGCATTAAGATGGCAAGGGCTTATGCCAAAAGGCTAAATGCAGCATTGGCAATAATTGATAAAAGAAGGATTGACCCTGAAAAGTCCGAAGCTTTGCATATATTAGGCGAGGTCGAAGGCAAAGATGTCATAATCGTTGATGATTTGATTGCTACGGGGAGTTCTTTAATAGAAGCAGTAGGCGTGCTTAAGAAATACGGGTGCAAAACTGTGCGTGCAGCCATAACTCATGGCGTATTATCCGGGCCGGCACTTGAAAGAATAAATAAATGCGCAGAATTAAAAGAACTTTTAATATCAGATAGTATCCCTCTGTCGGAAGATAAGAAAAATCCACGGATCAAAGTCTTGTCTGTTGCCGGGCTTCTTGGGGAAGCTATAAAACGGATTCATAACGAAGAATCGGTCAGTTCGCTGTTCGATTAAACTATTAAAATATTTAATGAGGTGAAATAAAATGGAAGAGATATTTTTGGATGCGGAAATAAGGACTCAGCTAGGAAAGATCGGTGTTAAAAAGTTAAGGGCTACCAGCGTAATACCGGCAGTTATATACGGCGAGGGCAAGGATTCCAAAGCCATAGGTATACCTAAAAAACAATTATTAACGCTGGTACACCAACACCGCCTTGAAAACCTGGTTATAAACCTTAAGATAAAGGACGAAAATAAACTCAGGTCTAAGACCTGCCTGATAAAGGATATACAGTATGACCCGGTCCAGGGAGATATAATACATGTTGATTTCAACGAGATATCGCTTACTAAGTCAATTAAAGTAAACGTGCCGGTTGTAGCAAAAGGCGAAGCAGTAGGGGTTAAGCAGGAAGGCGGCTCTCTGGAGCATATCATGTGGGAAATAGAGATCGAGTGCTTGCCTACAAAGATCCCTGAAAAAATAGAGGTAGATGTGACACCTTTAAAGATAGGGGATTCAATACATGTAAAGGATATAATCCTTCCTCCTGACATAAAGGTGATCACCCCTCTTGAATCAGTAGTCATATCTGTATCTGAGCCTATGAAAGAGGAGGCACCGGTAGAGGAAATTGAAGGCGCTGAAGCTGCAAAAGAGCCGGAAGTAATAAAAGAAAAGAAGGAAGTCCCTGCTGAAGAAAAAGAAGCCGAGGAAAAACAGGAAAAGAAAGAGAAAAAATAATACCTTTACTTTCCACCCTTTTATGAAATTGATTTTGGGCCTGGGTAATCCGGGCATAAGATATTCCGGGTCAAGGCATAATATAGGTTTTCAGGTTATACGCACTCTAGCCAAGCAGCATAAGATGCGTCTAAAGAAGGAGCCGGGTATACCTGCTTTTATTGCTAAAGGAAACATTAGTAGCGTTAGCGTAATACTGGCCATGCCTTTGACATTTATGAATCTATCCGGCGTAGCTGCCAAGCTTTTATTTAAGAAGTTTGCTCTTTGCAACAAGGATCTTTTGGCTGTATGCGATGATTTAGACCTGGATTTCGGCAGGATAAAATTAGTAGCAGGAGGTTCTTCGGCCGGGCATAACGGCATAAAGTCAATAATCACCTATTTAGAAACAGCTGAATTCAACAGGCTGCGCATAGGCATAGGAAGGCCGGATAAGGATATTGCGGCAAAGTATGTCCTTTCCTCTTTTGACAGAGCACAAAAGAAGGAATTGCCGGAGATCATTGGTAGCGCATGCAGCTGTTGTGAGTCTTGGGTTATAAATGGGATTTCAGAAACCATGAATATATATAATAAAAGGAGAAACTAATGAATAAGTATGAAGCCATGTTAATAGTGAAACCGGATTTGCCGGAAGACCAGAAGAAGGCTGTTTTTTCGCAGATTAATGAAGTGATCACAAAAAATAAAGGCAGCGTAACCAATTCTTCTGTCTGGGCAGATAAGAGGAGGATGACGTTCCCGATAAAGAAATTTCAGGAAGGCCTTTATTATCTGGTTAATTTTGAATCTGACCCCCAAGCTATAAAAGAATTGAACCGTTTGTATAGCTTGAATGAAAATATCCTTAGGACATTGATAACCAGGCCGATAGAGGAGAAATAATATGGCAAATTTAAATAAAGTCTTATTGATAGGTAACCTTACCAAAGACCCTGAGCTAAGGTATACGCCCCAAGGCACGGCTGTCGTAAATATAAGGCTAGCCGTAAACAGGCGGTTCCGTAATAAGAACCAGGAGGCTAAGGAAGAGACGTGTTTTATAACTGCGGTTGCATGGGATAAGCAGGCAGAGACCTGTAACCAGTATCTTAAGAAGGGTAGCCCCGTTTTTATTGAAGGCCGCCTGCAGTCAAGGAGCTGGGAAGATAATGCAGGACAAAAACGCAGTGTAATCGAAGTCAGGGTTGAGAGGCTGCAGTTTCTTGGAAGCCCATCATCAAGGCAGGCTGCAGATCAGCACCAAGATTTATCTGTTACAGATTCACATACTGAGTCCGAATGGTTAGAAGAAAGCGAGGATAAAGCAGATGAGGTTTAAGAGCGGGAAGTTCGAAAAAAGAACTACAAACAAGAAATCATTTGAAGCGGGAGTTTCTTTCAGGAAAAAAGTTTGCAGGCTATGCGCGGATAAAGTCAAGGGCATAGATTATAAAGATTTGAGGAGGCTTGAATCTTTCGTCAGGGAGCGGGGCAAAATTATTTCAAGAAGGATATCCGGTAATTGTGCAAAGCACCAGCGCATGCTGGCAGAGGCTGTAAAAAAAGCGCGTTTTATAGGCCTTTTGCCATACGTAAAAAATTAATCAGATTCCAGGAGATAAATTATGGAAGTAATTTTGAAGAAAGATGTAGCTAAAGTCGGAAAATCCGGGAGTGTGATAAAAGTAAAAGACGGTTTTGCGCGTAATTTTCTTTTTCCTCACAATCTTGCGGTCCCGGTTACAGATGGAAACCTGAAAAAAATAGAAGAAGACAAACAGAGGAAAGCAAGCCAGATGCAGAAATTGAAACAGCAGGCCCAGGATATGGCAGATAGGCTTTCAAAATTATCCCTGACAGTGCCTGTGCTGACCCATGATGATGACCAGGTATACGGCAGTATTTCTGCGGTAGAAATAGAAAAAGCCCTTAAAGACGAAGGTTACGATGTCAGTAAGAATCAAATAGAACTGGAAGAGCAGATTAAGACCGTCGGAATTTATGAAGTGCCGGTGAAACTGCATCCGGAAGTAAAGACAATTGTCAAGATCTGGGTAGTAAAGAAATAATATATATATATATATTATTTCTAAATCAGTGCCTTTTAAATATGCCTCAAGATTTAACATTAGACAAGATCCCTCCGCAGAATCTAGAAGCTGAAATGGCGTTATTAGGCTCTATGCTTATGGACGAAAACGCTATTTCGGTTGCCGCCGAATCATTGAGCGCAGAGTGTTTTTATAAAGATGCGCATAAGAAGATTTTCCAGGCAATACTTGAATTATACAATTCCAACAAGGCGGTCGATCTTATTACACTTACAGATGAATTAAAAAGAGACAACCTTATTGATGAGATCGGAGGAGTAAGTTTTCTTACGGGCCTGGTTAATTCCGTACCTACTGCCGCTAATGCTTCATATTACGTAGGGATAGTAAAAGAAAAAAGCCTGCTTAGGGGCCTGATTAACAGCGCTACCAGGATAATCGCGATGTGTTATGAAACACAGGGCCATATTGATGAGGTAGTTGATAGTGCTGAAAAGCTTATTTTTGATGTCAGGGACACAAGAAGCCAGAGTAGCTATTTGCTTCTAAAGGAAATAGTAAAAGACAGCATAGAAACAATAGACAAGCTGTACCAGAAGAAGGCCCACGTTACGGGTATACCTACAGGTTATATAGATTTTGATTTAAAGACCGCAGGACTTCAGCCATCAGACCTTATTATCGTTGCAGGAAGGCCTTCAATGGGTAAAAGTGCTTTGGCGCTTGGCATAGCTGAATATGCCGGAGTGGTTGAAAAGATGCCCATAGCAATATTCAGCCTTGAGATGTCAAAAGAGCAATTGGTGCAAAGGATGCTCTGTTCGCATGCCAAAGTGGATGCTAATAAAGTGCGTACAGGTTATTTGGCAACTTCCGATTGGCCGAGGCTTACTGCCGCAGCCGGTAAACTTTCAGAGGCACCTATATTTATAGACGATACGCCGGCAATCTCGGTCATGGAATTAAGGGCAAAAGCAAGGCGCCTTAAAATGCACCACGATATAAAGCTTATAATCCTTGACTATTTGCAGCTTATGCGGGGCTCAGTCAGCATAGAAAACAGGCAGCAGGAGATATCGGAGATTTCGCGTTCATTAAAGGCCTTAGCCAGGGAATTAAGCGTCCCGGTTATTGCCGTTAGCCAGCTTTCCCGCGCTGTAGAATCCCGCAATGACCACAGGCCTCAATTATCCGATTTGAGGGAGTCCGGTGCTATTGAGCAGGACGCAGACCTGGTTGTCCTTATACTTAGGGAAGAGTATTATAACCCTTCTCCTGATAATCAGGGCATAGCCGAGATAATAATTGCAAAGCAGCGTAACGGGCCCGTAGGTTCGCTTAAATTGACATTTTTAAAAGAGTATACAAGATTCGAGAACATCGCACGCATAGAATAATTACCAAAAAACAAATTGATAAAACCCAAACACTTTAATATAATATCAATAATGAAAAAAAATTCAAAGATACCCTTAGCCTTATTTTTATTAAGCTTTCCCTTATTTATCTATGGGGCACCTGTTTTTTCCCAGGATGTTACTGCGCAGGATAAGCAGGAAGTTTCCGCCGAAAATCGGGCTCCGGAAACCGTTCCGGCAGAAGAAATCCAGCCTAAGACAATCACCTCTATCGAGGTTACCGGTAATAAGTCTATAAGCAGTAATGTAGTTATCTCTAAGATGAAATCCCGCGTCGGCAGTCCATATCAAGAGAATGTTGTGAGCGATGATTTAAAGAGGCTGTTTGAGTTAGGTTATTTCTCCGATATTAAGATAGATACCCAAGACTATAAAGATGGGCTTAAACTTATTGTTTCGGTTACCGAAAGGCCCATAATTGAGAAAATTGATTTTAATGGCATTAAGCGTCTTTCTTATACAGACGAGAAGTTAAAGAGCATGCTTAAGTCCAAGGAGACGCAGTATCTTGATTACCCCAGCCTTAATGACGATTTGTCAACGATAAAGAAGATGTATGAAAAACTGGGGTTCAGCCTTGCTGAAGTAGATTACAGCGTTGATATAAGCAAGGATACCAATAAAGCTGTTGTTGTTTTTAATGTCAAAGAGGATAGAAGGATCAGGATAAAAAGGATATTTGTCGATGGGAATGTTTCTTTTTCGGATCGAAAGATACTTAAGCTCCTAAAGACAAAGAGGGCCTGGCTTTTTAATGCCGGAGTCCTTAAAGAAGATACTTTAGAAGACGATATTGAACGTGTAAGGGCTTTTTACCGAAAACAGGGTTTTAGTGACGTAAAAGTTGACCACGAGGTTAAGAATGACGGCAAAAAGTTTCTTTATATTTATATTTCTATCGAAGAAGGAAAGAAGTATTTAGTTGGCGGGGTTTCCGTAAGAGGCAATGTTGATATTCCGGAAAAAGATATCCTTGAGCAGCTTAAATCCTGCATACCTGGAAAAGTTTTCAGCCAGGAAGCCATGAAAGAGGATATAGCAAGTATCCAGAGCCTTTATTTTGACCGAGGTTATATATTTGCGCAGGTACAGGAGACTACCCTGGTAAACAGTGATACCGGCAGGGTGGATATAGCCTATAATATTATAGAAAATCAGATCGCTTATGTGGATAAAATAAAGATAAGGGGAAATATCAAGACTAAAGATATTGTCATACGCAGGGAGCTAAGGATTAAACCCGGCGACAGGTTTGACGGGGAGAAACTCAGGCGCAGCAAGGAAAGGCTCAAGAACTTAGGATTCTTCGACGAGATTAGTTATGATACCGAGGATACTGTGGTGCCGAACGAAAAGGACCTTATAGTTGATGTAAAAGAATCCAAGACCGGAGCTTTTAGTTTCGGCGGAGGTTACAGCACTGTTGACGAATTCATTGGTTTTGTTGAGCTTGAACAGAAGAACTTTGATTGGAAGAATTGGCCGTATTTTACGGGTGATGGGCAGAACTTAAGGCTGCGCACATCTTTCGGTTCATTAAGCTCGGGATTTGACCTAAGCTTTACTGAACCATGGCTTTTTGATTATCCTGTCTCTTTCGGGTTTGATGTATATAAGAAGACGCACGAACGCGAATCAGATGTAGGCTATGGTTATGATGAGGATATAACCGGAGGGGATTTAAGGCTCGGTAAGGAACTCAGCGAATATGTAAAGGGTAATCTCGTCTATCGTTATGACAGGATAGACATTTCAAATATCTCACCGGAAGCAACAAATGATTTAAAGAAAGAAGAAGGCAAGAATACAATAAGCAGTATGCAGTTTGGGCTGACTTTTGACAGCAGGGACAATGTTTTTGACCCGATAAAGGGAGATATGCTCAGCGGCACAGTAGAAACTGCCGGCGGGCCGTTCGGGGGGGATAAGGATTTTGTGAAATTCTTCGGCCGGGTTTCGCACTATATACCTTTATGGAAGAAGTCTTCCCTTGAGCTAAGGGCCAGGGCAGGTGTTGTCGATGCGTATGGTGATTCAAACGATGTCCCGATATATGAGAGATTTTTTGCCGGCGGTGCTTATACAATAAGAGGTTATGAAGAAAGAAAAATCGGGCCGATTGATCCTGTTTCAAAGGACCCCTTAGGCGGTAATTCCATGGTTGTAGGCAACATAGAATATGTTTATCCTGTTTTTGATTTTCTTAAAGCGGCAGTTTTTTATGACACCGGTAATGTCTGGGCAAAAATGGGTGATATCGGTGACGGAGGCTTTAAATCAAGTTTTGGGTTTGGCATCCGTATCAAAACCCCGATCGGGCCGATTATGCTTGATTACGGTATCCCGCTTGATAAAGAGCCGGGAGAGGATTCCAGGAGCGATGGCAGGATCCACTTTAGCATGAGCCACGGTTTCTAAATAAAGTTAACCATATCTTAATAAATGATATCGGGATTAAAAGGAGGAAGGTTGATGAAAAAAGTAAGAATTGTATCATTAGTGGTCATTTTTGTAGCAGCTCTTTTCCTAAACATAGCTTATTCTGCGGATAAATTTGCCTATGTAGATTTAAGCAGGATCTTCAGCGAATACAAGAAAACACAGGACTACGAAAAGACCCTCGGTGATAAAGAGTCGGTCTACAGCAAAGAAAGAGACAAAAAGATAGATGAGCTCAAGAAATTGCAGGATAAATTGAATTTACTCAGCGATAAGGATAAGGAGACCAAGCAGAAAGACCTGGAAATAAAAGTCAAGGACTTGCAGGGTTTTGACCGCCAAAATCAGACCGACCTGCGTAAAGAGCAGGATGAGAAAATGAAAGAGATACTTAAAGACATAGAAGAGACTGTGAAATCTTATTCCGAAAAGGAAGGCTATACCATGGTTTTTAATGACAGGGTCCTGGTTTACCAGGTTAAGAATATGGATATAACCGATAAGATAGTAAGCATCCTGAATAAGAATTATAAAAAATAGTTCTGCGTTTAATGAAAAGAACACTCGGCGAAATAGCAAAGTTTATAGGGGGCAAGGTAAGCGGGGATGAAAATATTGTTATTACCGGTGTTTCCGGCATAAAAGAGGCAGGGCCTGAAGATATAACCTTTGTTGCAAACCCCAAGTATTTCTCTTTTGCCGATAAAACAAAAGCCGCAGCCGTAATAGTCTCTGAAGAATTTGGCCAGATCGCTAAGCCGTTCATCAGAGTAAAAAATCCTTCCCTTGCGTTTATAAATGTCGTTTCATTTGTATGCCCAAACCAGTCTATTCATAGCAAGGGGATTCATCCTTCTGCCATAGTAGCCAAAAGCGCAAAACTCGGTAAAGATGTAAGCCTTGGGCCTTATGTGGTGGTAGAGGAAGGCGCAAGTATCGGCGATAGATCAATAATTTATGCCGGATGTTTTATAGGCAGGGATACTTCTATAGGCCCGGAGGCATTAATTTATCCTAATGTAACAATCCGCGAAAATGTTGCCCTTGGCAGCCGTATAATAATACACAGCGGCACAGTTATAGGCTCTGACGGTTTTGGATATGTCAATGTCGACGGGGTGCATCATAAAGTGCCTCAGGTTGGTACGGTAGTGATAGAGGATGATGTTGAAATAGGCGCGAATGTCACCATCGACAGGGCCAGGTTTGATAAGACTTTTATCGGCAAAGGCACAAAGATCGATAATCTTGTCCAGATCGCCCACAACGTTATCATCGGCAGCAATTCGCTCGTTATTGCGCAGGCAGGTATCTCCGGCAGTGTTGTTATAGGCAACAATGTCACATTGGCAGGCCAGGCTGGCTTGTCCGGGCATCTAACAATAGGGGATAATTCGATAGTCGCGGCGCAAGCCGGAGTCACTAAGAGTATACCGGCTAATACAATCGTTTCAGGTTATCCTGCTAAGCCGCACGATGTGGCAATACGCGTTAATGCCTGTGTGCAAAATTTACCCAGGCTTTATGAGACAGTTAACGAATTAAAAAAGAAAGTCGATTCCCTTCAGTCAAAATTAAAGGAGAACGGATAGCTTATGGATGCCACAAAGCAAAGAACAATTGACAAGCAGGTAAGCTTAAGCGGGATTGGTTTGCACAGCGCAAAGAAAGTCAATATCACCTTTAAACCGGCAGATATAGATATGGGGATTAGTTTTGTGCGCACAGACCTTCCTAATCGGCCGGTTATAAAAGTCACTGCAGATAATTCTGTTGCCCAAGGCAGGTCTCCCCGCAGGACTTCAATCAGCTCTAACGGAGTTGAATTGTACACAATAGAACATCTTTTAGCTGCCGTATACGGTTTAGGGATAGATAATGTTTTTATTGAAATCGATAATGAAGAAGCCCCGGGCATGGATGGCAGCAGCCATGATTTTATGCAGGCGTTGCTTAAGGCAGGCATTAAAGAGCAGGATTCTCCCAGAAAAATATATTCCATAAAAGAGCCGGTATTCGTGGAAGAAAACGGTTCTTCTATAATGGTTTTGCCTTATCCGGAGTTAAGGATTTCATACACGTTAAGTTATGAGCATTCTTTATTAAAAGCCCAGTATCTTGATCTTGTTTTGAATGAAGAAGTTTTTAAAAAAGAACTCGCTCCTGCCAGGACTTTTTGCCTTGAGAATGAAGCCGCTCAATTACAGCAGCAGGGAGTAGGTAAAGGCGCCAATTATAGCAATACCTTAGTCGTGGGCAAGAACGGAGTGATTAATAATAAATTACGCTTCGAAGATGAATTCGTAAGGCATAAAATGCTTGATTTAGTCGGAGATTTATATATGTTAGGCCTGCCTTTAAAAGGCCATGTTATCGCCGTAAAAAGCGGGCATTCTTTGAACCAGAAGCTCATAAGAAAGATAGAACAGCAGAGAAAAAGATCGGTATCTGCTTCCATTAATATAAACTATAGCCCTGATTCCTCTGAAGAGCTGGATATAAATATGATAATGAAAATCCTCCCGCACAGAGAGCCTTTTCTCTTTGTTGACAAAATAATATATCTTGAAAAGGGCAAAAAGGCGGTAGGGATTAAGAATGTCACGATCAATGATTATTTCTTTAAAGGGCATTTCCCAGGAAGGCCGGTCATGCCCGGAGTATTGATTATTGAAGCAATGGCCCAGGTAGGCGGGGTCATGATGCTGGCGCCTGATGAAAACAGGGGAAAACTCGCGTTCTTTATGGCGGTTAATAATGCTAAATTCAGAAAACCCGTTGTGCCGGGGGACCAGCTTGTTTTTGAGGTTGAGGCAGGCAAGATAAAATCCAAAACTGGCCAGGTAAGCGGCAGGGCCCTTGTAAACGGCAAAGTGGTAGCCGAGGCAGATTTAATGTTTGCTTTGGTAGAAAACTGATTATGTCAATTCATCCAACAGCGGTAATTTCAAATAAGGCAAAATTAGGTAAAGGTGTTTCTATAGGCCCTTACAGCGTAATAGGCGATGGTGTAAATATCGCTGATAACGTTAAGATAGCCAATTCCTGCACTATTACGGGCAATACTTCAATAGGAGCAAACTGCAATATTTTTAGCGGAGCGGTTATAGGAAGCGTGCCGCAGGATTTGAAATATAAGGGTGAAAATAGTTTCCTGGTAATAGGCAAGGATAATACCATCAGGGAATTTTGCACTTTCAATCCCGGTACAAGCGAAGGCTCTAAGACGATTATCGGAGACGGTAACCTTTTTATGGCCTATACCCATGTTGCACACGATTGCGTAGTGGGCAATAATTGTATTATAGCTAATGTCGGCACTTTGGCCGGCCATGTAACGATTGAAGATGGGGCAGTTATCGGGGGGATCGTTGCTATACATCAGTTTGTAAGGGTAGGCACTCTTTCTATAATCGGGGGCTGTTCTAAGGTCGTCCAGGATATCCCGCCGTTTTCAACCTGTGATGGGCATCCTGCCCGTGTTTATGGACTTAATTTAATCGGTTTAAGGCGTAAGCAGATCCCCAGGCAATCTATCACCTGTCTAAACAGCGCATTCAATATTCTCTTTACCAGGGGCATATCCATTAAGCATGCCTTAGAAGAGATCGAGAAGGCTAAACTATCAGAGAATCAAGAGGTAGGATACCTTGTGAATTTTATAAAGAACTCCAAAAGAGGTCTATCTCGCTCCTGTCGCTCACCAAAAGAAGAATAAGCTATGGAAAGAATAGGCTTGATCGCCGGTAACAGAAAATTTCCTATAATTTTCTCCGAGGCTGCAAGAAAAAAAGGGTATGAAATTGTAGCCATAGCTATAAAGGGGGACACTTCCGCCAAGATCAATCAGCTTGCAGATAAAGTTTACTGGCTTAAGCTTAGCGATTTCAGCAGGGTTTTTGACATATTGAATTATGAAGGCGTAAAAAAAATATTAATGGCCGGACAAATCAGCCCCTGGAGGCTTTTTAGCAAAGAAGTCCAAAAGGACAAGTCCCTTAAAGAAATACTTGATTCGTTAGCTGATAAAAGAGCCGATACGATATTCGGCGCAATAGCCGATAAATTCAGCGAGAGAGGGTTTGAGATACTGGATTCAACGAGCCTTATTGAAGAGCAGCTTCCCAAGAAAGGCACGCTCACTAAAAAACAGCCTGATTTTAAAGGCTGGGAAGATGTATATTTCGGATTTGAGCTGGCAAAAAAGGTGGCCTTCTTAGACATAGGCCAGACTGTTGCCGTAAAGCAAAAAGCAATTGTTGCCATTGAGGCGCTTGAGGGTACCGACAAATTGATAAAAAGAGCAGGTAAAATTGCAAGAGGCGGCATTACAATAGTAAAGGTAAGCAAGCCTAAACAAGACAAGCGTTTTGATATCCCGGTCGTAGGTTTAAGCACTATTAAGAATCTCATTAAGGCGCGCGCCCAATGCCTTGCCATAGAGGCAGGTAAGACATTATTTATAGATAAAGAGATAAGTTTAGCTTTTGCTGATAGGCACGGGCTGGCAATAGTCGCAGTTTAAGTAAACCCTTGACTTTATCTCTTAACTAATGTATAAATGATTTTGTAAAAAGGAGGAGATATGCCCAGAGTTGCAAAACAAAAAACCGCGCAGTTCAGGATTTTTGCACCTTCGGCTAACAGGGTCGTTGTAGCAGGTAGTTTTAATAATTGGAATACAAGTTCATTATCGGCGAAGAAAGATTCAAAAGGCAATTGGGTGGCCAAAGTGAACTTAAAACCCGGTAAATACGAATACAAATTTCTCGTCGATAATAACTGGGTAAATGATCCGAAGTGCACCAGTAGTATATCCAATTCATTCGGCTCTACAAACAGCGTTCTTGAGATAAAGTAACATTGAACATAGGGATATTTAAGCCCCCACTTTTTGAATTTAAACTGCTTGAAACGTGGGGGTTTTTCTTTTAAATATGAAATACATATATGGTCCGATAAAATCACGCAGAATAGGGACATCTTTAGGCATTTCTTTGACTGAAAGAAAGATCTGCAGCTTCGACTGCATATATTGCCAAGTTGGCAATACTACACATAAGACAGCGCAGAGAAAAGAATACGTCGCTGTAAATGATGTGATTTCAGAGCTTAAAGAGTGGGTCAGCCTGAATAAAGATGCGGTTAAAAAGCTTGATTATGTTACTTTTTCCGGATATGGAGAACCGACTCTAAATCCGAAGATCGGCAAGCTTATAAAAGAAATAAAAGCTTTTATGCCGGTTAAGGTTGCTGTAATTACCAATGCATCTTTATTATGGGATAAAGAAGTAAGGGATAGCTTGACCGGAGCCGACCTGATTGTCCCTTCTCTGGATGCGGTAACTCAGGAATTATTTGAGAAAATAGATAAGCCTCATGAAGATATTAGTTTAGAGAGGGTAATCGGAGGCCTTATTGACTTAAGAAAAGAATTCAAAGGTAAAATCTGGCTTGAAGTTATGTTTATTAAAGGCATTAATGATACCCTGGAGCATGCTTATAAGCTCAAAGAGATTATTGGGCGCATAAATCCTGATAAGATTCAGATGAACTCGCCTGTGCGTGCCACTGCCCAAAAAAATGTGCTTGGTGTAGACAAAGACCAGCTTCTAAAGATCAAAGAAATACTCGGAGATAAGGCAGAGATTATATAAGATTTGCGCCCATAGCTCAATTGGATAGAGCACTAGTCTTCGGAACTAGGTGTTGCTGGTTCAACTCCAGCTGGGCGCATTTGAAATTGGTCCCTAAACTCACAAGATTTGGGATTTTGCCGCAGAAAGCGGCACACCCGCGCAAATCCACATAAGCGCGGGGTGTCTGTTGTTGGTATCAATTGGTATGCTGTTGCATGATGTGGTGTGAAAGTGGGTCAGAAAATGGGCACTTCCCCGTAAACACCCCTACCCCATACCCCCCGAAGCACCCCCAAGAGCAAAATCTACTGCCTTGGGATTCGCTTGTATACAAAAAGCAGGGTTAAGGGAAGAAGAATATAGAAGGGGAGGGTTTCCCCTCCCCAGTAGAGAACTTAGCGGACACCACAGACAGGATTGAATTGTTCCCTGAGTTCTTGTTCAATCTGCATACGGCTTGTTTGTTGTAATCCTGGTGTGTAAAGCACAGCGACCTTCAGTGTGCCAATGCGATTTCTTGTCCAGCAGTTTTCTCTTTCGTGATTCTCGACTCTCGATTTCACAGTTGCAGACTCGCCAACATCAATTACTATCAGCTTGCTACTTCTGTCATCGACAATCGCGTAGACCCCGGCTCTATCCTGTAAGTAGCCCGTATAGGCATAAGGGCCTTCGAAGTTGTACTTCCCGATTGTCACCATTTGGTAATTCCTCCTGTGTTAAAAGATTGTTTCGCCGACTTTCTCCCCGCTCGTCTTCTTAGGTTCCGTTCATAACGCCTCCTTCGTGAGCGGAATACAGGAAGGAAAGTTGTTGACTTTCTCCAAGGCTAACATACAATATTGTTAACCGTAGTAAACACAAAGCAGATGAGATAGGTATTCCGCAATCGCCTTTATCCATCTGTTTTTGTGCAGTCCAATTATACCACTTTGGTGAATGATGTCAAGCATTTATTAAAAATATAAATCTTGACATATACTGCATTTTGTGGTAAGTTTATTCTAGTTTAAAAAAAAGGGGGGGCATAAAGTGGACATCAATAATGTTGATCAGCAGATAAATTGTTTTATAGGTCGTAGGATTACTGAGCTTAGACTGCAAAAGGGATGGTCACAATCGCAACTTGCTGAAGCTATTGGCAAAGATAGCGCAACGGCTATTTCTTATTTTGAGAGTGGAGCGAGGAAAGTCAGTATAGATGATTTAATAAAGATTGCGAAAGTTTTTGATAAAACGATTGCAGACTTTCTGCCTAGGACTGCTACAGATCAAGTTGAGCCAAAAGATTTTGCTCTAAAGCTTAGGTCAAACTACAACAGTCTTGATAAAGAAACCGAGAAAAGTATTCTAGACTTTACCGAATT
Organism: Candidatus Omnitrophota bacterium; assembly: GCA_003598025.1. Classification (NCBI taxonomy): domain Bacteria; kingdom Pseudomonadati; phylum Candidatus Omnitrophota; species Candidatus Omnitrophota bacterium. The sequence continues at coordinate 127,892 of QZKH01000006.1, forward strand.
AGCGAAAAAGAAGTTTGGAAAGAATAAATGATTGAAAAGCCCCGTTATTCACATGCCAGTAAGATTGCACAGAAAGCTTTAAAAGAAGCTCAAGTAAATGCTCCCCCAGTAGATGTTAATAAGATTCTCAATGGCCTGAGAATCAATTTTCTTCCCTATTCTTTTCCTGATAAGGTATCTGCGATACTTTTAAAAGATAATAATATGCTTGTAATCGGGGTTAATAAAAATCACCCTCCCAATAGACAAAGATTTTCTATAGCGCATGAAATTGGACATTATCTTCTAGGGCATTATAAAGAAATTTTTGTTGATACCGCTGAGATATCAGAAGGAAGATTTGAGGCTGCTGATGAAGAGCATAATAAGGTACAGGAACAAGAAGCAAATTATTTTGCAGGAGAACTTCTTATGCCATCGGATATGTTAAAGAAAGATTTCCTGAAACTCAAGAATGTTGAAGAGATAGCTAAATTATATCAAGTAAGTAAAGAAGCGCTCTGGATTAGATTACTAAAATTAAAACTCGTTTAATTAGCTAAATAAAGTATGGAAGAGATTAAACAACCTTGGCTTAGAGGGATAATCGATACCTTAACCGCGGCTAATCTAATAAAGCATTCTAAGATTGAGCATAGAAATAGATTAGTTGTGATCTTATTAGATAGTGCACTCGAAATTGCTTTTAGAAGTTTTCTTAAAAGAATCAAGAGAATACAATTATCGGAAGCTCACAAACACAGAGAAAATTTAGTAAAAGCAGTACAAAATAATATTTCTTTTGATGCTGAAGTTTGGGATTCGATAAACTACTATTACGAAGATATTAGGTGTGATTTTTATCATACCTCATCAGATAAAACCTTAACAGATAAATCATTAGAGACTTATATTGAACTAGTGGAATTTGTTATAAACAGTTTGCTTAATATTAAATGCAGGGATTTTATTCTTAAGCCAAGTGAGGTAATGACAACAGAGGGTGCAAGCAAAGATCAAGAAAAGCCCATCTATTTCGGAGATCTCAAGTCAGATTTGGAAGTATTTTTAGTTGGAGTCGATAAATATAATCCTTCTAGCTTAACTGAGTTACTGGAACATTTAAAAAAAGAGGGAGTCAGAAAGAAATTTACTTATAAACAATTTAATAATTGCGTAGGAGCAAATTATCGCCATCTATTTTATTATGATAAATCTACTAAAAGATGGAATCTATCAAGTGAAGGATTAAGAAAGTTACGTAGTCTAAAAGAACAAACTTAAAGGAGGAGAAAAATGACTGATCAACGTAAGGCTTTAAAAGGGAAATTAGAAATACTTATTGGAAATGCTATAAAGTTAATAATTGATTTTGATGATGAAAAAGAAGTTATAAGCGCTTTATCCTCCATTGAAAAAATTAAAGAAAGCCTTGTAAAGTATGATAAAGTTTTTAGTACAGGGGTTCCTACAAAAACTATTCCGATTCAACAGGGGAAGGATAGATTATCAGAAGTGGAAGATGAATATGGGAAGATAGCAAATATGCTAGACGATGTGAATGTCGAGAACTTACGGCAATCTAAAATATTCAGTATTAAAGAAGATGCGGTGCAGTTATTAAAACCAAATCAATTTAAGACGGCTACAGAAGCTTTATGTGTTTTGATTTTTATTTTAGAATCTGGTTTAGGTAAAAGAGACATTCCTTATGAAGCATTTAGAAACATTTTCGAGTCACAAAATATAAAGAGTGGTAGTCCACTCGTTATGCTGATGAATAATTTAAAAAATGCCAAATATATTGATAGCAAGAAATATGATGCAAAAACAATTTCTTTAACTCCTAAAGGTCAAGAAAATGCAATAGGAGTTTTGAATAAGCTAGTAACAACTACTGCCAAACAATAGCAAAGGATAGCATGGGAATAACTAATTGGTTAATGGTAATACTAACTTTAGCCTATGTCATAACAACTATTTGTATTTTGGTCAATTCGACTAGACAATTTAAAGAAAATCTTAGACCAAGAGTATATGTTGATTTCAGATTTGAAGGGCATGAAATGTATGTTGTGATTAAAAACTTTGGTGATAAAGCGGCCTATAATATAATTATAAAATTTACTCCAGATATTGAATATCAAATGGGGGGAAAGAGGATGCTTAATGATCAGCCTTTTATTAAAAACCTACCATTTCTTAGCCCTCAAAACGAATTAGATAGTATAATGGGATTGAGCTCTGAGGTATTACCACTGCAAAATTCCAAAGAGGTTAGAGCTACCATTAATTATAAAGATGAAAAGGATAACAAATATAATGAAAATTATTTTTTCTCGTGGGAGGCATATAGTAGAAGAAATTTTGTTTCAAAAAGAGGGCTACATGAAATAGCTACTGTCCTTGAAGAAATTAAAAGCTCTCTAAAAAGAACTTAAAATAAGTTTAATTAAAAGTTCAGTAACTCGGCAGGTTTTACTTTCAGCGCTCTGGCAAGTCTGTCAATCGTATCAATCTTTAAAGCAGGCGGGTTCTTTCCTTCAATTCTCTGTATATACTTATAATCAATATCCGCTACCTCAGAAAGCATCTCTTGAGTGATTTAGGGATAACTCAATACGCTTAGCGCTATACGCTTGTGTCTTTGTGTCGTGTGTCCTTGTGACTTACCTTATCATATCCATGAACTATGATCTATGAACCATGAACCAATAGTGTTGACTATTTTCCCCATTTAAGCTAAAATACTACCCTATTCCGCTAAATTTCGGGCCATTAGCTCACCCATTCGACTCGGCCGTTCTAAACGGCCTCGCTCAGGGTTAGTAAAAGGTCATTGATAAAAGATTTGGGCCATTAGCTCAGCTGGTAGAGCAGGACACTCTTAATGTCAAGGTCGGAGGTTCGATCCCTCCATGGCTCACCATATCTTTGGTCGAACCTCCGGGGGTGTGGGGGGAACGCCCCCACGTTTGGGGGAGAACAGCGATTCAATTTAAACAATCCAGGTTTAAGCGTTAGGAGGGGGCTTGCCACCTCCTAAGGAGCCATGATTTTAAGATGATGGCGACGGTTCGATCCCTCCATGGCTCAAAATTATCTTTCTCTTGCAGTAAGAGGCTAATTAATCAAATCCTTCATTGAAAACCCTTTCCAATCTTACTTAAAAAGAGCTTGACTTAACAACTATTTAGTTGTACACTTTATTTGTCCAAAAGGGAGAGATAGTTTTGACAAATTTTGAATGTTTGTATTATAAGACTATAAATGGACGTATTCCAGTTATGGATTTTATCGATCATCTAAGTTTTAAAACTCAGAGAAAATTTTATGTAAAGATAGACCTGCTTGAGGAATACGGCCCTAGGCTTCCTGAGCCACATGCGAAAAAAATTGAACAAGATTTATACGAACTAAGATTTGAAGCTGATGATGGGGCTTTTAGAATTATTTACTTTTTTTATATAGGGAAAAAAATAATATTGTTGAATGGTTTTAAAAAGAAAACGAGAAAAATCCCAAGGAGAGAAGTTGAGTTAGCTAAAAATAGAATGGTAGACTATTTAAATACTTTAGATTCCTGCGTAATAAAAGAAAAATAATAATGTTATAACATTAAGCTAGGAAGAGAGGATACTGATGATACGAAAACTTAAAAGTGTTAGAGAACACCTAGATGAAAAATTAAAAGATCCATATTTTAGAGAACTTTATGAACTTGAGCAAGAAAGAATGAAGATATCAAGGTTATTTATTGACTATCGTGCGAAGAATAATTTAACCCAGGAAGAATTAGCTTCTAAATTGGGTATCAGCCAGCAGTATATTTCTAAGCTCGAAGAGGGAATTTTTAGTAATATTCGAGATGTCGCCAAGATTTTGCTTGCTATCGGTTATAAGATCGAATTTAAAATAATAAATATTCCTAGCAAGATTAGTAAGATTATAAGAAACAAACTACAGGTAGCTTAATCATTTTATTAAATTTTTCCTATTAAAATTAGATAAAACAAAATTCTCTATCGTCTGCATTAAATATAGTCAAAAGAAGAATTATTCTATTATTTTCTCTAGCTTCCTTAACCAATATCCATTGACTATTTGTTCCAACTCTCCCATTTACACCTCAATCTCCTGATGTTATAATTTCACCGATGGATAAGGATAATTTCGAAATATTAGAGCATACTGCAGATATCAGAGTAAGGGTTAAGGGAGAAGACCTTAAGGAGCTTTTTTCTAATTCGGCGCATGCCATGTTTTCTATTGTTGCTGCCAGGATTGGAAATGACTCTGTTCCTGAGGAATTCTTAATTGAGCTTGATGGCAATAATTATGAGGAGCTGCTTATAAATTGGTTGAATGAATTATTGTCTCTTTCTGCCGTAAAAGAGAAGATTTTCCAGGATTTTAGCTTTAGCCTTTTAGATGGACAACACCTAAAGGCAAAAGCATCCGGGTTTGATAATACGGACTATGAAATAAAAACCGAGATTAAAGCCGCAACTTACCACCAGCTTAAGATAGAGAGAAAGGCAGAATTTTGGCAGGCGGAGGTTATATTTGATACCTGAAATAGGCCTAGAGAAGATTGATGATTATCGTTGGAGGATCCCCAAGAGTTATAAGCCCGGGATGCGTGTCCCGGGGATAATTTATGCAGACGAGAGGCTGTTAAAGGATATCTACAAAGATAAAGCCCTTGAGCAGGTGGCTAATGTGGCTTTTCTTCCCGGGATAGTTAACGCGTCCATGGCAATGCCGGATATTCATTGGGGATACGGCTTTCCCATAGGCGGAGTTGCAGCTACTGATATTGAAGATGGCGGGGTCGTTTCTCCTGGCGGGGTAGGTTTTGATATAAATTGCGGAGTGCGTTTAATGCGCACTAATCTTGAATTTGATGAGATAAAACCTAAATTAAAAGACCTGGTTTATGCTTTATTCTCTAATGTGCCGTCTGGCGTGGGCTCAAAAGGAGAAATACGGGTAAGCGCAAAAGAGGAAAAAGAAATATTGCTAAAGGGTTCTAAATGGGCAGTGCAGAACGGCTATGGCGTCGAAGAAGATTTAAAATTCACCGAAGAAAATGGCGCTATACATGGAGCAGACCCTGCCTGCGTTTCTGATAGGGCTTATGACCGGGGGAAGGCTCAATCAGGGACATTGGGTTCGGGGAATCACTTCCTGGAAGTGCAGGTTATAGACCAGCTTTATGACCGGGATATTTGCGATGCCTTTGGATTTGATCTAGGCCAAGTCACTGTGATGATACACTCAGGTTCCCGGGGATTCGGTTATCAGATATGCGAAGATTATTCAAAGAATATGATTCATTGCCTGCAAAAGTACAATTTAAATGTTCCGGACCGCCAGCTTGCGTGCGCTCCGGTGAATTCTCCTGAAGGTAAAGCTTACCTTGGGGCAATGAGGTGTGCGGCAAATTACGCCTGGGCAAACAGGCAATGCCTTATGCATCTGAGCCGCCTTACATTTGAGAAAGTGTTAAATAAATCCTGGCAGAAGATGGGGATGTCTTTAGTCTATGATGTCGCGCATAATATCGCAAAAATTGAGAGTTATGATGTTGGCGGTAAAAGCAAGAAGTTATGCGTCCATAGAAAAGGTGCAACCCGGGCATTCGGGCCAGGACACCCGGCATTACCGGATGAATACAAGAAAATAGGGCAGCCTGTAATTATTCCGGGGGATATGGGCAGAAATTCTTACTTACTTATTGGCACACAACAGGCTATGGATGAGACATTTGGTTCAACCTGCCATGGCGCAGGCCGCCTTAAATCAAGGACTGCAGCTACCAAAAGCATTAATGCAGAACAATTATTGAAAGATTTGGAATCAAAAGGTATAATAGTGAAAGCCTCAGGGAGGGGCACAATCGTTGAAGAGGCGCCGGAGGCTTATAAGGATGTAAATGAAGTGGTTGATGTGGTACATAACGCAGGAATTTCTAAACGCGTCTGCAGAATGCGACCATTAGGTGTAATAAAGGGATGATTGCGGAAGTCCCGAGCGGAGCGTAGGGGCGACCGCTAGGAGTAATAAAAGGTTAAGGGAGTCCCGTGCGAAGCTTAGGGGCGACCATTAGGTGTAATAAAGGGTTAATATGCTAGATATCAAATTCATTCGTGAAAACCAGGAATTAATAAAGAAGTCGCTAAAAGACCGCAATCTTAAAATCGACTTAGATAAATTATTGTCGGTTGATGAATCGCGGCGGCGAGCCCTTTCCGAGGTTGAAGAACTAAGAGCCAGGAAGAATAAGGCTAATGATGAGATCACCGCCTTGTTAAAAGCGAAAAAAGACGCTAAGCCGGCAATAGCTTCAATGAAGAAAGTTGCAGACAAAATTGACAGCCTTGAATCCGGCTTAAGAGAATCTCAGGCAGAGTTAGATAAGCTGGTGCTTACTATACCGAATATCCCGCATGATTCTATTCCCAGAGGGGATGCCTCTAACAATAAGGTCGTACGTACCTGGGGAGATAAGCCGCCGGTAGATTTTAAGCCGCTTACACATATAGAGCTGAGTTCAAAATTCGATATTATTGATTTTCCCAGAGCCACAAAGATCACCGGTTCAAATTTTATACTTTATAAAGGCTTAGGTGCCCGCCTTGAAAGGGCATTGATAAACTTTATGCTCGATTTGCACACAAAAAAACACGGATATACCGAAATATTCCCGCCATTTTTGGTTAACCGCGCATCGATGACCGGTACGGGGCAACTGCCCAAGCTGGAAGAAGATATGTATAAACTCAAGGACGATGATTTGTTTTTAATCCCGACGGCTGAAGTCCCTGTTACTAATATCTTCAGGGATGAAATATTGGACGAAAAAGCCCTGCCTATTTATTATACTGCTTATACTGCGTGTTTTAGAAGAGAAGCCGGTTCATACGGTAAGGATACAAAGGGGCTTATGCGTGTACATCAATTTGATAAAGTTGAGATGGTTAAATTTGTCAAGCCTGAAAGTTCATATGACGAGCTTGAGAAGCTTCTAAAGGATGCGGAAGAAGTCTTGCAGGCTTTAGGCTTGCCTTACAGAGTAGTGGTGCTTTCAACACAAGATCTAAGTTTTGCTGCAAGCAAGTGTTATGATATTGAGGCTTATGCCTGCGGGATAGATAAGTGGCTTGAAGTATCAAGCTGTTCTAACTTTGAGAGTTTTCAGGCAAGAAGGGCAAATATAAAATACAGAAGAGAAGATACCAAAAAAGTCGATTACGTACATACGCTTAACGGTTCCGGTATTGCGCTTGCCCGGACCGTGGTGGCGATATTAGAAAACTACCAGCAGAAGGACGGCTCGATTCTCATACCTGAAGTACTGAGGCCGTATATGGATGGCAAAGAAAGAATTTTCTAAAGAGAATCTCGATATTAAGAAAGAAGGAAAGAGGGGCTTTGAGGCTTCAGAAAAGAACGCTTATAAAGTTACCGGGCTCTCCAGCAAAGCATTCAGCGTAATAAAGTTTATCTTCGGATTATGCCTTCTCCCGTTTGTTTACGGAGTTACCGTGTCTTTCCTGGGTGAATTTTCCGTAATCGATATCTCTGCGCAGAACCATTTCTGGTACGGACTCATAAGTTTATTGATAGTTTATCTATTTATCTGGGAACCGGCTATAGTTTACGCAAGCGGACATAAGCTGCTGGAGATAATGTTTAGTTTTATAAGGCCCTTGGTCAGGGTAGCTCCGTATCTCATCCCTGTTTACAGCTTGGTTATATTTTTGTGTTATTTGGCCGTCTCTTTAATTTTTAGGCATACAGTATTAATAAATTATTTCATGTTCCTTTTTGGGTTAAGTATAGGGTTGCATCTTATATTCGGGGCAAAATCTCTCCGTACCAAAAAAGAAGATCTGCTCAAATCAAATTATATATTTGGGTTTTCTTTTGTATATATTACGAATATTATTTTAGTGGCGTTCTGCTTGAATATAATTTTTGACAGGTTCTCATTTGTTAATTTCTGCAATAATGCTTTCCAGTCCGGAGGAGAATTTTTTTACGGCATTTTTAGGCAATTATTCTTAGCTAATTAGATAAGAACCTGGAGAGGTGGCTGAGTGGTTGAAAGCGGCAGTCTTGAAAACTGTTTAGGGAGTCTCTCCCTACGTGAGTTCGAATCTCACCCTCTCCGTTCTTCTTCGCTCAGACATTTTCATGTTTAAGCTACTAAGCAACGAAGTGGGCGAACACAAATAACTTCCCGATAAAAAATCAATGAATTACCTTAAGATAGCAATAAGCGCAGCTGTGAGGGCAGGATATGTCCATCGAAAATATTTTGAAAAGAATATCAGGATAAGGAATAAAAGCACATCCTTTGACCTTGTAACGGTTGCTGATGTAGAGGCAGAACGCGAGGCAGTTTCTTTTATAAGAAAAAATTTCCCTTCTCACAACATACTTGCCGAGGAAAAGAAGTATAATAAAACTCTTTCAGAATATACCTGGGTAATAGACCCTCTTGACGGCACTAATAATTTTGCGTGCACAATGCCCATCTTCTGTTCTTCGGTAGCCCTAAGATTAAAAGACGAGATTATTGTGGGTGCGGTTTATGATGTAAGCAGGAACGAGCTTTTTTATGCGCAAAAAGGCAAAGGGGCATTTTTAAACGGCAAGCGTATATCGGTAAATAACGCAAAGCGGCTTGGGCAGGCATTATTGATTACCGGTTTTTATTACAGCCGGGGCAGGGAGATGACCGATACCCTTAAAGCTATCGAGCTATTTTTTCGTAAGAAGATACTCGGGATAAGAAGGCTGGGTGCTGCGGCATTGGATATGTGCTATGTCGCCTGCGGCAGGGCCTCAGGTTTCTGGGAATTTGAGCTCAGCCCCTGGGATTATTCGGCTGGAAAACTCATAATAGAAGAAGCAGGCGGTAGAGTTACCGGGAAGTACGGAGAGAATATTCCTTTAAGCGAAAAGCATTTTATTGTGTCTTCTAACGGCAAGATTCATAAGGATATGTTAAAGGTCATAGGAAAGATAAAATGAAAGTCGTGTTTGACATCTCCGGCAAATTGTTTAAGGCTGAGTTTAATGATTCAAAGACGGCAAAGGATATCCTTGATAATCTGCCTGTTGAATCGAGTGTTTTGACGTGGGGAGAGGAAATCTATTTTGAAATACCTGTTAAATGTGCTGCAGAAAATGCGACAATGGATGTAGGTTTGGGTACTGTTGCATATTGGCCGCCGGGACAATGTTTGTGTATCTTTTTTGGCAGGACCCCTGATAGCAAAGATGATAAGCCTAAGCCCGCTTCGAAAGTAAACATAGTCGGCAACATTGAAGGTGTTTTCTCTGAACTAAAATCGATTAAACCCGGGCAGAAGATAATTGTTTCAAAAGCCTGATGAACTTTAAATATGAGCCCCATTGACAGCAAAAAATTGGCAGTCATCCATATCGTTAAGAAAGAGATAGGCTTAAGCGATGAGGAGTACAGGGAAATTTTAGAAGGCGTAGCAGGTGTAACCAGCGCTAAAGACCTTGATGAGGCTGCTTTTAGGAGATTGATGAATTATTTTGTCCGTAGCCGGCATTATCAAGTCAATAAATTTGGGCTTACCGTAAAACAGAAGTTATACATAGAGCATCTTGCTTATGAACAGTTGGGGTGGAGTAAACAGCATTTAATTAACTTCATGCAGAAGTATTACCACAAGTCAAATCTTAACTTTCTTCCCAAAAAAGAGGCCAATCATCTTATTTATTCCCTGAAAGCGATTATTGAACATGAAAATAAGGGCTTATCCTACAGCTAAAACGAGACCTGTCCCCAAACGGGGGCACTTCTCTGTGGGGCAGGAGAAACGGTCCTGGCTTTCTTTTGTTAATTTTTTGGGAAAACTATGATAAAATTATAATAAATAAGGAGGGAGTATGGATATAAAAGGTAAGGTGGTTTTTTCCTCAGGCAAAAAGGGCGATTATGATATTTGGACTATTAACCTGGCAAGCAAAGAAATAAGTCAGCTTACTTCCGGGCCTTTCTGGAATGATTGCCCAAAGTGGTCTCCGGATGGCAAAAAGATTGTTTTTATATCCAATAGAAGCGGGACACCTGAAATATTTATAATGGATGAAGACGGCAAAAACCAGCAGCAAATTACCAGCAGCGGCAAATGGCACAATACGCCTGATTGGTCCCCGGACGGAAAGCAGATCGTGTTCTGCGCAAACTATAAGGAGAACATCGATGTTTTTGTAATGAATATAGACGGCTCAGGCCTTAAACAAATAACCAGTTATGAAGGGATGGATTTTAACCCGCAATTTTCACCGGATGGCAAAACTATAATATTCACTTCTCAGCGTTCAGGCAATGACGATATCTGGAAATTTGATTTAAATACTGCGCAGTTAAAACAAGTTACCACTTATAAGTATAAGGATTTTTCCCCGACGTATTCTAATGACGGCTCTATGATCGCTTTTGTCTGTGAAGAGCCTGTTTCCGGTGATTATGGAAACATGGAAATATATCTAATGGATAAGGATGGTAAGAACAGGAGGAGAGTCACCCGTAATCTGGGAGTAGACAGGTATGTTTGCTGGTCGCCTGATTCAAAATACATAATCTATACCTCAAGCCATCCGAATTCTACAGCCGAAAGGCTTATGGTTGTTGATCTTCAGAAAATGATAAAAAGCAAGATAGATTTTGATAGGTCCGGTATTGAGGCAGAGATAGATGCTGAACCGAAAGGTTTTGGTATTTTCAGCTTTTTCCCGGACGGAGTAGTCAGGAAGTTTTATCCTGAAGCCTATTTTGGCACAGAGAGGTATCCTGATTGGAAATATTAAGTTAGGAGGCGCAAGGTGAAATGCCCAATTTGCAAAGATAAAGATTTAGAGCCTGTTTTTACCAAGCAGGGAGTAGAGGTTGATTTTTGCCCTAAATGTTTTGGGATTTGGCTGGATAAAGATGAGATTTATCATTTCACAAAGGTCCCATCATATTTGAAAGCTAAAATTGATGAGGCAGTTAAAGTGGGCAAAACATCAGAAAGGATTTCTCCTGTTAATGGCAAGCCGATGCTGGAACTGGCGATTATGGAAGGCCTGCATATCGATTATTGCCCGGATACAGAGGGAATATGGCTGGACAGGGATGAGATAAATAAGTTGCCCGGTATAAAAGTAAGGATTGATATTGACGATACTATGTTTGGCGCTTCGGCTCAGTCGCATTCCAGGATATTGTTGCCGCTACCTAATTTATCTGTCCGTTCAGGCATGGTTTTATTCGGCATGTATGCGTTGCTTGGCCTGTTTCTGATCGCACTGGTAGAGTTTGGTTTTATTCCTTCTTCATTTGCTTTACTTATAGGGGTTGTAACGGTAGCTATCCATTTTCTTTTGGGGCCGTTCTTGATGGATTTTTCACTAAAATTATTTTATAAAGTCAGGTGGATAAGACAGGATGAGTTACCGGTTCACTTAAAGAATTTTATAAGCCGAGTTTGTACTCAAAAAGGCATCGACTTTCCGCGCATGGGCATTATCGCAGACGGTTCCCCTAATGCATTCACATATGGGCATCATCCAAATAATGCCAGAATTGTTGTGACACAGGGGTTGTTAGACCTGCTTAGCGAAAAAGAAACAGAGGCAGTTGTTGCCCACGAGATCGGGCATGCCGTGCATTGGGATATGCTGATAATGACTCTTGCCCAGCTTGTCCCTCTTATTATGTATTACATTTACCGGAATTTGATACGCATGAAAAGCAGGGGTAATGATAAATCTGCACCTTACAGGCTGGCTATGGCGCTTATTTCATATCTGCTTTATATTATCAGCGAATTTGTTGTCCTGTGGTTTTCCCGTATCAGAGAGTATTTTGCCGATAGGTTCTCCGGAGAAGTAACAGCAAACCCTAATGATTTGGCTTCGGCTTTAGTTAAAATAGGCTATGGCCTTGCAGGCAGCGACAGGTCTAAAAGCAGGATTACGGAAGAAAAAAGAAATGTAAATATCAATGCCATCGGCCCCATGGGCATATTTGATTCTAAAACTGCTAATATATTAGCAATAGCCGGGCATTCCGGCGCCAGGAACATGGGCCAGGAGGTTGATAAAGACAAATTGAGAGATGCTGCAAAATGGGATCTTTGGAATCCGTGGGCAGCATATTACGAATTACAATCAACGCATCCATTGATTGCTAAAAGAATAAAATATCTTAGTAACCAGTCTGTTGTGTTAGGCAGAGAGCCATATATTGAGTTTAATGAGCGTAGACCTGAATCTTATTGGGATGATTTCTTGCTGGATATTTTTGTTAAGGGCCTTCCAATATTGGCTTTAATAGCAGGGATGGCATTAATTGTGCTTAAAGTTAACTATTTTTATAGCGGGGTAGCTATTTTCATAGTTGGTATTGCATACCTCATAAATGTTTTTTATAGCTATTCTTCTACGGAGTTTTCCCCTATGACTATAAATAGCCTATTGCGTAAAATAAAGGTATCTGCAATACGGCCTGTACCTTGTAAAGTTAAAGGCAAGATTATAGGCAGAGGTATCCCCGGCTTAATTTTCTCCGAAGATTTCGTACTCCAGGATGATACCGGGATAATTTTTCTTGATTACCGTCAGCCTCTTGGGATAATAAATTTCTTTTTTGGACTGCTAAGGGCAGCTAAATACATAGATCAGGAGGCAGAGGTAGTCGGTTGGTACCGGCGTGCACCAGTTCCTTTTATCGAAATTAAAAAATTGATCGTTAATGGCAAAGAGTCAGCTTGTTATGTATATAATGCTAAGCTGATATTTGCCTCCTTGATGATATTTTGCGGGATAGTTATTGCTTTTATTAATGTCGGCGGTTAGCCGGATAGAAGAAAATGGTTTGACAGGCGCTGATTTGTAGGATAAATTTAAAATCCTGGCCTGGATGCAAGATGGGGGCCTGACATAATACCGATACAAAATTCTTGGAGGCGTGGCTGAGTGGTTGAAGGCGGTCGCCTCGAAAGCGATTATCCCCTAAAGGGATCGGGGGTTCGAATCCTCCCGCCTCCGTTCTTCTTCGCCCTGATGCATGCAAAAAATACGGTGGGGCTTCGAAGCAACTACGTTCTTTCTTAATACACACAAGTGCTATGCCAGGACTGCGCAGCGATAAGTTCTGCGCTTAAACATTTTTGTATTTGAGCTGCTGAGTATAAATTAAATTTGAGAAATTATGGAGAGATGCCGGAGCGGTTGAACGGGCACGCCTGGAGAGCGTGTGACTCGCAAGGGTCCCAGGGTTCGAATCCCTGTCTCTCCGTTTTAATTTTGCGACAAGCAAAATTAAAACGGTACTTAAGCGAGCGTAAAACGACCCGACAAGGGTCGTAGCGAGCGTAGTACCTTACAAGATGCGACAAGCAAAATTAAAACGGTACTTAAGCGAGCGTAAAACGACCCGACAAGGAGTTATTAATGAATGCATTTTTATGGGCAATCTTAGCTGCTGCTATTTGGGGGTGTGTCCCGCTTCTTGAAAAATTAGGATTGCTTAGGACCGATCCATTGGTAGGATTGTTCTATCGATGCATCGGGGTAGTGATAGGCCTGCTTTCACTGTTATTTTTCTTAAAGCCAGCGCAAATAAAATCAGTTGATATCCGCTCGAAGATTTTCCTGATACTAGCCGGAATTTTAGCTAGTTTTGTTGCACAGATAGCTTTTTATAATGCGCTTAAGAAAGGCGATGTTTCAAAAGTCGTTCCTATCTCCGGAAGCTACCCTTTTATTTCATTTCTTCTCGGTATTCTTTTATTGAATGAAAGTTTTACTCCGGTTAAATTTATTGGTGTTACATTGGTGGTTATGGGGATTTGGGTGTTAAAGGTAAGTTAGTTCATAGTTCATAGAAAGTGCGATATAAAGGGGGCAGAGATGCCCTATTTTTTTAGATATTTTAGTGAAATAAATCACAAAAAATATTGACAAACCATGAACATATGGTATATTTACTATAGTTATTGTGATGAAAGGAGCAAAAACTATGAGTAAAAGCACAATAAATCGGCTATCAAGATACAAAAGTGCGCTTTTTAGGCTGAAATCGCTTGGATTTGTTAAGGTGTTCTCGGATAATCTTGCTGACGCTGTTGGGGTAACTCCGGCTCAAGTAAGAAAGGATTTTTCTCTTTTTGCCATTTCAACAGGTAATAAGAGGGGCGGATATCAGATCGATGCTTTACTTGAAAGCCTTAACTCCATACTCGGTACAAATAAAATACAGAAGGTAATAATTGTCGGAGCCGGTAATATCGGCACAGCTTTGATGAATTATAAAGGTTTTGAGAAAGAGAGCATTGAAATAGTGGCTGCATTTGATATTGACCCTTCGAAATACCATAAAGAAACTAAGATACCTGTTTTACCCCTGGAGGAGCTCAAAGATTTCATAAAGAACAATAATATAAACATAGGCATTATTGCCGTGCCCGAGATAGCTGCGCAGCAAGTATTGGATATCCTTGCTTCTGCCGGGATAAAAGGAGTTTTAAATTTTGCCCCTATAAGGTTAAGGGCCAGCGATGACATTGTAATTAACAACATTAACCTGGCATCGGAGCTTGAAAATGTCGTTTATTATGTACATGCCACAGAAAAAACCGCAAGAAATAATTATGAAACCAAGAACCCTTAAGAAAACCCTACTTTGGTCTTTTCTGCTGGTGATTTTCTCATTCAGCATATGCATTGCTATCCTTGGTTACGGAGTAATTAAGAACGATATAATAAAGAGGTCACAACGCCAGGTGCAGGAGAGCCTCAAGGCGGCAAGGATGGTATTGTATGATGAAGTAAATTTGATGGGTAAGATGCTTGATATTGTGTCTGCTTCAGATAACCTTAATGAGATAAAAAACAAGCTCGGTTTTGATTATATCTTTGTCGTGGATCAAGCTTCCAGGTTTGATTCCGGTGATGGAATTTTGGATGCGGCTTTTAAACGGCAGAAGGCAGGAGGCATAAGGATCATTTCTAAAGAAGAATTGATAAAGATGGGCGCTCCCTTATATGAAAAGTCAAAGATTGACGTTATATTTACGCTTAAGGCAGGGCCTCAAACCATAAATACCCTGGAAAACGCCATGGCAATTGAGTATGCGCGTCCTCTGTCAGATGGAAGGAGGGTGATTTACGCAGGTAAAATAATAAACAGGGATTTTGAATTGGTTGATAAGATCAGGAACCTGGTATTTGAGAATAAGCTATATAAGGACAAGCCGCTGGGTACCGTAACTATTTTCTATGATGATATAAGAATAACTACAAATGTCCTGAATAACAAAGGCCAGAGGGCGGTTGGCACCAGGGTATCCAAGATCGTATATGACAGGGTTATGAATGGCGGCTCTTCCTGGGTGGACAGGGCTTTTGTCGTCAATAACTGGTATCTTACCGCTTACGAGCCTATCAAGGATATAAACGGAAGGACAATAGGCATACTCTATGTGGGTTTACTGGAGGCACCTTTCCATGTCCTTGCCAGGAATATACTGTTAGTTTTCTTACTTATATTAATTTCCACAGTTGCCTTAGTCTCGATGTTCTCAATATTCCTGGCGTCTGTTATTTCCAGGCCTGTTACCGGCATAGTCAATGTAATAGAAAGGTTTACTGCTGGCAACTTTGATTCGCACGTGACTTCTGACACCTCCGTAACAGAGCTTAACAAACTGGCCGAATCTTTTAACGATATGGCAGATAAATTGAATGAGAGCTATAAAGAGCTCAGGCTTTCTAACGATAAGATGTTAACGCTAAACAAAAGGTATCTTGATTTAATCAGCTTTGTTTCGCACGAGCTAAAAGGGATATTGTCTTCTACTATTTTAAATACATATACAGTCCGTGACGGGCTTTTGGGTATGGTGAATTTTAAGCAGCAGAAAGCGCTGAATTCAATAACCAGGAATCTTGACTACCTTGATTCCACGGTAAGAAGCTTTTTGAGCCTGAGCCGGATAGAAAAAGGCGAAATGACAGTGAATAAATCAGAGGTATTGCTGAAGGAAGAAATTTTTGATGTTTCTTTGGAGACGTTTCAGAAGCAGATAAATGAAGCCGGTATCAATATCGTGGATAATATAGAAAACAATCTGAAGGCGGTTTTAGACAGAGACCTCATGCTTATTGTGGCGAATAATTTGATCAGCAATGCTATAAAATACGGCAAGAATAACGGTAGAATAATACTGAGTAGCAAAGTCGATGCCAACTCTATAAGTATCGAAGTATATAATGACGGATATCCTATATCAGCGGAGGATGTGGACAAACTTTTCAGGCGTTTTTCAAGGCTGGATAACGCCCAGACGCGGAGCTCAAAAGGCACCGGCTTGGGGTTGTTTATAACCAGGCAAATAATTGAGCAGCACGGGGGATCTATCGAAGTGCGTCCTGGAAGCCAGGGGAATTCTTTTATTTTTGAGATACAAAAGGAGGATAATCAATGTTAACGCCATTACAAAGAATCAAGAAAATGCGGGCAGAAGCTATTAACCGGATAATAGGTAAAGGGTATCTTTCTACGAAGAGAGTGTATGTCGGTATGGCTACTTGTGAAATAGCCGCAGGCTCAAGCGAAGTAATGGAAGTATTTGAGAGTGCCATAAAGAATGGCCTGCCGGATGTCTATTTAAGCAAGAAGGGTTGCGCCGGTAGATGCAATCTCGAGCCGACCGTAGAGGTAGTTGAGGAAGGCAGGATCCCCGTAAAATATGGCAAGGTAAACAGGGAAAAGGCGAAAGATATAATTGAACGCCATCTTAAAAAAGGCGAAATTATAGAAGAATGGGTCATCAAATAATCTGATTATAATCAGCATAAGAAAGGCAATTACATGATCAAGCAAAAAACAAAGAAGCCCGATAAGTTCGTAATAACATTATGCGACGGCCCTACATGCATGCATAAGAAATCCAAGGACCTCGAAACGATTATCCAGAAAGAGCTTGATAAATACCGTATACATAATGCGGTAGAAATCAAGCTTTCCGGCTGCTTGGGGATGTGCGATAAAGGCCCGATAATGATCGTAAATCCCGGCTATACCATGTACGGCTCGGTGCATGAAAAAGATATCCCGGAAATAGTAGAGAATCATCTTTTGAATGGCCGTCCCGTATCGAGGTTAGTCATAGATGAAGATCATCTATATAACAGGTTCTTCAGGATCTTCGGCGATATTGCATTCTTCGGCAAGCAGATGAGGATCGCCCTAAGAAACTGCGGCATCATTGATCCCGAGAATATTGATGATTATATTGCGTTGAGAGGTTATGAGGCTCTTGCAAAAGTCGTTACCGACATGAGCCCGCAGCAGGTCATAGACGAAGTCAAGAAATCCGGCTTGCGCGGAAGAGGCGGAGCGGGGTTTGCCACAGGCTTAAAATGGGAGTTTACGTCTAAGGCGCAGGGAGATGCAAAATATGTCATTTGTAATGCAGATGAAGGAGACCCCGGAGCATTCATGGACAGAAGCGCTATAGAAGGAGATCCTCATACAGTGATCGAAGGCATGATAATCGGCGGTTATGCAATAGGTTCAAGCCGGGGTATTATATATATACGCGCTGAGTATCCATTAGCTATAAAGAGGCTTGAAAAAGCGATTGCATTAGCCAGGGACTACGGCCTATTGGGAAAGAATATTTTAGGGTCTGATTTTTCATTTGATATTGAGATAAGACTGGGCGCCGGTGCATTTGTTTGCGGGGAAGAGACCGCGCTTATCCATTCGATTGAAGGCTGCCGCGGTATGCCCAGGCCCAGGCCGCCTTATCCTTCAATTTCAGGGCTTTTTGGTAAGCCGACATTGATAAACAACGTCGAGACATGGGCAAATATTCCGGTCATAATACTTGACGGCGCCAAATGGTTTAGTTCTATAGGGACAGAAAAAAGCAAAGGAACAAAAGTTTTTGCTTTGGCAGGCAAGGTGAAAAACACCGGTTTAGTAGAAGTGCCCATGGGGACAACTTTGCGTGAAATAATATTCGATATAGGGGGAGGTATACCGAATAATAAAAAATTTAAGGCAGTGCAGACCGGAGGTCCTTCAGGAGGGTGCCTGCCGGAAAATTATCTTGATACCAGGATAGATTATGAATCCCTTGCTGCTGCCGGCTCTATTATGGGCTCAGGAGGGATGATCGTAATCGATGAAGATTCATGCATGGTCAAGATGGCAAAATTTTTCCTTGAGTTTACGCAGAATGAATCTTGCGGCAAGTGCACTCCCTGCAGGGAAGGGACAAAAAGGATGTTAGAGATTTTAAACAGGATCAGCCAGGGTAACGGAGCAGAAGATGATATCGATAAGTTAGAACGCTTAGGTAGCATGATAAAGAAGGCTTCATTGTGCGGATTGGGACAATCTGCTCCTAATCCGGTATTAAGCACGATTAAGAACTTCAGGCAGGAGTACGAAGAACACATAAAAGAAAAAAAATGCAGGGCGAGAGAGTGTGTTAATTTGGTCAGTTATACTATTATCGAAAAATGTATCGGTTGCGGTGCCTGTAAGCGCGCCTGTCCTGTTTCGGCCATAACAGGCAGTTTAAAACAGCTGCATTCAATAAACCAGGATAAATGTATAAAATGCGGGCGCTGTTTTGAGGCTTGTAAATTCAGCGCTGTGGTGAAATCTTAAGGAGCTATTAATTATGGAAAAGAGAATCATAACTATATATATTAACAATAAACCTTATAAGGTTAACGATAATCAGACTGTCATGCAGGCCGCCGACAGCGTAGGCTTTAAGATCCCGCGCCTTTGTTATCATCCTAAGCTATCTATTGAAGGCGCCTGTAGGGTTTGTATTGTAGAGGTAGAAGGCGCGAAGAATTACATAGCATCTTGTGCTTTTCCGGTATCTGAAGGCATGAAGATATACACCGATACAAATGAATTACGTAAAGCCAGGCGTGATATAGTCGAGCTGATACTTGATAACCATCCTCAGGATTGTCATACGTGCGAAAGAGACGGAATTTGTGAATTGCAAAGGCTTGCTTATGCAATGGGGATACGCAAACGCCATTTTGAGGGGGAGAGAAAACATTACGATAAGGACCTTTCTTCTACTTCTGTTATCAGGGATCCTGATAAATGCATCCTTTGCGGAAGATGCGTGCGTATGTGCTCTGAGATTCAGAAGGCAAACGCAATCCAGTATGCACATAGGGGATTTAAAACAGTTGTGATCCCGGCTTATGATATGCCGTTTAAAGAAAGTGTCTGTACCACCTGCGGCCAGTGTATTAATGTCTGTCCTACGGCAGCTTTTGTTGAGAAAAACCACACGCAGGAATTGTTTAATAAGCTTAACGATGATTCGATAATTAAAATCGCTCAGATAGCTCCTTCTGTAAGGGCTGCTATCGGTGAAGCTTTCGGGCTTGAACCCGGCAGAATAATGGAAGGGGAGATGGCAGCGGCTTTAAGAAGGCTGGGTTTTGATTATGTTTTTGATACGCAGTTTTCCGCCGACCTTACAATTATGGAAGAAGCCAATGAGTTCCTGGAAAGAATACAGGGCAAGGGTAAACTCCCGATGATTACTTCATGTTCAAGCGCCTGGATGAAATGTGTGGAGCAGTTTTATCCTGACCTTATCGATAATATATCTACATGTAAATCTCCAATGTCGATGATGAGCGCCCTGCTTAAAACATATTTTGCAAAAAAGATCAAAGCCGACCCCGGAAAGATATTATCTGTGGCAATAATGTGCTGCACGGCAAAAAAATATGAAGCCCAAAGGCCGGAATTATCGGTTGATGGCATGCAGACAACAGATATGGTGATAACTACACGCGAGATAGGTTGGATGATAAAATCTGCAGGTATTGATTTTCTTAATATCAAGCCGGAGCATTTTGATACTCCGTTAGGATTGTCTTCAGGGGCAGGTGTGATATTCGGAGTTACCGGAGGCGTAATGGAGGCCGCTATCAGGACAGCTTATGAGTTATATACCGGGGAAACGCTTATGGATATAGAAGTCAATGACATAAGAGGTTTTAAGGGTATAAAAGAAGGTAAGCTTGTTATGGATGGAAATGAAATAAGGGTCGCTGTCGCTCATGGCCTGGGCAATGCCTGTGACCTTCTTGATATAGTGCGTAAGGAGCCGGGACGCTATCATTTTATTGAAATAATGGGTTGTCCGGGAGGATGTATCGGAGGAGGGGGCCAGCCATATGCCAGCTCTAACTCTATACCGCTTGATGAAGAATGCCTTAAGAAAAGAGCCGAAGCATTATACGGCCTGGACCGCTCAAGGACAATAAGGCGAAGTTACGAAAATCCGGATATTCAGAGGATCTATAAAGAATTTCTCGGAAGGCCGCTTGGGCCTGTTTCGCACAAATTATTGCATACGCATTATAAGGCAAAAGAGCCCAAGGGGATAATACCGTCCACAGCGCATATAAGATAAGGAAAGGAAGCCATACATGATAGCAAGCCAGGATACAAAATTACAGGAGTTGAAAGATTTTATTGCCGATTGCAAGAACAGGGATTACCCTGAATCGCAGCTTATAGCCATATTGCATAAAGCCCAGGGGCTTTATGGGTATTTAAGCAAAGAGATAATGGATGAAGTTGCTCAAGGGATGAGTATCCCGACTGCCCATATCTGGGGCGTAGCGACATTTTATCATTATTTTAACCTTGAGCCGATAGGCAAATATGTTATTTCCATATGTCTAGGTACTGCCTGCTATGTCAAGGGGGCTAATGATGTGCTGGAGGCAATAAAAAAAGAGCTAAATATAGATATAGATCAGACTACCGAAGATAAGCTTTTTACTCTGCAGGTAGCCAGATGTTTGGGCGCATGCGGCCTTGCTCCGGTAATAATGATTAACGGCAAGATACACGGAGAACTTAATCCTGAAAAAGTAGTATCTATTTTAAAGGAATACCGTAAAAAAGGATAGGTTTTTACCGATGAAATATATCAATGAGGAAAAAATATACACGCAACTTTCAGGCGCAAAGTCCGTATCAACCCAGGAGATTGAGAGTATCCTTGCTAAAAGTGTCTCTTTGAAACGCCTGGAGCTTGATGAGGTAGCTAAACTTTTATCTGTGGAGGGCCAAAAAAGCACATCTATGCTATTTGATGCTGCCTCAAGGGTGAAAAATGAGATTTACGGTAGCAGGGTTGTGTTGTTTGCGCCTCTTTATATCAATAATATTTGCAGCAATTATTGCGCTTATTGTGCTTTCAGGGCGGATAATAAGACAATAAAAAGAAGAAAACTTAATCAGGAAGAGATTTCTGAGCAGGCCAGGGTCCTTTTGAAGATGGGGCATAAAAGAGTCTTGGTTGTTTCATCCGAGCCCGGGGGGAAAGAGGATGCGGATTATTACGTAGATTCAATAAAGACCATATATTCAGCCAGGTTCAATAATAATTATATCAGAAGAGTGAACATTAATTGTGCTCCATTAAGTATAGACGGGTTCAGGAAATTAAAAGACGCAGGTATAGGGACTTATCAGCTTTTTCAGGAAACATATCATCATAAGACTTATTTACAGCTCCATCCAAAAGGCCCCAAGAGCGATCCTGATAATAGGATTGAGGCAATAGAAAGGGCGTTTGCCGCAGGTATTGAGGATATCGGCGTTGGGGTATTATATGGTTTGTATGATTACAGGTTTGAGACTTTGGCGCTATTAACACATATTGCATGCCTTGAGCAGAAATTCGGGGTAGGGCCTCATACTATATCCGTGCCAAGGATCGAACCTGCTCTAGGAACTGAATTCTTCGATTCCAGCAGATATAAGGTCAGTGATTTAGAGTTTAAAAAGCTCGTAGCAATAATCAGGCTGGCTGTTCCCTATACAGGGATTATACTTTCGACCAGGGAGAGCCCAAAGATGAGAGATGAGTTGTTTAATCTCGGCGTTTCGCAGATAAGCGCAGCTTCAAGGACTTCGCCGGGAGGATATGCGGAGCCGGGGGCTGATAAAGATACAGATAGCGGGGGCCAATTTGTCCTTAGCGATAACCGCAGCCTGAATGACATGGTAAAATTGCTGATCGAGAAGAAATCGATACCGAGTTTTTGCGCCGCCTGTTACAGGAAGGAGCGCACCGGCAAGGCGTTTATGAGCCTTGCAAAGCCGGGTAACATAAAAGGCAAGTGCAGTATAAATGCATTAGTTACGCTGAAGGAATATTTAGATGATTTTGCAACCGGTGATGTTAGAAGCCAAGGGTATGCTTTAATAGATGAAGTCAGTAAATCTTTGCCTGAAGAGGACAAAAAACAGCTTATCCCTTTTCTTGAAGAGGTAAGCAGAGGTATCAGAGATAAGTATGTCTAGATATGTAGGTTTATTAGAAGAAATATACAGCCAGAAACATCCCGATAGGAGTATTATCGTGGAGTTGCTTAAGCTTGACAGGGCAAGGGCAGAAGATATTTTTTTATTTGCCGAACGCCTGCGTAGTGCCTTTATGGGGGAAGGCATACTCGTAAGAGGGATAGTTGAGTTTTCAAATATATGCAGGAACGAATGCTTATATTGCGGGTTGAATAAAAATAATACTTCCTTAAAAAGATACAGGTTAAGTATGCCGGAGGTACTGCAGGCAGCCAGGCAAGTAGCCTCAAACGGCATAAAGACAATCGTTTTACAGTCCGGGGAAGACGACGGATTAGACGCAGCATGGCTTTATGAGCTGATATGCCGGATAAAATCAGACTATAATATAGCCGTGACCCTTTGCGTGGGTGAAAGAAGTTTTGAAGAATATAAGCTATGGAGAGAAGCAGGAGCAGACAGGTATCTGCTTAAAATAGAAACGACTGATAAGGCTCTGTATGAAAGGCTGCATCCGGGTATGAGTTTTGATAACCGCATCAGGTGTTTAATGCAGCTTAAGGAATTGGGTTATCAATTAGGTTCGGGAAATATTATCGGCCTTAAAGATCAGTCCTTGGAATCTATTGCCGGGGATATATTATTTTTTAAAGAGATGAATTTGGATATGGTAGGTATAGGTCCTTTTATACCCCATCCGCAGACAAGGCTATCTTCCGAACTTCAGGGAGAGGTGTTTTTGACCCTTAAAACTATAGCCCTTACCAGGATAGTTACTAAAACGGCTCATATCCCTGCTACCACAGCTTTAGGCAGCCTGGAAGCTGATTACAGGATAGCTGCGCTTAAATCCGGAGCAAATGTGCTTATGCCGAATTTTACTCCAGCCGGAGTAAAGAAATTGTATGATTTATACCCGCATCGCAGATGCCTGGATGATTCCGGATCAATTTGCGTAAAGTGTATGGATAATTTTGTTAAACCGATAAACAGGCATTTGGATTTCTCCAGAGGCGATTCTTTAAAGAAGGAAGATGAAGCATATGTATAAAACCCCGGCAAGCAACAGGCTGCACATAGGCATTTTTGGTAAAAGAAATACCGGGAAGTCCAGCCTTATCAATGCAGTGACTAATCAGGATATTGCTATAGTATCGGAAGTGGCCGGCACTACTACGGACCCTGTATATAAGGCAATGGAGATATTGCCTATAGGGCCGTGTATGTTAATCGATACTGCCGGTATAGATGATGAAGGGGTTTTGGGCGAAGAAAGGGTAAAGAAGACGCAAAAGGTATTAAGAAAAACCGATGTAGGAATAATAGTTGTAACTCCGGATACAAGAATAGATAATTTTGAGGAAGAGCTGGTAGGGGTCTTTATCCAGAAGAAACTCCCTTTCCTTTTTGTTGTTAACAAATGCGAACTGGATGGCCGGGATGCTGTCATTTATCTGCAGGCAAAGGGTTATGAATATATAGAAGCCAGCTCAAAATTAGGCACAGGTATAGATGAGCTTAAAAAAAAGATAATGGAATTAGCGCCCGCCCACTGGTCACCGGTGCCGTTGGTCGCCGATATTATAGAGGAAAGAGATACCGTTGTCCTGGTTTGCCCCATAGACAGCGCTATGCCGCAGGGAAGGCTTATCCTGCCTCAGGTTCAGGTAATGAGGGATGTGCTTGACAGGAACGCTATCGCATATGTAACTAAAGAAACGGAACTGGGCCAAGCAATAAAAGCACTTAAGGATAAACCCAAAGTCGTTATAACCGATTCGCAGGTATTCGATACTGTTAAAGATATCCTGCCTCAAGATATCCCGCTGACATCTTTTTCAACGGTCTTTGCAAGGCATAAGGGCGATTTGAATGCGTTTATTGAGGGCGTATATGCGATTGAAGAATTAAAAGACGGGGATGAGGTGCTTATCTCCGAGGCTTGCACGCATCACGTCCAGGCCGAGGATATCGGCAGGACCAAAATACCCACATGGTTACTCAATAAGACAAAAAAAGACCTGCATTTTGAAGTTTCTGCAGGCGGTGATTTCCCCGAGGACATTAAGCGTTTCAGCCTGATAATAAGCTGCGGGGGGTGCATGATAAACCGCAGGGAGTTATTGTATAGGATAGAGCGGGCAAAAAAAGAGAATGTACCAATAACAAACTATGGTATAATAATCGCGTATTTTTCCGGGATTTTAGACCGGATACTGCAGCCTTTTTCAAAAGGTCTCGTTAAGATTGAAAATAAAAACAGGGAATTATCGTCCCATTAATAAAAGGAGGAAGTAATGCCGGGTAAGATACTTATTATTGATGATGATGCGGATTTTAGAGAGGCTATTTCTATGCTGTTAGAAGCTAAAGGTTATTCTGTCTCTACCTCAGCCAATGGTAAAGACGGTTTGGATAAAGCCAAGTCAATAAAACCTTCTTTGATACTGCTTGACGTCATGATGACAACCAAGACAGAAGGCTTTGATCTGGCGCAGCAATTTAAGAGCTCCAAGGATTTAAATAAAATACCGGTTATTATAATAACCGGTATCAAGAAAGATATGAACCTGCCTTTTAGTTTTGAGGCCGATAATGATTGGCTGCCCGTAAAAGCAGTATTGGAGAAGCCTGTCAAGCCGGATATATTATTGTCTGAAATCGAGAAATACGTAAAGGCATAATATTCTAACAGATTGTAAACAAAATAGTTTTGTTTCAGGCGAGGATTTTCTTAACCTGTTTAGGCCTTAAAGCTTTATTTTATTTTTCACAGCTTGACAAATAAGCCAAATTATTACATAATAAAACAGTAATAGTTTGGCTTATTCTTTTGAACATCTCCGCTTGCGAAAAATCCAAGACAACCACAGTTCATTACCAAAATACCGAAACAACCATAAGAGAGGTACCATATGAATTTCAACCTGGATTTTCCTGTTATTCTGAAGTTATTTGGCCCGGCGGTTATCTTCTTAGCAAGCATTATTACCGGCTATATGCTAAGATCTATAGTATTTAGCAAGCTTAGCCGTCTTGCCCGTAATACCAGGTCGCAGATTGACGACATCATTATTTCATCAACGAAAACACCATTTATCATTTGGTGCATGATGTTTGGTATATATTTCGCACTGGAGTTCTCAGATTTGCCGGAAGGCGCAACGCATATTGCAAGTAAAATATTGGTGGTCTTAGGCATTGCCTCAGTGACTATTGTCTTAGCTAATATAATTGCTAGGATAATCCAGGTTTACGCCAATAAAATAGCCGGAACCCTGCCGATAACATCCCTTACCCAGAATATCAGCAGAATAATTATATTTATAATCGGCATACTTGTAATTCTTAACGGTCTTGGGATATCCATTACCCCCATACTTGCTACTCTTGGCGTCGGCGGCTTAGCAGTAGCCTTAGCATTACAAGATACCCTTTCTAATCTATTCGCAGGTTTCCATATCACCATATCCAGGCAAGTAAGAATAGGAGATTATATAAAGCTGGATAGCGGACAGGAAGGCTATGTCATCGATATAAACTGGCGTACAACTAAAATAAGGATGCTGCCTAATAACGTGGTACTGGTGCCGAATGCAAAGCTCGCCCAGGCAATTATTACTAACTTTTACTTACCCGATACAGAGATGGCAGTTTTAATAGAAGTCAGAGTGCACTATGGAAGCGATCTTAAAAAAGTTGAAAAAATCACCTGTGAAGTGGCAAGCCAGATAATGAAAGAGGTTAACGGAGGAGTCCCCGGATTCGAACCTTTTATAAGATATCACACCTTCGGAGATTTCAGCATTGGTTTTACTGTTATTTTAAGATGCCGGGAGTTTGTTGACCAATATCTGGTCAAGCATGAATTCATAAAGAAACTCCATGAAAGATATGCTAAAGAGCATATTAATATCCCTTATCCGATAAGGGCCATAAATTACAGCCAAGAAAAGGCAGAAGCATAAATGTTTATATTATCTAACTTTTTAGCTAGTTTAGCCAGGGTAACGGATATGCTGCTTACAGCCTTGTATTGGATGGTATTGATACGTGCGTTGATAAGCTGGGTAAACCCCGACCCATTAAATCCGATAGTCCAGTTTCTGTATAAGGTAACCGAGCCCATTTTAAACCCGATCAGGAGAATGCTCCCATTAGGTCTGAAGTTTGGAATTGATATTTCACCAATAATCGCATTTTTACTGATTATCTTCATCCAGTCTTTTTTGGTCAAAAGCCTTTTTGACCTTTCTTTAAGGTTGGGTTAGCGAGAAGGAGAGGCAGTATGTGGAGTAAGGAAAGTTTGCAAGAACTGATTAAGGAAAAGATGGCGGATTATTGCTTTATAGTAGTTTCTAACCGCCAGCCCTACATTCATATTTATAAAAAAGGCAAAATTACATATCAGCGCGGTGCAGGAGGCGTCATAACTGCCCTTGATCCGGTCATGCAGGCATGCAAGGGGATTTGGGTGGCATTTGGTAATGGAGAGGCTGACCGTAAAGTAGCGGATACTAACGGTAAGTTAATGGTCCCTCCTGAAAACCCTGCTTATGTTTTAAAGAGAGTTTGGCTCACCAAAGAAGAGGAGAACGGATATTATTACGGCTATTCCAATGAAGCATTATGGCCGCTTTGCCATATGGCTTTCCAGAGGCCGGTGTTCAGGGAGAATGATTGGTCATGCTATAAGGAAGTAAATAAAAAATTTGCCAAAGCCGTTATTGATGAGATAGGGAATAAGAAGGCATTTGTATGGATACAAGATTATCATTTATGCTTGCTGCCTAAATACCTGAAAGAGATGGCTCCCAACCAATTGATAATTACGCATTTCTGGCATATCCCATGGCCTAATCAAGAAACTTTCAGGATATGCCCGCAGAAGAAAGAGCTTCTTGAGGGGCTTTTGGCCAATGATCTTTTGGGATTCCATATACGTTATCATTGTGATAATTTTATCGATGTTATTGACAGGGAGATCGAGAGCAAGATTGACAGGGAAAGATTTTCCGTAATTAAATCAGGGCACGAAACTCTGATCAGGCCTTATCCGATAAGCGTCGATTTTGATGGTATTAGTATGGCATCAAATTCATCCTTAGTCAAAAGCATCCAAGAAGAATTGCGCCAGGAATATTCCCTTGAAGGATATAAAATAATATTGGGCTTAGACAGGATTGATTATACCAAGGGGATCCCGGAAAGGCTCCTTGCTATGGATGCTCTGCTGGAGAGGCACCCTGAACTTAAAGAAAAAATATTATTTTTGCAGATGGGCGAGATCAGCCGAATACATATTCCAAGGTATAAACAGCTTAATGATGAGATTAATGCTTTGGTTGAGCAGATCAATTGGAGGCATTCAACAGACACCTGGAAGCCGATAGTGCTTGTCAGAAGGCACCTTTCTTTTTCTGAAGCCCTGGCATTTTACAGGATGGGCAGTGTTTGTATCGTAAGTTCTTTGCATGACGGCATGAACTTAGTGGCAAAAGAATTTATTTCCAGCCGTTCTGATGAACAGGGGGTACTTGTCCTTAGCCAGTTTACCGGCGCATCCAGAGAGCTTACCGACGCAATACTGGTCAACCCTTATGACCGCGAGCAATTCAGCGAAAAAATATTTGAGGCTTTAAGCCTAAACACAGAAGAGCAGAAAAGAAGAATGTCTAAAATGAGGCAGCATATCTCCCAGTATAATATCTTCCGATGGGCCGGCAAAGTGCTCTCTGAGCTGCTTAAATTTGAATTTAAAGAATAGTGAAATATTTATTAAGTAATTGGCGTCAATTTAAGGATAAAATAAGGGGAAAAAAGATAATTCTGCTGCTTGATTATGACGGAACGCTTTGCCCTATTAAGAGAACTCCTAGGCTTGCGGTAATACCGCATGATGTTAAGGCACTGCTTGAAAAGCTTTCGGGCATGTTGGATTGTAAACTGGCTATTATAAGCGGAAGAAGCTTGGAAGATATCAAAAATATAATAGGGATCCGTGGTATCATATATTCCGGAAACCATGGCTTTGAGATCGAGGGTCCTAAGATCAAATTCCATGGTTCTATACCTTATGGATACAGGCGCATGCTTGAAAGTATAAAGAGGAAGTTACACAAGAAGTTTAACGGTGTTAAAGGGGCAATTTTAGAGGACAAGGAATATTCTCTGGGTATTCATTACAGACTGGCGTCAAAAAGCGCTTTATCAGCTATCAAGAAGGCGTTCTATGAAGTCGTGATGGTTTATCTTATAAAGGGTAAGATAAAGATCAGATATGGCAAGAAGGTTTTTGAGGTAATGCCTCCGAATGGTTGGGATAAGGGAAAGGTTGTATCCTGGCTTTTGAGCAGGAAGTTTTTTAGCTTTGGGGCTAAAATGGCCATTCCTATTTATCTTGGTGATGACCTGACTGATGAAGATGCTTTCCAGACGCTAAAAAATAAAGGGTTGACTATTTTCATCGGAAAACCTAAAATGTCATCTGCAAAATATTATCTTAGAAACGTTGGCCAGGTTAAGCATTTTTTGAAAGAAATTATCAAGTTTTTGGAGGGCGCTTAACATGCCGGAAATAACCGCAGCAAAAGAACCATTCAGGTTTTATACAAGGCTGCATCTTACCGAGCTTACAGGTTTTAGGGCCTCAACCCTGACGCAGCTGCTTAATTTAATCAAAGAAGTCCCCGGTTCGAGCATATATCATCATACACACAGGTTTTTGCAGCAGCATCAGCAATTTTCTCCTGAACCGCCGAATGATTTTTCTTATTGGGCCGTAGAGATACTCGGAGAGGATGATTTGGGAGAGAGGCTGGCCAGCGTTGATACCATACAATACCCGACCATACGCAGCCTGCGCGAGAAAATCATTGAAACGATTGAAAATTACCTCGAAGAAGACCCGACTGCAAAACTAAGGTTTGCGCACAAGGGCGAGGAATTCCATTTTGCAAAATCAGTAAGTTTTGTCTTTCCCACTAATTATATTGCCGCAAATCTAAAAGAATTTGCTGAGATCCTTAAAAAAATAACAATAGATTCGATTTATTTCCATATTTTTGAGGCAAGGCTCAGGCTTGAAAAGAAGGCCAATGATTTTTCTTACTGGATAGATACTTCCTTGGGGGATAAAGAGCTGGCAGATGGGATTTCACGCCTTGACCCTTACACGTATACACTTGAAGACCTTAGGCGTAAAATTGTAGCTATGGTTGAAAGAAAGATAAAGTGATATGGTAAAGATAGAAGAATATGTTTCTATAGTCGGTGAATCTGTTATTGAAGACTTAAAGCTTGTTGCTGACAGGCTAAAAGGCAAAGTGATCCAGCATATTAATTCAACTGCGGTAGGAGGCGGGGTAGCGGAGATTTTAAACAGGATGGTTCCTTTGTTAAAAGAATTAGGCGTTGATTGCCGCTGGGACCTGATTAAAGGCGGGGAGCAGTTTTTTGATGTTACCAAGAAATTTCATAACGCCTTGCATGGGCGCAGAGAGGATATCACGCAAAAGGATTTTGATATTTTCCTTGAGACCAGCAATAAGAATATCGAAGAGGTAAACACTTACGGGGATATTGTGTTTATCCATGACCCCCAGCCCATTGCGTTAATCAAGAAGAAAGCCCAAAATAAATGGTTGTGGAGATGCCACATTGATGTCTCAGAGCCTAATAAAAAACTTTGGGATTTTCTTAGGGAATATATAGTGCAGTATGATTCTGTCGTATTTTCTACTCCGGGATTTTCACAAAAATTGCCCATAAGGCAGTTTTTGATATCTCCGTCTATAGATCCATTAAGCGATAAAAATAAAGAACTGCCTGAGGACCTGATTGCAGCAGTACTCAGGAAATACGGCGTGCCGGATGATAAGCCTATAGTTACACAGATCTCGCGTTTTGACAGGCTCAAGGATCCGATAGGGGTAATAAAGGCATATAAGCTGGTAAAGAAATATATTGATTGCCGCCTTATATTGGCAGGCGGCACGGCCAGCGATGATCCGGAAGGTATTAAAGTCCTTGAAGAAGTCAGAGAGCATTCTCAGGGAGATAAGGATATACATATTTTGCTTATGCCGCAAAACGACATCGAGATCAATGCCCTTCAGAGGGCCTCAGCTGTATTGGTACAGAAATCATTAAAAGAGGGATTTGGATTGACCGTTTCCGAGGCCTTATGGAAAGCAAAACCTGTTGTTGCCTCTAACGTCGGAGGCATACCATTGCAGATCAAACATAAGTATTCTGGGCTGCTTTGTCATTCTATAGAAGGAGCTGCGTTTGAAATAAAGCAGTTATTGAACAGCCCCGAATACGCAAAGCGCCTTGGAACAAACGGCAAAGAACACATAAGAAACAATTTCCTGCTTACCCGCCATTTGAAGGATTATATGTTGTTATTTCTCTCTCTTTACCATCCCGAAGATATAGTGTATTTATAGCACGGTTATCATCAGGGGCAATGCATCCTAGTTATTTTTTAGAGGCATAAATTATCCAGCTGTAGTCAATATTATCCAAAGTGATGCCGGAAGGTAGGCTTGGTATTTGAATGTTATAGCCGGCGTTTTTAAGTATGGCGGTTAGTTTATGGCTATCAACACCGTAATTAGGCCACAAATATGGGTGGCATTCTATCGCAATAAATCTTGGGTAACCGGATTCCCGCAGTAATATGTTCTTTGCGCCAAGGAGAATATCCATTTCGAATCCCTCAGTATCTATTTTTAATATATCGATTTTCTTTTCAGTAAAGATATTATCCATGGCCTGTGATTCAACCGTAAAAGATGCACCGGAGTTATTTTCCGTATGGCTGATAATGTGGCTTTCTGAAAATTCTTTATTTATTCTCAGTATAGATTTGTTGGCAGCCAGTGCGATATTCAATGGTTTAACTATGTTTAAAACTTCGTTCA
Source organism: Candidatus Omnitrophota bacterium (assembly GCA_003598025.1). Lineage (NCBI taxonomy): Bacteria > Pseudomonadati > Candidatus Omnitrophota > Candidatus Omnitrophota bacterium. The sequence goes on from QZKH01000006.1 coordinate 159,218, forward strand.
ATGCAATATTTTCTTTTAATACTTCGAAATTTACCGGGTTAGGCTCAAATGCTATGACTTCTCCGGATTCTCCTGTTTTTTTGGCGAGCAAAACAGCAAGGATCCCAATATATGAACCGGCATCAACTACAGTATCTCCGGGCCTTACTTCGTCTATTATCTTTTTCCACCAGGTAATCTCTTTAAGGGGCGGGTCTAAAAAGAATTCTTTGTGTCTGTTGTGAATGTATACGTGGCCTATCCCGTCTATTATCCTTACAACCTTGTTTTTAAAGGCCAACTTTAATATGGCTGCATGCAGGGGCTCGAGTTTCCTTAAGTGTGGTCTGATTCTATTCAGCCATGGCAGTCGCCTTAAGCCATGGGCGATATTCTCAAATATGATAAGTATTCTTTTCATAATGTTTATCTTAACATTCGCAAGTAATAAGTCAATGGTTATGGTATGATAAAAAGCGGCTATATTGGTTATTAAGTAAATATTAATCTTGAATAGAATTTCGCTTAGGATATAATATTAGACCTGAAGATTTAAAATATCTTGCGCCCATAGCTCAATCCCTCGGCATCTAGCCCTCGGGACTCCGCGGCAAGCAAAATTAAGCTTGCCTTGTCGTTGGATAAAGGAACTTTCGCTATGTGCGATATTGACAAAATATCTTGCGCCCATAGCTCAATTGGATAGAGCACTTGCCTACGGAGCAAGTTGTTGCTGGTTCAACTCCAGCTGGGCGCATTTAGGTTTTATCCTTCGATACATTCGCCCTGCGGGTTCATTTGCTCAGGATGGTTCGACTTGTGGTGAGCAAGCGACCCTTTGATAAGCCTAGGGGAGCGCGTCGAATCACTCCAGTTGGGCGCATTTATTTGATAATTCTGTGGGCCACAAGGCCACAATAATACCTAACGCATTTTCCTTCCTATGAACAAAATCGACGAAAACTACATGGCTGAAGCCTTGAAAGAGGCTAAAACCGCTTTCGATGAAGATGAGGTGCCGGTAGGGGCAGTCATTGTTTATCAGGGAAAGATCATCTCCCGGGGTCACAATCAGGTAGAGCGTTTAAAAGACCCAAGCGCACATGCAGAGATGCTTGCCTTGACTTCTGCCTCTAGTTATCTTGGGACAAAGTGGTTGAACGGGGCATCTTTGTATGTTACAATTGAACCTTGTAGTATGTGCGCAGGAGCACTTGTCCTGGCGCGTATAGACAGGATAATTTTCGGGGCGCAAGACCCTAAAACAGGAGCCTGCGGTTCAGTTATAAATATCTCTAATAATAAAAGATTAAACCATCATATAAAGGTAAATAATGGCATTCTGGCCAAAGAATGCGGGGAGTTATTAAGTAGCTTTTTCAAAAAGAAGAGGCAGAAATAAGTTAGTTCACAGATAACAGTTCACAGTGCACAGCATTGGGACCTGCTCTTTTCCATGAACCATGAACTATGAACTAAACTTACTTATAGATGCTAATTTTTGGAGAGGTGGCTGAGCGGCCGAAAGCAAATCACTGCTAATGATTTGGCTGGGGAAACCTGGCCCCTGGGTTCGAATCCCAGCCTCTCCGTTCTTCTTCGCTCAAACATTTTCATGTTTGAGCTACGAAGCAACGAGTTTTTCTCACATAAGCGTTTTAGTGTTTGAGTTACGAAGCAACAGCCATTTCTCTAAACAGGAGAAGAAGAATTGCTGCGAAGCCCCACCGTAATCTTAGTAAGCTATGGGCGTAGCAGAAAATAGTTATTCCAAGTAATGCACACAGTTTATGTTCTGAGAAGCAAGAATTGTCCTCAACGTTTGTACATTGGCTTGACTGAGAATTTATAAAACAGGGTGAAAGAACACAATACCGGTAAATCACGGTATAGCAAAATTTATGCTCCTTGGGATTTAGAGGTTTGCATTGATTTCAAATATAAATCTCAAGCCGTTAGCTTCGAGAAATACTTAAAATCCGGCTCTGGGTTTGCTTTTTTGAAGAGACACTTGCTGCCTGAATCTAATCCTGTCGGGTAATTAGTAAAACACATTTTAATCTATAGATTAACTTTAAACTATGTCCTACACAGTATTCGCATTAAAATGGCGGCCGTTGACATTTGATGAGATTGTCGGCCAGCAACACATAGTTTCAACCCTTAAAAGCGCAATAGAAAAAAACCGCCTTGCGCATGCCTATCTTTTCGCCGGGCCAAGGGGAGTGGGAAAGACTTCTACAGCCAGAATATTGGCAAAATCTCTAAATTGCAAAAATGGCCCGACAACCAAGCCTTGTAATACCTGCCCTTCTTGTAATGATATTACTCAAGGCAGAAGCATGAATGTTATTGAGATCGATGGTGCTTCTAATAGGGGCATAGATGAAATAAGGACCCTGAGGGAAAATGTCAAATTCGCTCCTATACAGGGAAAATATAAGATTTATATCATAGATGAAGTACATATGCTCACCACCGAAGCTTTCAACGCTCTGCTTAAAACCCTTGAGGAACCACCGGAATTCGTAAAATTTATATTTGCGACAACCCAGCCAAGCAAAGTACTTGCGACAATACTTTCCAGGTGCCAGCGTTTTGATTTTCGCAGGATAACCATGTCAGAGATCGTTGAGCAACTGGAGAAGATAACCAAGCAGGAAAAAGTCAATGTCGACAGGCAGGTCCTTTTTTCTATTGCTAAAAGCAGCGAAGGCTCATTAAGGGACGCAGAATCTATATTGGACCAGCTTGTTTCTTTTTCTGGGGAGAGCATTTCTTTGAATGATGTTATCTCAGTCTTAGGCTTGGTCGAGCAGGATATTTTATTTGAGATAACCGATATGATACTGAATAATGATGCACAAGCTGTCCTTAACCTTCTTAATAAGGTATCGGATGAGGGTAAGGACCTAACAGTCTTTTTAAATCTTTTTATTGAGCATTTCCGTAACCTGATGGTCGCAAAAGTAGCCAGGCAAGACCTTGCGTTGATTGATCTGCCGCAGGAGTTTAGCAGCAGGCTTTCTAAGCAGTCTGAAAGTTTTACCTTAAGCGAAATTTTTAGTGCCCTGAATATATTAATCAGCGCCCAGGAGATGGCCAAGAGGTTTGATTCCTTACGTATACCTCTTGAGATAGCTTTGGTGAGGCTTGCTCATGCGGGCAGCAAAGAAAAGAATACTATAAAAGAACCAGAAAAGAAGATAAAGGCTGCTGTGAATGATATGCCTTTACCGAAGGAAAAACCAATGCATGCCGTGCGGGCCAAACCTAAAGAAACACCTCCTGCTGAAGAAAACACAGTGCCTGAACCGGAATCCTATATAACTTTGGAGCGGATAAAAGACGCCTGGCAGAACATAATTGCTGAAATAGGCAAGGTTAAGATGTCGGTTGCCACTTATTTAAGCGAAGGCAGCCCTGTAAAATGCGAGAAAAATGTTTTAACGGTAAGTTTCGCCAAGAACCATCTCTTACACAAAGAGTCTCTTGAAAAGAAAGATAATAAAGACCTGGTTGAAAAGCTTATATTAGAGCTCACTAAGGCGCGTGTCAGGATTAATTTCCTGCTTTCTAAAGAAGAGCATAAACAGGAATCCCAGGAAAGCTCACCTTTCTTAAAAAATGTGCTTAATACTTTTAAGGGGAGGCTTATAAGTTAGATATGGCAAATTATACAGAGACAATCGAGAGACTTATCGAAAGGCTCACTAAACTACCCGGCATAGGCAGGCGCAGCGCAGAGCGTATTGTCGGCTATATCCTTAATAGCGCCTCTGTTGATGAAGTAAAGGTTTTGGCAGAGCTTATCAATAAAGTAAAAGAAAATGTGAAGAGCTGCCGGATCTGCAATAATTTAAGCGAAGAAGAAACATGCAGAATCTGCAAAGATGTACGCAGAAGAAAAGATTTGATCTGTATAGTTGAAAATCCCAGCGATGTGAATGCGATTGAAAAAGCGGGGAATTTTACGGGCGTCTACCATGTCCTTATGGGTTCGATTTCCCCTCTGGAGGGCAGGGGGCCTTCGGAACTTAAGATAGATAGCCTGATAAAGAGGATAAAAGAAGATAATGTTAAAGAGATAGTCATTGCTACCGATGCAGATACAGACGGGGAAACCACCGCTATGTATCTTATGAAATTGCTCAAACCTTTAGGTATTCAGATTTCCCGTATCGGAGTAGGTATACCTATGGGTTCGAATCTTGAGTATGCAGACTCTGCAACCTTAGCCAAGGCCCTGGAATCTCGCCGCACAATCTAATCCGATGATTACTATAACAAATCTTTCAAAAAGTTACGGCAAAAAGGAACTTTTTAGGAACGTTTCTTTAACCATTAACCGCGGGGAAAAAATCGGGCTTATCGGCCCTAACGGCGCGGGGAAAAGCACGCTTTTTTACCTTATCCTGAAAGAGCTTGAGCCGTCTTCCGGGGATGTGCATGTGCAGAAAAATACGCATATAGGATACCTGCCTCAAGAAGCAAGCTTTCATTCTGAGAGGACAATATTACAGGAATTGACCGAGGGGGATAAGAGGGTGTTAAGTCTGCGTAAGGAGAAAAGGGAGCTAGAAGATAAGAATGAGGCAGGTTCTCTAAGATACGGCGAAATACTGCATGCATTGGAATCATTAGGTTTTTTTGAGCTGGAGCATAAGGCAAAGAAAATACTTATGGGCCTGGGTTTTAAAGAGAAGGATTTTAACAGGCCGATAAAAGAATTAAGCGGTGGTTGGCAGATGCGCGTATTATTGGCTAATCTCCTTACCTATGCTTATGATATTTTATTACTGGATGAGCCTACGAACTATCTGGACCTGGGTGCTGCTCTTTGGTTAAAAGATTACCTGGAAGGCTTTGAGGGGACATTCATAATGATATCCCACGATAGGGATTTTCTTACGGATGTGACAAATTATACGTTGATATTAGAGAACGGAAGTATTACTAAAGTGCATGGTAATTACGAACATTATGAGCAGATAAAAAATGAAAAGCGTAAATTTTTGCTGAAGCAATTTAAGGAACAAGAAAAGAAAAAAGAACAGCTAGAGAGGTTCGTTGAGCGTTTCCATGCCCAACCGAATAAAGCCGCATCTGTCCGTGCCAAGCGCAGGGTTTTGGAGAGAATGGAAGAAGAGGCGGTAGTCTTACCGCCTGATCCGCGTGAAAGTATCGGCAGTTTTAAATTCCCCCAGGCCAGAAAAAGCGGGCATAGGGTCATCTCGTTAAAAAATATATCTAAATCATATGGTGATATCCAGGTATATAAAGATTTTGATTTTGAGATTATGCAGAATGAAAAGGCAGTACTTGCCGGCGAGAACGGTGCGGGAAAATCCACGTTATTAAAGATACTTGCAGGAGTTATAGATATTGATAACGGAGAAAGGGCTATAGGCTACAATGTAGATATAGGTTATTTTTCGCAGACCAGGATGGATGTGCTTAATCCCGAGAATACGGTTTTAGAAGAAGCATATACCGCAAGCCCAGGCTCCATGGCAGAGGAAGTGGTGCGCACTATTTTAGGAGCTTTTTTATTTACCGGAGATGATTCTGATAAAAAAGTCAAAGTATTATCAGGAGGAGAAAAGAGCAGGCTTATACTTGCCAAACTTCTAATTGACCCGCCGAATTTTCTTTTGCTTGATGAGCCTACTACTCATCTTGATGTAGATGCGGTCGATGCCTTGATAATGGCGCTTAAAGATTATGAAGGCACGCTTGTTTTTATCAGCCATGACATACATTTTGTGCGCTCTGTGGCAAATGTAGTCTTTGAGGTAAAAGATGGGAAAGTGAGGAAATTCCCCGGCAATTTTGATTATTATTTGGAGAAGAGGTCTACCGAACTAAACGTCCTTCCTGAAAAAAACATAAAACGCGATAAGAATAAAGTGGCTTTAGAAGAAGCAAGAGAACTAAAGAAACTCGAAGAAAAGAGGAAGAGAGAAGAAGAAAAGAAACGCAAATCGTATAATGATGCGATTCGTGATAAGATTACGAAGTTGGTAAAGGAAAAGCAAGAGTTGAACCTGGAAAGTTATGCTAAGTCCCGCGCTTTGTCGAATCCCAGGATATTCCGCGATGAAGAAACTGTTAAAGCATATGGCAGAAGGCTTAAAGAGATAGAAAAGCTTTTACAGGAGATAGATAAGGGAATTGAAGATTTAAAGTCACAGATTATTAGATAAGTGGCATTATAGCAACAAAAAGACCAGCAAAAAATATGCTGGTCTTTTTTAATTTGGTTCCCGTATTGGATGAGTTTCCGAACCGGTGTATGACAGAGGAGGCAGAGGAAATGGCCGGTGAATTAAACCTTACAGCCGCAATTCTTGTTGCGTAAAATTTCTATTTGTTTTTTGCGGGAATCTACAAATACAGATTGTTTTTTGATACCGCTGGCAAGAATGCGATTGAGGCTACTGTAATGATGATATCCCCTAAGTTTCATTTCATTGGTAAGCATCTTATGTCTTACATATAGAGCCGCTAATTTACCTTTCCATCTCAAGGTTTCCGGATGCCTAGAATATCCTTTTTTGTTGTTTGTTAAAATGGACCATACGGCATGCAATTCTCTATGTTCTCCCAATAGATGATTACGGCATAATTTTCTTGGTGCGATGTCCCATATTCTCATGTTTTTATAATACACAAAAACAAAACCCTCAGCAACATGTTTTGTCACAGAGGGTTAAGTTTAATTGGCTCCCCCAAGACTACGATTTTCGCAACTTTCTAGAGGAGTTCACCGAATTGCGTCTAGCCATAGGGCGGAAATTTTATTCAAATTTAAAACTATTTAGTTTATTTTCTACCTCTTCCGCCGCTTGGACATTACCTTCTTTCAAAAATAACTCTTTAGCCTTTATAAAACTGTTTCTTGCCTTGTCATATTCCTGAAAATACAAATATACGCCTCCTAGTCCAGAGTGTGCTAATGCAAAATTAGGATCTAATCTGACAGCCTCACTGAAAGAATCTTTTACCTTTTGAGGGTTAGAAAGATAATTATATACCATGCCAATATCAAAATATAGTTTCGCATTCTCAGGCTCTATCTCAGTAGCCTTATTATAATAAAATAAGCTTTTTTGATAGTCTTGTAATTCATCATAAAGTTTGCCAAGAGCAATATATGGCTCAGAAGAATTAGGGCTTAATTTAAGAGCAGTTTCAAAGTTATCCTTCGCCTCATCATATCTCCTCAGCACAGCATAAACAACACCCAGATTTTGATAGCCCTCAAAAGATTGCGGTTCAATATCAATTAAATCACGAAACTCTTTTATAGCCTCTTCATATTTTCCCTCTGCAAAATACCTTTTTCCTTCAGCAATATGTTTGCCCTTCGGAGAAGTATAGAATAATTCTGTTGCGGATCCTCCATCAATTCTGTTAATCTCATCAAAATAATAAGTGACTTCTATATCGTAACCTATATTGATCTTGACGCTTTCATTAGTTCTTTCTATTATTTTGCCTTCGATAGTCTTTCCTGAATTTAAAATAATAGTTTCAGCAAAAACATTATTCATCAAAATCAATACAAGCGTAACTAAAATAACCAATACTTTCATTTCTTATTTTTATTGCTATTATTAATCAAAATTATAGAGAATCCTCCAAGGTTTATTATAACACAGAGCATCAAAAAATCCAGCCTCTCTCGTGGGAGACAGAAAGCAAAAAGCCCAGCAAAAATATGCTGGGCTTTTCAAATTGGCTCCCCCTCTCGGCGCCGAACTTCGTTCGGCACTCCCTCACTTGCCTATGGCAAGTTCGGTCGCTCAACCTGTGCCTTTGGCACAGGTTCTTTGTATCACGCAGAGAAATAAATAAAATAGCCTCCGGTTTTACCGGAGGCTATTTTATTTAACTCCCCCTCGAGGACTCGAACCTCGGACCTGGTGGTTACACTTAACCCGAAATTACTTCCGGAAGTGGACTATCTCATCTCCATAGCACTTGCAGTAGGAGGCGGGTATATAGTCTCTGCACATTTACTTACGTATTACCGTAAGATTTAGCTCAGGATTTCCCAAAATGGGATTCCCTGAATTAGCCCGCTTTTTCAACCACGGTTTCCCGTAGAAGCTGCCCTATTGACAGCCACTCGCTCTACCGACTGAGCTAAGGGGGAATAGTATCAAATATTTTACATGAAATAATCTCTCAGTCAATACTATTTCTAGTAAGTGGTAGCCGTCTCATGTTGCGCCACTCCGCAGTCATCTACTGGCTGTAGGGATTCAAATATTTATTGATTAATCTTTTGGAAGGATTTAATTAATTGAAAAGCATACGCATTCTATATAGGGGCGGGACACTTCCTATGTATTCCATTATGGACCATAAGGATAGAAGGAAACGGTCCTCAGGATTCCAAGGCGCGGATCCGTTTCTCAATGCCCGGCATATTTTTGCTGGGCTTTTTATTTTTGGTTTTACGGTAAGAAGTTTGATTTATTGACACCCTGTGTAAAATGCATTATAAATCGTCTTTATTTAAAGCGTTTAATTTACAGAACATTAAATAGGGGGTAAAAGATGAAAATAAGATGGAAAGTAGTTCTTTTTATCCTAGTTTTCTTAGTTATTATGTTTCGTGGGTGTTTTTCTTCTTATGAAGCCGCAACAAAAAGTGATGATAAGGTTGTAGCTGCTATCCAGTCTGAATTAGACAAAGGCCGTTCTCCGGAAGAAATAAAAGTTTATTTAGAGAAAAACAAAAGAGTTTTGGATATCAGTGAAGTAGAATTTGGCGTATACGATGATAGTAATCCCAACAGGCCGCTCAGAAAGAAAAAGGTCCTTACAATTTATTCAACAATATTTTCTTGGGCAGCATTCAGTAAAGGCAGGCAGGGAGCAATGAATGTTGCTATTGATGAGGATAATAAGATCAAGAGTGTTTATTGGGTACCGATGTAAAACAGGCAATTAGATTAAGGTTTTTTACGGTCCTTTATGTCAAATATAATAGAAAAGGTTCGTTGGTTTTTTAGGTGAGAGGCCAGTTTCAAAAGCCCGACATTGATTTGTTGGGCTTTTTTGTTGCCTAATGATCACCTTCGACTTAACTTGCTTTATTAACCTCTCGTGGTAAAATAGATTAACATATCAGGTTTTCCGTATTTCTTATACGTTCGCGCTTACAAAACCGCACCTTGGAAGGTACGGATGGAGTGTGTACGCTCAGTATTTCGCTCCAAGAAACCTCAGACTTTAGCCTAATGAGCTTCATTTGTTTTGCCAACGATTAAAGGATCCTTATGAAAGAAAATCTATCCGTAGTCATTTTAGTCAAGAATGAAGAGCAAAGAATAGCTAAATGCCTTGATTCTGTGAGATGGGCTGACGAGATCATTGTGGTCGATGATGAAAGCACTGACAGGACAGTTGAAATCGCCCGTCAATATACATCAAAAGTATTTACTGACAAAAAAAAGGATATTGAAGGCAGGCATAGGAATTGGTCATATAGCCTGGCAAGAAATACCTGGGTTTTGAGCCTGGATGCAGACGAAATAGTCACTCCGGAATTGAAAGAAGAGATAATACAGGCCATAAGGAGTAACCCTGTTGAAAACGGTTTTACCATTCCGCGCAGAAACTACATAGGTAATTATTGGGTCCGTCACGGAGGTTGGTACCCCAGCCCGCAGTTAAAACTCTTTAAAAGAGATAAATTCAAACATGAAGAAGTGGAGATACATGGGCGTGCTTTTATGGATGGCCCTTGCGGCCATTTGAAATACGACATTATCCACTATTCATACCGAGATATTGAAGATCTTATCCGGAAACTCAACAATCAGACAACCTGGGAAGCTCAAAAATGGCATAGATTACATAAGCCTATGCGTTTCGGAAGGTTCTTCTACAGGAGTATTGACAGATTTATCAGGACATACATTGCCAAAAAAGGCTATAAAGACGGCTTCATGGGGTTTGTGGTTGCCTTTAACGGAGCTTTATACCAGATCGTCAGTTATTTAAAATACCGGGAAATTATATTAAATGAAAAAGAAAAAAATAAATAGCCAGAGCCCTAATTTCATAAAGGAAGTATCAGGGGTTTTAATATTAATGATATGTTTGTGCGCTCCGGTTTTTGCCTTTGCTGAAACAATTAATTTAAAATCCGGGCAAAGATTAGAAAATGTAAAAATAACGGAAAAGACTGAAGAGTATGTCAAAGTTTATAATTATAGTATTCTTGACGACGGCCAAGATGCAGGTTTTGTCATTACTTACAAAACAAGTGAAATCGACAGCATAGAGCCGGATAAAAGCTATAGAAAACATTCTGTGGTATTAAATAAGATAGTCCTCAAATCTGGCGATGTAAAAATGGGGGTAATAGCAGATGCGAATCAAGATAATATAAAATTAGAAGATGCCGAAGGCTCCTCAATGATTTATCCTTGGGATGATATTGATACTATAGATGGCAGGCAAGCAGGAGATTTAAAATCCAGTTTAAAACTTTAAATCCAATAAATCCGCCATGGCAAAAAAGCTCCAATTTATTATGGTATGGTTCCTCCCGCTTATTGTAATAGGCGGGTTTTTTTATCCATTACTGGGATACCTGGTAGTAGCGATGATGGCTTTCTTTTTAACGCTGTCGTTTTTTAAAGGCCGGTATTGGTGCTGGCACCTTTGCCCCAGGGGAGCCTTTTTAGATATTATTATCTCAAAACTTAGCTTCAATAGGCCGTTACCAGGGATTTTTCTCAAGCAATGGTTCCGCTGGCTTATATTTTTCTTGTTTCTCAGTTTTTTAGCATTCCGTGTAACCAAGGCAGGCGCAAGCTTAATTGCTATAGGGATAATCTTCATTATAACTTGCCTAGTTACAACAATTATCTCGGTCATATTAGGTATTTCACTAAAACACAGAAGTTGGTGCGCTATTTGCCCAATGGGGACTCTCCAGGAAAAGATCGGCAAAATACATCAGTTCAAAGTAAAGAGCCAGCCTAAATAATGAAACCAGCACCTCGTTTGATCTTTCAGCTTTCTTAATTCCACTTGTTTATAAAACTTTAATGATTATAATATAAATAAAAGGGAAAATTTATACGTTCGCGGCCACAAACCCGCACCTTTCAAGTTGCGGATGGAGTGTGTACGCTCAGTATTTCGCTCCAAGAAACCTCGGGCTTTAACCCAAGGAGCTTCATTTGTAATCCTTTGTTTATCAGGTAGTTAGATAGGGACGATTTTAATCAATCATGAAGATAGCTCTTGTTAATCTATTTTATAAACACGCAATGCCATGTCCTCCGCATGGAATCTTAAGCTTGATCAGTTTTTTAAATAAAGAATTTGGGGACAAAATAAAAGTCAGGTATTTTGATGAGTTGCCCGGGGTGGATATTAAAAAGGCGGTTATGGGGTTTAACCCCGAGTTTATAGGGATATCTTCTTTTACTCGTACCATAAACAGGGCCTATGAACTGGCGGATTATTTTAGAAAAAAGACTGATAGTATTGTGGCGTTGGGAGGGTTGCATCCTAGCATTCTGCCAGAAGAGAGCGCAAAATATGCAGATTATGTTATTGTGGGTGAGGGTGAAAAGGGGCTGGCAAGTTTAATTGGGAGTATCCTGGAAGGGAAGAGGCATCCTGGGCAACTGATATTCTCTGAGGCAATAGAGAACTTAGATTCTTTGCCGCAGTTTCCCTGGGATGTGCTAGACAGAGATTACTATTCAGAAAGTAGCCAGTATACAATGGAGCATTTTGGCCTTCAGAAGAGCGATAAATACGTTGCTCTTTTGACTTCCCGGGGGTGCCCTTATAGGTGTATGTTTTGTTATTCAAGTAAATCGCCCACAAGAGTACGCTATTTTTCTTCAGAGAGGATAATATCTGATATCGAATATTTCCTGGAAGAGTGGAAAGTGAATTATTTCATTTTTAGTGATGATGATTTTTTATCTAATAAGGAAAGATTAAACCAATTCTGCAAATTAATTGATAAGAAAGGGCTGCAATTTAAATGGGGTTGCCAGGCTAACGTGGATAGCGTTGAGCCCGAAACATTAAGATTGATAAAGCAGCATGGGTGTGAAATCATTGCCTATGGGTTTGAGAGTGGTTCCCAAAAAATATTAAATTTCTTAAAAGGCAGAAGGGCAGATATCAGAGATAACAAATACGCTATTCATATTACTAAAAAAGCAGGCATTAAGGTATTTGGTTATATAATGCTTGGTGTCCCTACCGAAACGCTCATGGATCTTTTTAAGACATTTTATTTTACACTGTTTAGCCCAATTGATATTATATCGCCAGGCAGGATCGTAGTCTATCCCGGAACAAAACTATGGGATTGGTGCGTTGAGAAAAATATTTTTAATGAGTCCGAGATTGACTTCACTAAGCCTTATAAGTATATTTATTTAAATAATAAATATGTCCCTGAGAAATTCTTTGGGATGTTATATTATGGATTTCATAGGTTGGCAATTCCGGTTAAATGTCTGCTGCAGAGGAAGTTTGTTTTTGCTAAAACTTGGCGCACGGTCATAAATAAAGATAGAAAGAAAGAATAAAGATAATTAGTTTATTGTTTTTGCGTAGGCCAATTTAATAGGAGAGAGGATGGAGCACGTTATTCACGAGGAGAGGCGGCTAAGTTTTTTTGAAAGGTATCTTACCGGATGGGTTATCCTTTGTATCGGGCTCGGGATAGCACTCGGTAAATTATTCCCGCAGGTATCAATTAAGCTTGACCAATTCTCTATTTTTCAGGTTTCTATACCTATCGCCGTGTGCCTGTTTTTTATGATGTATCCGATCATGGTCAAAATTGATTTTGCTGAGGTCATTAAGGCAGGCAAGGCACCCAAGCCCGTAATCATTACGCTCGTAGTGAACTGGTGTATAAAGCCATTTACCATGTTTGCAATCGCATGGCTGTTCCTGGGATTATTGTTCAAAGGTTGGCTTCCGGGCATGGAAACTGTAAAAGGGGGCGCACAGGTAGAATTGTTTAGGTCCTATATAGCTGGTTGTATTTTGCTCGGTATAGCGCCTTGTACGGCTATGGTTTTAATCTGGGGGCATCTGGCTAAAGGAAACGATGGGCATACTTTGGTGATGGTTGCTGTTAATTCGCTGACTATGTTGTTTCTTTATGCTCCTTTGGGCGGATGGTTACTGGGTGTGAACAAAATGCCTATACCATGGCAGACAATAGTATTATCAGTGGTAATCTATGTCGGCTTGCCTTTATTGCTGGGTTATTATTCAAGAAAATGGTTAATTGCAAGGAGGGGATTTAAATGGTTTGAGGAGAGATTCCTGCATTATTTGACTCCCGTATCAATATGCGCGCTGCTCCTTACGCTTATTTTGCTTTTTTCATTTAAAGGCGAATTGATTATCAACCAGCCGCAGATTATTATTTTGATTGCGATCCCGCTTTTTATCCAGACTTGCCTTATTTTCGGCATAACATACGCTATTGCAAGGTGGCTGAAATTATCTTATAGAGATGCAGCCCCTTCTGCGCTTGTGGGTGCAAGCAACCATTTTGAAGTTGCTATTGCGACTTCCACGGTACTCTTCGGCTTATCTTCAGGGGCATCTTTGGCGACTGTAGTCGGGGTTTTAATCGAAGTCCCGGTCATGCTTATGCTGGTAAAGATATGCCTGCGCACAAGGCATTTATTCGGTAAATGATGATTTTCTTCCAGCGTTTCTTTTATGCGGCTATTTTATTATATTTTATGGAATAAAAAATCGTTAGAAAAATGATTAAGATAGCCTTCGTTTACTTTTATTACCCTTATGTGTTGAATTGTCCTCCTTATGGCATTTTGAGCCTAGCCGCATACATGAAAGAAAAATTCCAGGACAAAATAGAAATCAAATTGTTTGATGTGCTTCCAGGGGCAGATATCAGGCAAGCCATAGAAGCATTTTCTCCGGATCTGATAGGCATATCCAGTTTCACTTTTTCTATCTCAAGGGCTTACGAATTAGCAGATTATTTTATGACTAAGCGGGGAATTAAAGTGATATTAGGCGGCCTGCATGCAAGCCTGTATCCTCAGGAGAGCTTAAGGCACGCAGATTACGTGGTTAGAGGAGAAGGGGAGCGTGGTTTAGTAGAATTATTCTCCGGCATTATGAAAGACAATAGTTATCACCCTAGGATTATAAACTCGGAACCTATTGCAGATTTGGATACTTTACCTTCTTTACCGTGGGGTTTGGTTGACAAAATATTTTATACTACTACTAGCGACCATGCATTAAAGAATTTGGGTATAAAAAAAGGCTGTAAGCACGTAGAATTAATGACTTCGCGATGGTGCAATTACAAGTGTGCTTACTGTTATAATAGCGGTTTTGAACACGGGGCAAGGTATTTTTCCGCCGAGAGAGTGATAGCTGATATCAGATACCTTTTGGAAGAATGGCAGGTAGATTATATTGGTTTTGTTGATGATGATTTTCTCTCCAGCCAACCCAGGTTATCCAGCATCTGCGGCTTAATAAAGAAGCACAAGCTTAAATTCCAATGGTTTTGCCACGCGCATGTCAATTCGGTCAATCCCGATACATTGAGAATGATTAAGGACTCCGGTTGTGATTTTGTTGCTTATGGATTTGAGAGCGGTTCTCCTAAAATACTGAATTTCTTGAAAGGCAAAAGTGTAAGCGTAGTGAAAAATGCCAAGGCAGCAAAGATGACAAATAAGGCAGGTTTAAGAGTATTTGGTTATATCATGATGGGAACGCCTACTGAAACAATAATTGATTTGTTTAGAACAATACTATTTGTTCTCTTTAACCATATAGATATAGTAGCTACCAATAAAACCACAGCTTATCCGGGAAGTGAATTATGGAAATATTGCATAGATAACCGGATATTTAATTGGGAAAATGATAAATTTGAGAAACCATTTCAGTATATTTATCTTAACAGAAAATATATCCCGGCCGTTTTCTTTGAATTCATATGGTTTATCTATATAAAAGCACTACTACCGGTTAAGCAGCTATGCCAAAAGGCCGATTCCAACATAAGGATACTTGTTTTAAATAGCCGGGATTTTTTTAGAAAAGCATGTAGATTATTTCTTGGTATTTGATATAATTGTAACATGTATATTTTTTCAAAAGACAACAGCGTTTATTTATTCAGGATATTCCTTTTTTGTTTAGCCGGGTTGATTTTAATATCCGGTTGCTATTCGGCATCCACCTTGAAGAAAAACATACCTAAGGGTAAGGGCTTGATTATTTCTCCTGCCGAAGGCAATATAACTAAGATAATCAGGAATATAAAAATAAATAAATCTTCCCACATAGAGCTGCATCACCTGGATAAGAATTGTTCTTTTGACGAGTTAGCCCCATATGCCAAAGACGGATCAAGCCTTGTAATAATCTCAATGAAGCTTTACCATAAACATATTACACTCAGCCCTATAGCTGGGAAAGTTAGCAGGATATTTTATGTCCCGGGCGGATTCAGGAACGTGTTCTCGAAGGGTTCGTATGAAGAAAACGAGCACAATAGTATTATTATAGACGGCGATGTGGATTTAGCGGTGATCCAGATCGCCGGACTCATGGCAAGAAAAATAGTCTGTGGTGTCTTAGAGGGGCAGGAAATAAGCGCCGGCGATAAGCTTGGTCATATTAAGCTTGGGTCTGCGGTTGCGCTTTTTCTTCCTCCGGAATGCAAGATAGTTGTAAAGGAGGGCCAGAAAGTAGATGCTGCCAAAGATATTATTGCCCAATACCCCGTTATTGTTAATGATAATAAATAATTTGCGGATCAGGATTTAATGAGAAAGAAAGCCGCATTTTTTCTTATTTTAGCGGTAATATTCCTATCGCGTTTTATCCTGGTAATAGCCGGCCAGGATTTAATGGGCGATGACGGCTTTCAGTATTTAACACGCGCAGAAAATTATTTAAAATACGGGATTCTTTCTCCTGACCGCGCAGATTCTTTCCGTAACCAATTCATAGACTCTCCGTTATACCCAATACTGCTTTCATGTTTCTTAAGAGTACTTAACAGCAAAATTGCAGCTGTCAGGTCTATATGCATGCTTAATTCCGTTTTTTTTATATTAGCAGCTTGCGCCGTATTCTTCCTGGCATATCGGCTTAGTAAAAAATACCTGGTAGCGCTGTTTTCTCTGGCAGTATTTGGCATGATGCCGGAAGGATTTGTATATTCAATCCTTAATATGCCTGATAGTATGTTTCTGGCATTTTTTATATGGTCGAATTATTTTTTTGTCAGTTATTTTGGTTGTAACAGATGGAGGCGTTTAGCTTTAGCTTCATTCTTGCTTGGTATGAGCGTATTAATCAAGCCTATATCGCTTTTATTTATTTTAGTTTATGTTGTGTTGATAATTTCTTTTGATAAGAATGATTTCAGGCGCAGGGTAAAAATTGCAGTTTTATGCATTCTTGTGCAGATGTTTACCTTGTCACCCTGGTTAATAAGGAATTATCATGTATATAAAGAGATTTTCTTCAGCACGAAAAAAGACATCCATCTCTATTATTATGATTACCGTTTTATACTGGAAGATATCTATGGCAAGGAAGCAGCCGGCAGTATGATAGAACAAAAAGCTAGGGAGATCTTCTCAAATATCGATGTAAATTCCAGGGATTCTGTTAAAGCTATACATGTTTTGGGTGGCTTTGCCAAAAAGGAGATATTCAGTAATTTCAGTTCCTACGCAACTCTCCTTATTAAAAGGCATCCGCGCCTTTATTTTGGCACAGGCACCGTTCAATTGCTGACTTTAACCGGAGACGCAAGCGGCGCTCAGGCTTTGTATGAGTTTGGAAGGCAGCCGGCGCTAAGCATGCTTCGAAGACTTCCGGTGTATGTTATGACTTTGCAGCTTTTTTCATGGATACTGCTCTTTTTAATTTATTTGTTATCGATTGCAGGATTAATGCGCATTATAGTTAAAAGAAAATGGGAAACACTTGTCCTTTTATCATTAAGCTTTTTATATTTTGTCATACTTGTCGGTCCGGCAACTCACACACGGTATAGGTTTGATTTCTCTTATTTGTTCGCTATATTATGCGGGTTTGTATTATATGAAATAAAATCTTCTTCCGAAAATATATGAACCTAATTTTAGTAAACCCATATTCACATTCGATATCCGGAGTAAACAAGGCGACTATTGAGCCTCCGGTTGGCCTGGCTTATATCGCGGCGTTATTGGAATCAAGAGGATACAATTGCCAGATTATTGATGCGCAGATTATGGGTTTATCTTCGCATGAGCTTTTACGCGAAATAAGAATACAGCCTGATTTAATCGGGATATCATCAAGCATAGTTACTTATCCTGCCGCACTCGATACAGCCAAAGTATTAAAAGAGGCATTTAAAGGCACTCCAGTTATTTTCGGAGGCCCGCACCCTTCGTCGATACCTGAGAAAGCCCTGCAGAATGATTGTGTGGATGCTGTTGCTGTCGGAGAGGCTGAAGCCACTATGCTGGAAATCGCCCGGCGATTTAAGGACGGGGAGCATTTATTCTCCGGAATAGAAGGGGTAATATATAAAAATAATGGTGAAGTTGTTACAAACAGCCCTAGGAAACTTATCGAAGATTTAGATGCATTGCCTTTTCCGGCGTACCATCTTTTACCCGGATTTAAATTGTATAAAAGCAGGGCAAGAAAATCCCCGGTTGCTCCGCTATTGACTAACAGGGGATGCCCTTACCAGTGTACTTTTTGTAATAAGGATATATTTCAGAGGCGTATCCGTTCAAGGAGCCCGGAAAACGTTATCAAAGAGATTGACTGGTTGGTAAATAAATTCTCAGTAAAGCAGATAGATATTTTGGATGACAACTTTAATTTTGATTTGAACCATGCAAAGCAGATTCTAGACTTGATCATTGATAGGGATTATAGCTTGGCTATAAATATGCAAAATGGAATACGGGCAGATAATGTTGATCCCCAGCTTCTTGATAAAATGAAAAAAGCCGGGGTTTTTAAGATAGGCTTCGGCATTGAAACCGCAGACCCGCAGGTACAAAGAAAAATAAAGAAGGTACTTGACTTGGATAAGATAATAGGCATAACCAGGCAGGCGCAGGAAAAGGGTATTATTGTTTATGCAAATTTTATCATCGGCCTGGTCGGGGATAGCCAGGAATCAATGCAGAGGACTATTGATTATGCCGTGAGGCTCTCTCCTGATATCGCAAATTTTATGATAGCTTTGCCTTTACCCGGGACCGAGCTTTATAAAGAGATAGAAGAGAAAGGGAAGTTCCTGGTCAATGTAGATGGCGGTGTTGAAAAGGGATTCTATGGCAATCAGGTATTTTATGAAATAGGTTCATTAAACAAAGATATGGTGTTAAAATATTACCGTAAGGCATACCGGGATTTTTATATAAGGCCTGGACGTTGGGCCCGGTTAATAAGAAGCATACGTTCGGTTAATGAATTGATATGGTTTAAAGACGCGATATTTGATCTTATAAAGAATATGCTAATCAGAAACAGGTGATTTGCTATGAAAACAGTAAGCGTATTGATACCGGCAAAGAATGAATCAGAGACAATAGCCCCGCTTATCGGACAGATAAAAAATACATTCGCAGGGATAGATAAATATAACCTTGAGATTGTGGTTATCGCCGATCACTGCAACGACCAAACCGGTCGGATTGCGTTAGAAAACGGCGCCGTTGTATATCAGAATATCTATAAGCCGGGCAAAGGTAACTCCTTAAGGTTCGGTTTTGGGGTTTGTAAGGGTGATATTATAGTTATGCTTGATGCCGATGGTTCGCATCAGCCGCAGGATATCCCGCACTTTATCGAGGCCATAGAAAAAGGTTCCGGGCTTGCAATAGGCTCAAGGGCAAAGGGCGGAAGCGATGAATACGAGATTATTAGGCTATTCGGGAATGCTGTTTTTACATTCCTTGTTGACATATTATTCTCTCTGGATCTTACAGATTCATTGAATGGTTATAAAGCGTTCAGGCAGGACATAATAAATAGCCATAAGTTTAATTCCAGATGGTTTGATATTGAAATAGAGTTAATTTTTGCTGCGTTAATAAAAGGTTACAGGATAACAGAGGTATCAAGCCATGAGCTGGCTCGGCAGGGCGGCAGGATGAAATCAAGCACCTTTCTTGACGGCTTAAGGTTTTTATTTGCAATATTCAAATGGGGGTTTAAATACAGGGTTATTAAAATATTAAGCATTCGCAAAAAGGATAGTGACAGATGACCGCAAGCATAAACTATAACGAATTTTGGGTAAGCCTTTTTGATACAATGGATGATATTATTTTTATTGTTGATAAGGAATGTAATATAAAAAAGGCAAATAGCGCCTTTTTGCTGGCTATGAACAGTGAGGAAAAGAACTTTATTGATAAGAAATGCTATGATGTTCTTGGCAGTTGCTGTTGCGGTGTTAACTCTTGCCCGCATAAGGAGACCGTAAATGCGGCTAAGCTTACGACATCCGAATATTATGATGACAGGCTTAATAAGTGGTTTCACTTACGCAGCGCTCCGTTATTTGACAAGAATAATGCTGTATGCGGCTCTATATGCGTGCTGATCGATATTACTGAGCATAAGGCTAAAGACGAGGAATTAGAGGAATTAAGCCAGGCTGTCGAGTTAAGCCCGACTTGTGTTATGATTACTGATGCCGATGCCAATATTGAGTATGTTAATAAAAAATTCCTTCAGTTAACAGGATACGCCCTTGAGGAGGTTATTGGCAAAAACCCGCGAATATTAAATTCAGGAGAGCAAGATAAGGAATTCTACAAAAAGCTATGGGATACCATACTCTCCGGTGAAGAATGGAGAGGCCAGTTCCATAACCGGAAAAAAAACGGGCAATTATACTGGGAGTCTGCCTTAATTTCATCAGTCAAGAATAAAGACGGTAAGATTATTCATTTCATAGCCGTAAAAGAAGATATTACCGAACGTAAAAAGATGGAGGAAAGCCTGCTTGCTGCAAATGAAAGGTTAAAGGAGTTAGACAAGTTGAAGTCAGAATTTGTCGCTACTGTCTCTCATGAGTTAAGGACGCCTTTGTCAATTATGAAGGAGGGGGTTTCATTAGTTATAGATAAGGTTACAGGGCCTTTGAACGGGCGGCAGGAAAAAACCCTGGAAACAGTTTTTTCTAATATAGACCGGTTGACTCAGCTCATCAATGATTTATTGGATATATCAAGGATAGAGTCCGGTAAACTTCGCCTAAAGAAGAGTTTTATAAATGTTTCTGCACTTTTAGATGATACATGTTCTAAAATGAGGATACAGAGTGACTCTAAGCACCAGCAGCTACTTTGCTATATCCCGGATAAACCTGAATATCTGTTTGTTGACCAGGATAAATTTATACAGATCCTTACGAACATAATCTCAAATGCTGTCAAATATACCCCTGAAAACGGGATTATAACAGTAAGCTTGCAGGGTAAGGATGAATCCGTTGAGTTTAGAGTGATTGATAACGGTTCGGGTATATCCCGTGAGGACCTGCCGAAGTTATTCGGAAAATTCGCGCAATTCGGGCGCAGCCCCGGTGCCGGGCCTAAAGGCACAGGTTTAGGCCTTGCAATAACCAAAGAGCTTGTTAATATGCATAAGGGCAGTATTTGGGTGGAGAGTGATTTGGGTAAAGGGAGTAAATTCGTCATTTCTTTGCCAAGAATTGAATGTATCGATATTTTTAAGGAGTCTGCAGGCAAGCTTATTGATGATGCCTTAAAAGAAGACAAGCCGATTACTTTTATCTTATTGCAAATAGACAATTCTAACGAAATTATCAGTAAATATGGTTTCGCAGAATTTAACCTGGTATTGAGGAATATCGAAAGCGAAATAAATAAAGCCTTAAGAGGCAAGGAAGATGTTGTGCAGGTTGGTAAGAATGAAATTATTATTTCGTTATTCGGCGTTGGTAAAGATACTTCCGGGATTGTTTATGGCAGGATTGAAAACATTATAAGAGAGTATATTTTAAAATCAGGCTTACAATCAGCAAAGGAGCTTAAGACAAAAGCCGTCTTTATAAGCTATCCCGAGGAAACTAAGAACATAGAGGAGCTGTTAGCAAAGGTAAGTTGTTCTTCAGTTAAGAATGAATAGTCTTGATGGTTAGTTCATAGTTCATGGTTCATAGTTTATGGATTATCTATAACCATCAATCATGAACTAATAAATGTTATTCGAAATCCTCAAACACTATATCTTTTGCGATTCCCCTTGATTTTTCTCTGCCTTTAAGCGTGCTGACGATTTCTAAGGCAAAAGGTATGGATGTCGCGGCCGCCTGGCTGGTTATAATATTGGCATCGGCTACAACTTTATCTTTTGAATGGATAGTATCTGCGTGAAATAATTCTTCCATGCCCGGATAACATGTTGCTTTCTTGTTTTTAAGAAGCCCAAGTGGGGCAAGGACTATTGCCGGAGACGCGCATATAGCAGCTATAAGCTTGTTTTCTTTACTAGCTTTTAATAATATTTTTCCGACCGTTTTTGATGCAGCCAGATTCTTTGCTCCCCTTGACCCGCCGGGTAGTATATAAGCATCAAAACTCTCTTGCAGCCTGTTTATGCGCTCTTCGGCAAGCAGAAACATGCCCCTTGAACTCCTCACCTTAAGGCCGTCAATAGAGCTTATGATGACATCAATATCAGCCCTTCTTAATATATCAATACATGATACCGCTTCAATCTCTTCAAATCCGTCAGCCAATAAGACCAGAGCCTTTTTTTTCATAATCCCTCCTTGATTAACTTTGGATATTTATTATACTATCAATACCATAATAATCTTGCAAATAGAATTTTCATGAAGTAAAATAAGCTTGCCTATGACTTGCCTTTAAGCTAAAGGCAAGTGATTATAAATTAAAAAAAGGAGGAGGAAGATGCATAAGAGAGTTAATTTCTTGGTCTTAGTTCTTGCAGCAGCATTATTATCCGCGGGTTGTGAAACTGCAGGACAGAATACAACAGGTGGGGCTGTAGGCGGAGGATTACTTGGGGCTGCAGTCGGAGGTATAGTCGGGCATCAAAGCGGCCATGGCCTGGAGGGCGCGGCAATAGGGGCGGCTACAGGAGCTGTTGCCGGAGGATTAATCGGCAACCAGATGGATAAGAAAGCTATGGCAGTCAACCCAAACCATATCCCAATAACAAAGATCGCAGAAATGGCATCCCAGGGCTTGCCCGATGCCGTAATAATAGACGAGATACAGAGGACAAAGTCTAAGTATAACCTTAATTCTGAGCTTATAACCTATTTAAAGCAGAATAAAGTAAGCGATAGGGTTATTGATTATATGTTGTCTACAGGGAAATAAATTCATCATTTTATAGCCCTCTCTGCCTGTTTAACAGGCAGAGAGGGGCGTTTTTGTTAAAGTACCTATGCTACGAAAATTGATATTCTTAATAGGCCTTTGCTTCATTTTAAGCGGCTGCTGCAGCATCTTAAATAACAGGGTATGCTTATTAAAGAGATTTTCAGCTAACAGGTCAGGGATCGAGAGCCTGTTGAACAGGCAGGAAGACGGTTTTTACCGCCTTCGTGACGATATAAAGAATAACAAATTAAAAACAGGGTTAAGTAAAAATAAAATAATCTCAGAATATTATTCCCCGGTTTTTTCGTATTTAAGGGATAAAGACAAAAATATCACTAAAGTACTGGTATACAGGCATCCTACTGAATACTTTTCCTCGGAGTTAATATATCTTTTCTTTGACAGGCGCAACAGGCTTACCGCATGGCAGCTATTCGAACCGCCAGACTTAAGCGTATTATAAACCCTTTAATTAAAATTATGAGCGATTTTGTTTCTGGATGGTCTTTATAAAAGCAAGCAGCCTGTTCTTTATTTCCGGGTTCATTCCGACGAATTCAATGCCGGTTTTGAACCTGTTTTTATGCTCATCCGAATTTTTTATCCATCTTACCTTGCCGTTTAGCTTGAGGCGTTGCTTATTTATTAACTCGAAGTTCATGCTGATCGAAGAATCAGTATCAAGCCTGCTTTGTGTTTCAATGCACATTCCTCCCCTGGAGATGTCTATTGCCTGTGTTAGCTCGGGCTTTTTTTCTGATAGTATTTCTATTTCGGCTTTATAATTTATTCTTTTAGCTCTTCTTAACTCCGAGCCTATAAGGATCTTTTTTATCATTATATTAGCGGCGACCTTTTCCTGTGAATGAGGTTGATTTTCTGCGGGATAGGAAATCACCCCTATATTTATGAATACATTTTCAACCTTATTCCTGGAGAAATAATCTTTTATCCTGGATTTTAATGATTCGCAAAGCTGGTTTACTTGTTTCTCGTTTTTTGTGGTATAAACCAGCCCAAAAGTGCCTTCCCGGTAGTCTTTAAGTATTACCTCTGCAGCGGCATGCGCGCCGGCTGATTTTTTTATTACATCCAACAGCAGTATATCCAGGTCCCTGAATAATCTCTTTGGTTCGGTTTTTACCCTGTTTTTGAATTTCCTGAAATTTATAATGTTAAGATTCACAAGATAAGCCTTCTCTCCGCTTTGGATAACGGCATTTATCTTTTCTTTAACCTTAGGGCTGATTTCGGCAGTAGTATATATGCCCGATAAAGTAAAGAAGAACTTGCTTCCTATTCCGGGTCTTGATTCACACCATATTTCTCCGCCGTGCCTTTCTACCAGCTCTTTGGTAATGGAGAGGCCCAGGCCCAATCCTTTTATTTGCTGGGCTATATTTTTTGATACCTGAACAAATTTATTAAATAATTTGGGAATATCGTCTTTTGAAATGCCTATGCCGTCATCAATTACGCCTATCCTTATTTTATCCTCAAGTATCTTTACCTCGATTTTAATGTGGCCGTTTTCTTGGGTAAACTTGATGGCATTAGATAAAAGATTCGAAATGCATTGGTATATCCTTTCCGGATCAATAAAAATGTTTATCTGCTTTTTAGGCAGGTCAAAGGAAACCCGGATTTGTTTTTGGGCAGCCAAATTCAAAAAGTCCTGATAAGATTGCAGGAGGAGATCGTTAAAGTTCACAAGAGAGAAATTGACCCTAAGTGTCCCTTTTTCTATCCTGGAGATATCAAGGAGGTCTTCGATTATTTTTCTGAGCCTCTCCGTATTATTCCTGGCTTTATATAACAGTTCCTTTTGCTTTTCATTAAGCGGCCCGGTTATTTCATCATGAAGCAGGAGTATTATTTCTTTGATTATTGACAAAGGGGTTCTTAATTCATGGGAAACAATTGAAACAAAATCGGATTTCAGTTTGTTTAAATCTTTTTCAATCTCCAATTTTTTTTCAAGCATGCCTTTTTCGTTCTTGAGATAATCCAGCTGCATGCGGTGGGTGATATCCCTGGTTATGCCCATAAGGCCGATTATTTTGCCTTCTTTATCGAACCTCGGTATTTTTGTTGTGCTGACATAATTATCTATGCCGTCAGGCCGGGTTGCCCTTTCGATTTTATCGATTATGGGATTCCCGGTCCGGATAACGAATTTATCGTCTTCAGCCATTTTTTTTGCGCGGTCTTTGGGAAAAATGTCAAAATCAGTTTTTCCAATGACCTGCTTGGGTTTTAAGCCTAAGCCTTTGGCGTGTGCTTCATTTACGAGTAGCAATTTGCCTTTTTTATCCTTAAAGTATATTACATCGGGGATGTGGTTTATGAGGTCGGAGAGTAATTCGTATTTATTTTGTATATTGTTTCGGGAGCCCGGGTCGCTAATAAGGGGGTTAATGATTCTTTTTCTTGTCATTTTTTTACTATTTTTGCCGGTATTGATCCTATACTAATCATACTACCCAAAGGCGCGTAAGTCAACAATTGTTAGTTGTTATTTCGTATATTCATTTCTAAATAAACCCTGTATTTTCAATGTGTTATTGTAAAAAAAGGCGATTATGTTATAATCATAAACAGGCAAAATTATTGTTGATTAATATGTTTTGTATGTTATTTTATGTATTATAGGCAAAGGAGGGCAAAATGCCTAAGAAAAAGATTTTAGTCGTTGACGATGAGGCCCATTTCTTAGAATTGATTAAGATGAGGCTGGAGGCAAATGGTTACGAAGTTGTAACTGCTAATTCCGGTAGAGAGGCAATTAATATCCTTAATGAAAAAAAACCTGATGCGGTCCTGTTGGATATAATTATGCCGGATATTGACGGGATCAAGGTTTTAGAAGAAATCAGGAAGAAATATAAGAAGTTGCCGGTATTTATGATTACCGGTTTTTCGGGAGATGAGCGTTTTAAACTTGCTAACACCTTTGAGGCATCCGGTTTTATAGTAAAGACCAAAGATTTGAATGAAGAGATAAAGAATATTACCGGGGTTCTCAATATGGCGGATAGATATAAGAAAAGCTGATAACTAAAATATGAGGGGATAGGTCATGGAGCAGAAAAAAATTCTTATTGTTGACGATGAGCCGGAATTAGTAGAAGTGCTCAGGCTGAGGCTGGAGGCAAATGGATATACCGTAATGGAGGCATCTAACGGCCAGGAGGGTTTTGATATGGCCAGGGGCCTGAAACCGGATTTGATTATCCTGGACTTAATGCTCCCTAAAATAGACGGGTATAAAATTTGCCGTATGCTTAAATTCGACGAAAAATATAAACATATCCCTATTATTCTGTTTACCGCCCGTGCCCAAGACCAGGATTTAAAAACCGGCATGGAGGTGGGAGCTGATGCCTATATTACCAAGCCGTTTGAACCACAAGTATTATTATCTAAAATAAAAGAGTTAATCAAGTAGGCCTTGAATATGGAAACCGTGGATTTACTTTTAAAACAAGGGCTCATAACACAGGAGCAGATTAATAAGGCAAAGGATGAGTCTGCCAGGACCGGGCTTCGTTTAGAAAAAGCGCTGGAGAAATTGGGATTTATCAGTGAAGAGGATGTTGCCAAGGTCAAGGCGGACCACCTGGGTGTCCCGTATATGGACCTGGCTGACTATATCGTTGATGCGCAGGTAGCAAAAATCATACCTGAAGAGGTCCTCAAAAAACACAGAGCAGTGCCGATCTTTAAAATAGCTGATTGTATTACTGTAGCTATGGTCAATCCTAATGATATCAGGGTCCTGGATGAGATGAGGAAGATAAGCGGCATAGATAATGTTGAACCTGTCCTGGTTTCAGATAGCGGCATACAACGGGTCCTTGATTCGCTGCATGGATCGGCAAAAAGCGTAGAAGAGTTTGTCAAGATTATAGAAAAGGACGAGAAAAATACAGAAGGCGATGTAAAAAGCGCCGATAGCGAATCCCCTGTAATAAAACTGGTTAATACTTTGATTTCCGAAGGTATAAGAGACAGGGCTTCTGATATACATATCGAGCCAGAGCAGGATGTGCTTCGGGTCAGGTATAGAATAGACGGCATATTGCATGAAACGCATACCCTTCCGACAAAGTTAAATAATGCGATTGTTTCCCGTATCAAAATAATGTCTAACCTGGATATCGCCGAAAGCAGGAAGCCCCAGGATGGCAAGGTGCGTTTAAAACTTGAAAATAAAAGCATAGACATACGTGTATCTACATTTCCTACTGTCTACGGCGAGAACGTTGTTTTAAGGCTCCTGGATAAAGCATCCATACTGCTTAGCCTTAAAGACCTTGGATTTTCAAATGATAATTTTGCTATGTTTGATAAGATTATCCGCAGGCCAAACGGGATAATCCTTGTTACCGGCCCAACGGGAAGCGGTAAGACCACTACTCTTTATGCCGCATTAACGAATATAAGTTCTATGGAAAAAAATATAATAACTATTGAGGACCCGGTTGAGTATGAAATCCCATTAATAAGGCAGACGCAGGTAAATCCTAAGGCCGGCATAACCTTTGCAAACGGCTTACGTTCAATATTGAGGCAGGACCCTGATGTGGTTATGGTCGGAGAGATACGGGACAAAGAAACAGCCGAGATCGCCATACAGGCATCTCTTACTGGGCATCTGGTGTTTTCTACACTGCATACAAATGATGCCCCTTCGGCTTTAACCAGGCTTATAGATATGGGCATAGAGCCTTTTCTGATCTCCAGCTCAATTATAGGCGTACTTGCCCAGAGGCTGGTAAGAAAGATATGCGACAAATGTAAAGAAAAATACACGCCCTCCGATAAATTGCCTGAAGGCTTGGGTTTTGAGGGGAGTGTTGAATTATACAGAGGAGAAGGATGCCCTGCCTGCAGGAATACCGGCTTTATCGGCAGGATCGGTATTTTTGAATTATTGATTATAGATGAAAATATACGCAGGATGGTCGAAGAAAAGAGCCCGGCCGATAAGATAAAGAAAAGAGCGATTGAATCAGGGTTAAAGACCTTGCTGTTTGATGGTGTTGACAAAGCCAGGTCGGGCCTGACTACAATCGATGAAGTGTTAAGGGTAACCGAAACACAATAATATGCAGTCCTATAGATATAAAGCAAGGGATAATTTCGGCAAGCTTGTAGATAATATTATGACTGCTGATTCTGAGCTGGCAGTAGCTAAAAAGCTTAATCAGCTGGGATATATTCCTATCTCTATCCACCCAATCCATGAAAATAATGAGTTTTTTGCCAGGCTTTTCGGAAGATTTGGTAATGTTTCAATAGGGGACATTGCCATGTTTACCAGGCAGTTTTCTGCTTTGCAGAAAGCCGGTATCCCTATCAGGGTAAGCCTCAATGCATTAAGGGAGCAAGCTACAAACAAGACCCTTAAGAGGACCATTGATTCTGTCATTAAAGATATAGAGGCCGGTATGCTTCTATCCGGTGCTATGGCTAAACATCCCAAGGTTTTTAGCGAGTTGTATATTAATATGATCACTGCAGGTGAGGCCAGCGGTTTATTGGATGAGGCGCTTGACAGGCTCGCTGTTCTTTCAGAGCATGACGAGTCAATAAGGCTTAAAATTAAGGCAGCAACACGATACCCCGTAATTGTTGTTATAGCGATAGTCCTTGGTTTCCTGGTGCTTACTACGATGGTCGTACCCAGATTTGCAAAAATATACAGTCAGTTTACGGTACAACTTCCATTTCCAACGCGGGTATTAATAGGCATTAATTATGCTGTTACCAAATTCTGGTGGCTGATTATTTTGCTAGGAGGTATTTTTGCCTATTTGTTCAAGAGGGTAATAAAAACCGATTCAGGGAGGATCTGGTGGGATACGATCAAACTTAAAGTCCCTATTTTTGGCCCTTTAGTTTTGAAGCTGACCATGTCCAGGTTTGCGCGTATAAGCGGTACATTGTTGAAAGCAGGCGTGCCGATTTTGAATGTTTTGGATCTTTCAACCAAGGCCACGGGAAATGTTGTGGTCTCCAGAGTGATTGAAAATATAAGGGTTAATGTCAGTGAGGGCAAAGGGATGACTGAACCGATGAAAATCAGCGGCATGTTCCCGCCGGTAGTAATACAAATGGTTTCAGTAGGCGAGAGCACGGGTAAATTGGATGAGTTATTAATGCATGTTTCCAATTATTATGACTCGCAGGTCGATTACACAATAAGCAATCTGACCACGCTCATTGAACCGATATTAATATTTGTCCTGGGGTGCATTGTTTTGTTTATGGCGCTTGGTATATTTCTACCGGTATGGAACTTGATGAATGTGTTTAAGAGATAAAGGCAGGATAGTTCATGGAGCGTAGTTCACAGATTACAGATATAGCTACATGGAGACACAAAGACACCAGGTCACCTGCCTACCGGCAGGCAGGCAAAGTCACAGTTTTTCTTGTGTCTCATAGCTGTGAACTGTGAACCGTGCACTGTGCGCTAATATAATCTCCTTGCAAATAATATCGCTATGATATATAATCGCTCTAAAGTTGGTTTTACGTTCTTTGAAGCAGTCATATCCTTGACAATAATAGCAGTATTTATCTCGGTTTTTTTTATTTTCTATCACCAGGCATCCATATTAGCAAAAGAAAAGGTACTGCAGGTGGAATTAAAAGGCCTTAGGATGTCGCTTTCTTTATATAAAGCAACGCAGGGGCATTATCCGCAAGACTTGAGGGAATTGATATCGGCAAATTATAAGATGGCAACACTTGCCGACGTTTTATTTAAAAGCGAATATTTATCTACAATATCAACGGATAAAGAAGGGTTCCCTGTGGATGTCTTTGGAAATAGATACCATTATGATCCTTATCGGGGCGATGTTGCTTCGGCTACGAGGGATTATCAAAACTGGTAAGTCTTGAAAAATCGAAAGGAGGAGTAGCATGATCAACAGAAAAGGTTTCACGCTTATTGAGCTTGTCATGATCATCGTCATACTCGGTATACTTGCAGCAGTCGCAATACCCAATTTTTATAACCTTCAGAGCGATGCAAAGACTTCAGCCGAAAAGGGTGTTGTCGGCGGAGTAAGGGCAGGCATTGCCACTTATTATGCAAACCAATGCGCAAGCGGTACATGCGCATACCCGGCTGCGCTTGATGCAGCAACAACCGGTGCTTGCACTGCATCAAATGCCTGTTTTGATAATGTCCTTTCTCAAGGTGGTATAACCTCTGACTGGACAAAGGCATCAGCTACTACTTATACCGGTCCTGCAGGCACTACTTATACTTATACTGCCGCCACAGGGTCTTTCCAATAATCTTATTTAATGAGGCGGCTGGTAATCCGTTGTTCATAGCGTATTACCGGCTGCCTCAAGTTACTCACTTCCTTAGAGGAGATGCATATCAATAAAAAAGGCATCACCCTAATTGCCTCAGTTTTCCTGATAGTATTAGCTTCCATACTGATTTTAAGCCTTTCATTCTTTATTGTCCAAAGGCTCTCCCAGGGCCAGACAGAGATCATTAAAACAAAAACAATTTATTCGGCTAATGCAGGGATAAACAGCTCTGCATATTGGTTCAGGTTCCATGATTTAACCGCAAACGGGTATTTTACCTTAGGGCAGACAAATACCGGTTCCCAGGATTATTTTGTCTTAGGCGGAGATGCCGCAGATCTATTGATGCTTAATACCATCAATTCATTCCTTGCTTCTTCTAACAGGAATTTAGAAGGGCTTACTATGCAAAATGCCACTAATTCAAGCAGTATTACGATCGACCGGATGATTGTTACCTGGAATAATAATAGGAGGCTGCGAGTGATAGGAATAAACGGCAGCAATGTTTGGACCGGGAATTCAGCCTCTCCTGCTGATTGTAACATATCAAACTTTACTCTTAATACCACCCCAACAATATATAGTATAAATTATCTGCAATTTAACAACAGTATGACCGGAGCTACTATATCTATTCAGTTCGTCATGACTGACGGTTCAAGCAAGACTTTGACAGCATATCCGGCTTCCAATAATTATAATTTCACGGTTAAATCTACAGGGAAGACTACAGGTTCAAGTTTTTACAGGACGGTACAGGCAGAATATAACGCACTCACATCTAAATTTATTGATTATGATGAAATATATACACAGATTACACCATAATAATGGTTTTACCTTGATTGAACTTATAATGACAATAGTAATTATTGGGGTTATCGCTATTCCTTTGTCCCTTACCATATTTGCCCAGGTTGAAAGTGCATTTTATAGCCAGGATTTAACAATAGCTCTGAACTTGGGGAGGCTTGAGATGGAGGGTGTTTATGCGAGTCCATATACTAACATAGTAAGTGCAACTTTTGGCAATTACCAGGGGTATGGTTATGATGTGGCCAGGGTCGTTACTTATGCGCAGGGGGACGGTTCATCAGCAGAGAGCCTTAAAAAAATAGAGGTAACCGTATCAAGAGCCGGATCGACTGATGTCTTGGTGTCATTTTCAACATATATTGCCAAGAATGTAAGCTATGGATTATGATAAATTAGGCATTAGACAGGGTAAAGATATGACGGGTAATCATAAGGCAGCTTTTACAATAATTGAGTTTATAATGGTAATGGTGATTATCGGCGTATTGGTCTCAACCGGCGTTTTTATCATGTTGAACCTGACACAGAATTCTGTCTTTTTACCTAATAAGCTTAATGTAGAAATGGCAGGCCAGGATATTATGGATGATATTATTGATGGTTACCAGAGCCAGGGTTATTCCAGGGTAAAAGGTTTGAGGTTTTCAAGGCAAATCGTATCGGCCAATCCTGATGCGGTTAATTTTATTAATTCCGATGGCCAGAATGTTCAGTTCAGCTGGGATAACACAAATAAAATTATCAGCCGTTCTGTTGACGGCGGGCCTGTTCAGAAAATCCCATATTATTTTCCCAACAGTATGTCTATCGTTAAATCCGGGTCAAGCGATATCTTTATCTTTTATGATGCCAATTCAGCGGTGACAAGCACTGCCTCCGATGTGCGCAGCATAAAGATAACTTTCAGGGTACAAAGCGGTAGCGGAAACTTCCAGGATTGGCAGCATCAGGTTGATTTTCTTTCAGGCGTTGCGGTGAAAAAATTCCAGTAAAATGTATTGATAATATAGTAAAAGGCAGATAGAATATTAATAATTTTCCAAAAGGAGAAGTAAAATGTTTTTCTTAATTTTTGCCGGGGTAGTTTCACTGGTTTTCGGGATACTATTCTTGTTTTTCCCTGTAGCATTGCGTAACCTTAATGATAAAGCAAACTTAATTATGACAAGGTCTTTGGCATCTCTTGATGAAAATATAATGAAAATGCGGCTGGGTGTCGGCATTTCTTTAATATTAGCTTCAATATTATCATTTTTTGTAATCCTTTATATTATAAAAAGAAGTGGTTAAAAATAATCTACATTTTCCCGGTATGCCTGCAGATATTAAAGGCAAAATTTTGCGCTTATCCGCAAAAATCGATGCTTTTAGATCGGCTCTAGCCGATAAAAGTATCAGGAGGGTCATTGCTGCTGAGTTAGGCAAAAGGAGCCTTAAAATCTGCTACTTGGAACTGGCCGGCCAAAAAGTAAAAATCCTGAATTATAAAACCGAAGAAATTTTTCCCGGCGCCGATTACATAAGCAGCCTTAAAGCGCTTGTATTCAGTTTCTTAAGCCAATATGCGATTGAGGGCAGGGATGTTTATGTCAGCATATCGGATATCGGGATGTTTTCGTTTAAGCATATAATTATACCCGCAGTCCCCAAAAATGAAATCAGAGATGCGGTCCTATGGCAATTAAAAAGCGATCCGGACTTCAACGATGCCGCTATTTTTGATTGGCAGCTTATAAAGGAAGGCGTAGATAAAGATGGCGTAAAAAAGATTGAAATAATGGGAGTGTTTACAAAGTCCGAGACTATCAACAGTTATCTTGAGCCATTCAGTGAGCATGGGTTAATACCGGTATATCTTTCCTGCACCCCGTTTGTTTATCAGGATATCCTTGGCGCTATCCCGAAGAAGCAGGATGCATTCATGGTATTGAATGTCGGCGAAAAGGAATCATGGGTTGGGATTTACAATAACAATAAATTGAATTTCATCAGAGAGCTTGCCTTTTCGACTGAAAAGATTATACAGTCTTTGACCGGCGTTTTGGCTTTTGACCAAGGTAAAGTTGAGATCACTCCTGGCAAGGCGGCATCGCTAAAAGATAAATACGGCATCCCTATGGATGAAGGTATTGTTTTAGATGGCGGCATAAAAGCCATTCATATTATATCTCTTATGCGTCCTGTATTGGAGGGGTTGGTTAAAGAACTAAACAGGTCGGTTGAGTACTATAGGAGCAGCTTAAATAATGAACTCAAGCCTCCATCGTTATTTATAATGGGGGATTCTTCGGATTTGAATAATTTAGACTTGTTCTTGCGCAAAGAACTTAATATTGATGTCACTAAGCTGGAAAGCATCCCGCTTCTGGAATCGCCTGAGCCCGGTCAAAAACAGGCAGCTGGATTTAATATTAGACTATTCCCGGGATTGATAGGCACTGTTTTGAATAAAGGAACTAATATAAATCTTTTGCCATCGGCTTTCCGCACTAAAAAGCTGGAATTGCTTGAAAAGTCTGTTTTAAGGATAACCGGTGTTATATTATCGGTAGTTTTTATAACAGCTGTTCTTTTCTTCAATTTCCAGATAAAGAGCTATAGAAAGAGGATCGATGTAAGCAGGGCGCATCTAAATGCGGTTGCTCAAACCCAGATGCTGAAGCAGAGGATCGACGCAAGGCAGTCAGCTATGGATAAGATCAGGCAATACAGGGTCCCTGTATACGGGATATGTAAATTAATAAGTTCTGTTGTGCCAGACACGATAATTTTAACCGAAGTCAGCCTTGATCAGTCTAAGAATATCCTGGTTATCAAAGGCAATACCCCTGTAGCCGCTAATATGGCTGAACCGGTGATACTTAACTTCGTCGAAGCAATGGAAAAATCTTCTTTTATAAGCGAGGCAAGTTTGGCGGCCTCAGAGAATAAAGACGGCATACAGGAATTTGAAATAAGGTGCATCCTTAATAACAAATAACATGAAGAACATTAATTTTAAGATAAAATGGCTAAGCCTTAACGAAGCGCAAAAGAAGATTGCTGTAGTGCTTATGGTTTTTATAATAATAATATTAGTATTATGGATAACGATTTACAGGCCATTAAGAATAAAGGAACTGAATTTAGGCTTGGAATTGAAAGCCCTTAATGCTCAGATTGCGCAGATAGAAAGCATATTTGGCAGCGATGCATCAATAGATGAGGGTATGCTGAGGATAAAAAAGGCGTCTGAAGCTGCTTTGGATAAGTTGCCAGCAGATGAGAAAGATAGCATAAGGATGCTTTCTGATGTAGCCAGGAAACATAATATTGAAATAATCTCCATTAAGCCTCAGCCAAAATCCTTGGTTTTAGACAAAGACCGGAAAGAGATCCAGGCTGAAGGCAAAACATGCCATAGTATTTTTGTCTCAATAGATATGATTTCAAGCTTCTCGGATTTGGTAGCTTATCTGGCTGTATTGGAAAATGAATTTAAAACCTTTATTACAGTAGAAGAGCTTGCTATTAACAGGCTGGAGTTATCAGGGGCGAAATTACCGGTAATCTTAAGCATTAACCTATATTTACTCAGCTAAATGAAAGATAAAAAACAACTTGAGGCAATAATTACTGTTGTATTGATAGTCATTTTTATATTTACGCTTGTACGCGTATTCGGCAGGACCAAGAAGAATCTTACAGCTAACGAGAATGCAAAAACCGTCGTTGGCAGCTTTAATAAGATACAGGCTCAGGAAAAAGATAAAGATACGCCTAATAAAAGGCTATCCATCTGGCGAGAAGAGGCATTAAAGCTCCAGCTTAAGACTGATCCTTTCACCGGGGCGCGTATCAGCCCGGTTAAAACTTCCGTCAGGCAATTGTCTCTTAACGGTATCCTTGCCGATGATAAAGGGATATTAGCAATTATTAATAATGAAATCGTCGGTGTCGGTGACAGGGTCGATAACTACATTGTTATAAAAATAGAAAAAGATAAAGTTATATTGAATGATGGAGTAAATAATTTCGAGATCAGGCTTAATAGGTAATCCGCTTTTTATAACCCTGCGTTTTAAACCCTTAAACCCAAGAAGATCATGTTTCAAAAATACAGCAAGATTATAAAATTCTGCATGCGTTATGGCTGGAAATTCTTTAAGCCCGGCAGGTTTACGCCTAAAAGATTACCCAATCTTTCTATTGAGGTAACAAATTATTGTAAATCAAGGTGTGTTTTTTGCGCCAACTCTATAATGAAAAGACCAAGGGTTAATCTCGATATGGGTTTATTTGAAAAGGCAGTACAAGAATTTGCAGGGGCAGGAGGCGGATGCATTGATTTTAGTGTCTGTATAGGTGAGCCGTTATTGGATCCATACCTGCTTAAGAGGGTAAGATTTGTAAAAAGTTTTGATAATCTTAAAGGATTAGGTTTCGTTACAACTTTACAGGAATTAAATAGTTATGACCTGGCAGAATTTATTGACGCCGGTATTGACTGGCTTAATATCTCATCTGTTTTTTCTGGAAAACAAAAATATAAGGAGTTCTTTGGCACAGATAATTACGAACAGACGCTTGATAATATAATAAATTTGTTAGAAGAGAACAAAAAGAGAGGCAATAAAATAAATATTAGTTTTGATATAAAGCCGACCGAAGAGACAATAAGTGAGATAAAAAGCAGCTCCGATTTTAAACTGATTGACAGGTTAACGGACGGACATTTGAGCAAGCGCGTTGATGCAATGTCTATATGTGTTGACGATTGGATTGGAAATGTGCAGCTGCCGGGTTATTTAAAGAAGAGAAAAAGGCCCCTTTATCCCAGGGTTTTCAGGCCTTGTTCGCTTTTTTATAACAAATTGATAGTCTATTCAAACGGTAAGATAGGGATATGTTCCTGTCGTGACTTTAACGCAGATAGCGAGATGATATTAGGTGATATAAGAGAAATTGGCATTTTGGAAGCGTGGGCCAGCGAGAAAATAAATAATTTACGCAGGAATTGGAGGCTGAAAAATGTCATCCCTGAGATATGCCGAAAATGTTCTGCGTATTCTTATTAATTACCTTAGGAGGTGACTGAAATGGACTGGAAAATATTCTTTGCTACATTTACCGCTGTTTTTCTGGCTGAGTTAGCGGACAAAACACAATTAGTCGGTATTGCTATGTCGGCAAAATCAAACAAGCCGTTATTTGTCTGGTTGGGTTCTGTGTCAGCCTATATGATTGTTACGGCGGTATCTGTTATCCTCGGGGTAAGCTTTGGAAAATATTTAAGGCCGGAGTTGATTAAGTATATCGGCGCGTCGTTATTTATAATTATAGGCTGTTTAATGTTTCTAGGAAAGATATAATACTAATCCAGGATTGTTTTAAGTTCTTTGGTTTTTTCGAAAAGTTTATTTATGAATTCCTGGATTATTTTACGGTTTTCGCTCCCCATCTGTAAAGAACGGCAGATACTATCTGCTGTTTTAAGCAGGGAAAGGGCCTTATTAAAACAGTATTGCTGGGATTTTGATTTTCTTATCAGGTCCCTGAATGCCAATAGGTCCGAGTTCGTTTTCTTCTCTTTCTTTAAAATGCGCCTGATTGTTATCTTGTCGTTATTATTAAGTTTTTTATAAGCCTGCCATAGGAGAAGCGTTTTCTTAGACTCAACCAGGTCGCTTAATATAGGCTTGCCGATTGATTTTGAAGAAGAGAAGATGTCAAGCAGGTCATCCTGGATTTGGAAGGCAAGGCCGAGATTAACGCCAAGCTTAGATAGTTTTTTAAGCTCTTTATCAGGCACGCCGTTTAGTATCCCCCCTAATAATAAAGGTGTCTCAAAAGTGTACTTTGCTGTTTTAAGCAGGTAATTCAGGTATATGCTTTTTTGCGAGATTTGTTCTATGTTCTTTGTGCTGTTTACCACATCAATAAATTCGCCGGCCCCTGTAAAAGCGGCGGTTTCAACCAGTTTCTTTAAAGCTAGTTGTTTTCTCGACAAGTTTTCATCAATCTGCAAAAAGGAATCAATAGCAAGGGCAAATATTATGTCTCCGGCTATTATACTTAAGTGCTCTCCAAGTTGTGATTTTTTGCTGACCCCAAATTTATTATTAAACAGGATATGCAGCGTTGGCCTGCCTCTGCGTAGATAGGACTTATCGATCACATCATCATGGATAAGCATGAAATCGTGGAAAAGCTCAAGGGCCAAAGAAGAGCGTAATAATTTTGGGAAATTTATTTTCTTATTTTTTGCATATCCGCAATAACTTACGATGTAGAGTATCGGCCTGATACGCTTGCCTTCCCTCTGCAGGAAATCTTTGATACACTGATAAAGGGCAGGTGATACAGAATTTACCTTGTAGTTTTTTAAGGTATCGGCAAGGAATATGTCTATGCTTTTATTCAACCGCGCTTTAAGATAATTGACGTCTATTTTCATGTGCCTATGTTAGCATAAAGCAAATTTTATTACAATAAATTGTTGAATATTGGCCTCTTTGTTATAGTATAATAAACATATGGGACTAACGCTGCGCCAATTCATTTCAAGCCTGCGCCTTCCTTTTGTAAGTTCAAGCTTGATTCCTTTTATTTTCGGTTCGATCATTTTCCGGCAAGATTTTAAATGGTTTAATTTTATTTTCGGCATATTTGCTGTCCTGTTTGCGCATCTTGGCGCTAATGTCTTCAATGATTATTGTGACAGCAGGTCAGGTTGTGATTGGAAGGACCTTAATTCTTACGGATTCTTTGGGGGCTCAAAACTTATCCAGCAGGGAAAGCTCAGCGAACGGTATTATTTGTTTTCCGGATTGGTTTTTATGTTCCTTGCGTTAGTCTGCATGGCCTGTCTTTTTATCAAACTAAGAGATTATAAAATAATATATTTCGGGATTTTAATTGTTTTATTATCGGTCGGTTATTCGCTGCCGCCTTTAAAATTATCTTACCGGGGATGGGGAGAGATAGCTGTATTCATTTTATTCGGGCAGGCATTGGTTATGGGCGGATATTATTTACAGTCCGGGATATTCCCTGATTTCAGGTCTTTTATGCTTTCGCTGCCGTTAGCCTTTTTAATTACCGCTATTTTATTCTGCAATGAGATACCCGATTTTGATACAGACAGGCTTAGTAATAAGAGGACATGGGTAGTAAGGGCAGGGCCGAAATATGCCTACTTTGTATATATTCTTATTAATATCTGTTCAGCTGCGGCAATATTTATAAATGTTTATTTTGGTTTTATGCCTAAACACGCGCTCCTTATTATTTTTATTTTTATTCTCCCCCTAAAGGCAACTTTTATTCTGCGAAAAAGTTATAATTCTAAGGAAAAATTGTTAGCAGCTTCAAGGTTAGCCATAATTACACACAATCTTAGCGGCATCGGATTAATATTAGCAACAGTTTTACGATGAAGAAAAAAATACTAATAATCGGAGCAGGTTTTGCCGGATTACAGGCTGTTAATATTATCCGTTCAGGCTTAAAAAGGATAGTTGATTTTGAGCTGGCGGTTGTTGATAAAAAAGAGACTTTTGATTTTCTCCCCATGTTACCTGATATAATCTCCGGCAGAGTATGGCCAGGCAATGCCAGGTTGGACTTGAAGGAATATTTCTCCTCTTTAGGTGTTGATTACATACATGACGAGGTTGTGGCATTACATTTGAAAGAAAAGTATGTTGTATTAGCTTCAGGCCGGATAATTGAATTCACATTTATATTGCTAGCTAGCGGTTCCGAAACAAATTTCTACAATAAAGCGGATATCAAAGAAAGGTTTTTCAGGCTGGATTCCGCTTCTGATGCTTTAAAGCTTCATCTTGAAATAATGAAAGAGCCCGGCAGGAATATTTTGATAGTCGGAGCAGGATATACCGGAGTAGAAGCCGCAAGCAGCGTGCTTCAATTATTAAATAAGCTGAATGCAAAGAGCAGGGTTTATTTAATAGAGATATCCAGTAATATTCTGTCTGTTTTGCCTGAATGGATGAAAAATTACATTGAAGATATGATGCGTAAGCAGAACGCCAGGATATTGACAGGGGTTTCTCTTGAAAATTTCGAAAATTCAAAAGCGCTGCTTTCAGACGGTACAATTATTGAGAATGCTTTAGTGGTTTGGGTGGCCGGAGTCAGGGCACCTGATTTTATCAGCAAGGCAGGGATAAATCGCGATAGGCAGTCAAGAGTTATAGTAGATGGATATCTTTGTTTTGCTGAAGGCGCGTATGCTGCCGGAGATTGCGCAGCTTTTAATTATCGCGGCAAGGTGTTGCGCATGGCAGTGCAATTTTCTATTTTTGAAGCCAGGACGGCAGCCAATAACATCCTAAATGAAATACGGGGCAGGGAAAGAAGATTTTACCATCCTATAGATTTGGGATATATAGTCCCGTTGTCCAATGGTATTGGCTGTGGCCAGGTTCTTAATATAAGAGTGAAAGGCCGCATAGCCTGGTTTATGCATTGGATTATGTGTATATACCGGACGCCAAAAGCGGCAAGAAGGATCAAGTTGATTAAAAACCTAATATACGGCAAGGAGGAATAAAATGGGGGCATATGTATTAGTACCTATCCGGCTGGTTATGGCGGTTATATTTTTGAAGGCAGGGCTTGGGAAAGCGTTTGGCTGGTTTGGGGGGAATGGAATTACTGCTTTTTCTGAATTTATCGGCGGCATAGGTTTTAAACCAGGATTATTTTGGGCAAATTTAGTTGCATATTCCGAAATTGTGTGCGCTCTTTTTATCCTTGTTGGTTTTTTAAGCAGGCTCTCTTCAGTTATACTTGCGGTGATAATGGCTGTTGCCATATTAAAAGTGCATTTAACTTCAGGTTATGAATACCCTTTGCTGATTCTTGCCTGCTGCCTTGCAATAATCATCCAGGGGCCGGGAAAATTAGCAGTAAACAATTTATAATCTAAGTATATCTTATGGGCAAAAAAATATCGATAGTCGGAGCTGGCATAGGTGGGCTTGCTTTAGCTGCGAGGCTGGCAAAGGATGGATATAATGTGGAAGTTTACGAGAAGCTATCTAGGTGCGGGGGGAGAAACAATATAATTGAAGATAGCGGATATAAATTTGATACCGGGCCTTCTTTTGTTTTGATGCCTGATTTCTTCGACGAACTTTTTTCTTATTGCGGCCAGGATATAAAAGATTATCTGGAGCTGAAAGCTTTAGATATCAGCTATAAAATATTCTATGCCGACGGCCAGGCAGTGACAGTTTATAGGGATTCGGAAAAAACAAAAGAGAGCATAGAGAAGATTGAGCGAGGGGCTTCGAAGGCATTTGATGATTTTATCTTTCAGACAGAAAAAATATATAAGAGCGTAAGGCCGCTTTTATACAAAAGCTTCAGGCCGCAGGACATTTTGAATTTAGCTAATATAAAACTTATAGCGAAAATAAAGGCATTTGATACATACTGGAGCCTTGCCAAGAAATTCTTTAAAAGCGAGAAACTCTGCTATGCTTTTACTTTTGAGGCTATGTTTATGGGGGTTTCTCCTTTTGATGCTCCGGCTTTTTACAGCATAATAAGCTATACTGATCATAGGCAAAAGATTTTTCACCCTATGGGAGGCATGTATAAGATTCCCCTCGCATTAGAAGAGATGGCAACAAAATTCGGTGCAAATTTTAATTATAATTCAGAGGTCAGCAGTATTAGTAAATCTTCAAATGGTTCGGTCGAGCTAAAGATCGGGGAGGAACGCATTAATTCGGATATAGGCGTTATCAATGCAGATTACTCTTATGCTCAAGAAAGCCTTTTGAATAGGCGCCTGCCGGGTTATAAATATTCTTGTTCAGTATTGCTTTTCTACATCGGAGTAAGAAAAAAACTCAGCAATTTAACCCACCATAACCTGTTTCTTAGCGGAGATTTGAGAAAAAATCTGACGCAGATATTTAAAGATAAATCTGTGCCGGACGAGCCGTCATTTTATGTTCATGTCCCCACGGTAACTGATCATAGCTTAGCTCCAAAGGGTAGCGATATACTATATGTCTTAGTGCCCGTTTCTAATCTTAGCGGTAAAGAAGGCAGGATTGACCAGAGCCAGGAGCAGAGGATAAAAGAGTTTGTATTCCAGAAGATAAACGAAGTATGCCGGGAAAAAATTGAAGATTATATTGAAGTTGAGCTTAAATTTTATCCCGAAGATTTTATCGGCAGGTATAATATAAAATATGGCGCAACTTTTGGTCTCGCCCATAACTTCATGCAGAGCGCATTTTTCAGGCCCAATAATCATGATACAAGAATTAAAAACCTTTATTATGTCGGAGCCAGTACACAGCCGGGGGGAGGGCTGCCTGTTGTAATTGCCAGCTCAAAGATAGTTTCTGACCTTATTAAGTTACGCGGTTAACCCGATTTCTTTTTTGTGACCAGTTTAGTTATACACGAAACGACACTCTTGGTAGTATAATCAGGGGTGGATGCCCCTGCGGTAATCCCTACACTCTTCTTATTTTCAAACCAGCTTTTCTTGACATCTTTTCCGGATTGTACCCAGTATGTGTTCTTATTGATGGATCTAGAGATTTCGTATAGCCTTCTTGTATTTGCGCTGCGCCGGGAACCGATTATTATCATAACATCATTTTGAGCAGGCATTTCTTTGATCTCAGCCTGTTTTATCCTGGTGGGGCGGCATATTGTATTAAAAAATTCTAGAGCAGGATTAATTTTTCTTAAATGATCTACCAAGGATAAGACTTTCTCTGAATTTTGCGTGGATTGCACAAGCACGCATAGTTTTTTATTCTTAAGCCTGTCAGCCCTGGTATTGTTTATGTTTTGGATTACCAGAGCTTTCCTTTTTAACTGGCCGATGATCCCGACGACTTCTTCGTGGTTTTTATCTCCTATCACAATAATATCACAACCCTCTTTTTCCTTTTCTTTCGCTATCTTATGGATTTCTTTAACCATCGGGCAAGTAGCATCGGCGATTTCATATCCGGATTTAATTGCTTCAAAAATGATTTTTTGCGGCGCGCCATGTGCACGGATCAATAATATTTTATCTCTGCCTTTTCCCAGCTTGCTGATTTTTTGTACTCCAATTCTCTGGATATTGCGGGTGACATCTTCGTTATGTACGATATCACCTAGCATACACACCGATTTTTTATTTCTGGCTGTTTCAAAAGCAATGCTAATCGCTCTTTTTACTCCTGAACAGAAACCGGCTGATTTAGCAATATTAATTCTCATTAATAACCGCCTTTTAAGATTGTACACACTATTATTTTGATTTTTTTGAAATTATTAACTTCAATTCTTTTATTAAGAACATCATAATCGTTATTTTCAATTTTTTCGAGTATTGAACTGTATAGATTTTTCATTATTGCGACAACCAGGCGCAGCCGTTTAAGGCGGATGATTTTTATGCCGCTGGAGCTTTCTGAGTAATACTGCCGGGCGCGGCTTACCTGGAATTTAATCAATTCAATAAAGGCGTTGTCTACAATTCCATTACGGATATGCGATTCACTGACAGAAAAACGCTGCATCTCATCTTGAGGAATGTAGATTCTTGAATTGTTAAAATCCTCTTTTATATCTCTTACTATGTTAGTAAGCTGCATTGCTATGCCGAGTTTTACGGCGTGTATCCTGGCACTACCATTATCATCGCCAAAAATCCTGAGCATGATCAATCCGATTACCCCGGCAGCTTTGTAGCAATAACCATATAGCTCTTCAAAATTCTCATACCTGTTTTTACCTATGTCAATAGACATGCCCTCCAAAAGTAAGTCAAAATAACTTCTTGGTATATCATACCTCCGGATCGTTTCCCTGAATACATATATCAGTGGGTCGTTAATCAAGCCATCCCCATAGGCAAGGTTAATTTTATCAGATATTAATTTTAATTCTTTGGCTGCAGTTTCACCATAATTAGAATCGACTGATTCATCGCTTAGACGGCATATAGCATAAACTGCGTAACAGGCGTAGCGCATTCTCCCCGGAAGGAAGAGAGAGGCAAAGTAAAAGGTCCTGGCAAATTTCTTTGTCAATTGTTTAGCGCATTTGTATCCCTGCTTTTTCATAGTTGTATTTTACAATATAATAAGTTAAATTAAAGATAAAAATTACATTAGTTCATAGTTGATAGTTCATTGTTCATGGAAATGGCATTATCTGTGAACCGTGCTCTATGAACCATGAACTAATTTATATTGATTAACTTTCTCTATGAAGTTAAAATAATTGATAGCCATGTCAAAATATCTGATTTTATTAATCCTGTCTTTAGCCGTTCCTTTTTTATTCAGTTTCTGGCCAGAATTGAGATTCTATAAGAAAGGAAACCTCAGGCGTTTATTTTTGTCTATCCTATTCATAGTCATAATATTTGGCGGCTGGGATATATTTGCTACCTGGAGAGGGCACTGGAGTTTTGATCCTGACGGTGTTCTTGGGGCCAGGATTATTAACCTTCCGCTGGAAGAAGTCTTATTTTTTGTAGTTATCCCATTTTGTTGTATTTTTACGTGGGAATCATTAAAATTGATTTCAAAGATGGGGGGCCGTTGAAAGAATACACGATTATTGCCTTAGTTTCGGTAGTTATTACTATCTTTACCGAATATAAGTTGAAAACCGGGATTTTTAAGAACAGGCTGTTTTATCGTTTTTTACTGATAATCCTGTTATTTAAACTTATGGTTAATGGGTATCTTACTTCCAGCCAAATAGTTAACTATAACCCTGATTATTTTTTGGGCTTGCGGCTGATAAGCATACCTTTTGAAGATTTCTTGTTTGGTTTTAGCATGGTTACATTAACAATATGTTTTTGGGAGCATTTTGGTGAGCGTAATAATTAAGGCAGCTATCTTTATTATAATATTTTTCTTTATATCGCATGCGCAGGTTTTTCCTATGGATTGGAGGTCTCTGCATGAAATGGCAGACAGCCTTACTCTGGAAGAAGCAGTGAAGAGATATGAATCTGACCCTTCTGCGGAAAATATATATATCTTGGGATTATGCAATCTTACTAATCATCGCAATAAAGAAGCTATGAAAAATTTTGTCAGGCTAAGTGAGCTTAAGCCCGGTTCGGTTGAATCTGAATGGGGTATAGCCGAAGTCTTGCGGCGAGGACATGATTTGGCAAAAAGCAAAATAATTTTGTATAAGATAATAAAGGAAAACCCGGATTTTGCTCCCGCTTATTTAACCTTAGCTTATGTAGAATACTTAAATAGGAATTTTGAAGAGACTGTAAAACTTGCATTTAAGGTAGTTAAAATGGGAAGAGCTGATATAGATGTCAGCAGCTATGCAAGAGCATATTTATTGGTGGCAGCAGGCAAGGGAATGATCGCTCATTTTGGCGGGCCTATTTCTAAGGCGATAAACGGGACTGCAGTCATGTCCAACATAAAAAAGGCACAGAGTTTACAGCCTGATTCCGCAGGGCTGATGTTCAGCCTGGGCAGCTATTATCTTTTGGCACCGGCTTTAGCCGGAAAGGACATCGATGAAGCAGAAAAGTATTTAAAAATGGCTATTGAGCGTGATCGTTTCCTGGCTGATGCTTATGTAAGACTGGCTCAAGTCTATAAAATTAAAAGAAAGGTTGATTTATATAATTCCTTTCTTAATAAGGCGCTAGAAATAGACCCGGGCAATGAGCTGGCCAAGGATATTAAAAGCCTTAAATGCAATTTTATATGTCCTGATTAGGCAGGATAGCACTATTTTAAGTTTTCCTTGACACT
This sequence comes from Candidatus Omnitrophota bacterium, assembly GCA_003598025.1. Taxonomy (NCBI): domain Bacteria; kingdom Pseudomonadati; phylum Candidatus Omnitrophota; species Candidatus Omnitrophota bacterium. Next base: position 203,559 of record QZKH01000006.1, read on the forward strand.
TTAAAAATGTCATGTTAACTTATTAGAAATGAATAAGATACAAAGCCAAGATAAAAGAAGAGACTTGCGCCTTAGGGCTTATCATTTGGTTAAATATAAAGTAATTTCAGATGCAGCCCAAAAGGATGCCCCTATGCTTATGGCTGCTATTGTCGATATTGGTGCCGGTGGGGTGCGTTTAAGTTGCGATGAGCCTATAGCTCCGGCTTCCATTATTGAAATAAAAATCAATTTTCCTTCCTGGGGTATCCCTATATTCAGTTTGGCTAAGGTAGTATGGATCAGAAAAAGAGGCAAAAGCAATAGATTTTTGGCCGGCTTGCAATTCTTGGAAGTCAATCAGGCAATGCGTAATTTAATAAGCGAAGAGGTCAATCTTGTAAATAACAAACTAAAACTTAAAAAGTATAGATTTTTATTTACGAAAGGAGATGGGACGATGAAAAACTTTTCTAAGATCCTTATAATCCTGGCAGTCATATGCGTTCTAGTTGCCCTTTCATTAAAGGTGACTACGATGGGAAAGCTATTGCCTGGTCCGTTACCGATAAACTGGGCTAAATTAGCCGATACCTTTCTTTTGTTCGCTATAGCCGTTTCTTTGCTTAACAAAGACGTAAGATAGCTTTACGTAAGCGCATTTATAAACCCAGAGGCTTACTTCTTTGTTTCAAAAATATGGCTAGTAAATTCATTCCCATTATAATATCATTAACTTTTTTGCCAGCTTTATCCGGAATAGGGCTGGCGCAGGAATTTAACCTTACTCCCAGAGACAATACTATTTTTGTTACGCTCAACCAGCTGCAACAGAGAGAAGAGGCAATAAGGGATGCAATGAGGGATGCCCAGTTAAGGCTGGTTGAAAGTGATTACGCCGTAACAAAAAGCAGCGCAGGCAAAATCAGCGATAGAAAGTTGTTCCGCGAGAAAATATTTTCAATAAAAGGCCATCCTTATGTTGATATAACTAATACTTTTAACGATAATATCGATAACACCAGGCATAAAAAGTCAGCTATCATTAATACCGTTTCTCCCGGATTCAAGCTTAACCTGATTGGAAGAAAGAAATCCGTATATTTAGATACTTATCTTTCTGCGCTTTATTATAATAACCGTTCCAGGGAGAATATCTGGGAGGCGGGCACCTCTGTTTTAGGAAACATTAGTTTCGGTAAATTCTTAGCTTCGGTTTACGACAATTATAATGATAACCGTATTGGTGGCAGTGATGTAGGGGTTAAATTAAATACGGCTGATTATTATTGGTCTAATAAGTTCAATACGAGCTTTAGCGGGAATTTCAACCGTTACGGATTTGATTTGGGATATACGAGGAACGATATTGAGTATAATGAAGGTTATGACCCGGATTCGCTTACCGATGATGATGAGGACAGCGTTAATGCAAGCCATTTTGAAGAGATTTTTAATTTTAATCAATATCTGAGGCTTGCTACAAAGACCCGCCTTATATTTGAATATTCATATGGGAATGTCACTTATACTACGAAACTTACTCCTTCGGAGGATAACTTTTATAATATTATGGGTATTGGCGTTTCCGGAGTATTGTCGCCCAAAACAACATTTTTGACTAAATTAAATTATACCGACACTGATTTTAAAGAAAAGGATGATACTTCAGACTTATTGTTCGGAGTTAATATTGGTTACCGTCTTTCGGATAGGGCGGATTTAGCATTTTCTCCCAGTTATCTTGTGCATAGCACTGCCAGTACAAGCCAGAGGTATAACAAAGTGACGATGGATATAAGCGGTAACCACCGTTTTGCTTTTAATCCAAGACTTAAGGCGTCCCTTGGGTATAAGCAGGAATTCTTTGATTACGGCAAAAGGGACGGCACTGAAACAGTCAATACTTATTCTTTTGGGCTTGCATACGCTTTTAAGAGATGGCTTGATTTCAGCCTGGGATATGTCTACAAAGAGCGCAATTCCAATGTTAATGAAGAATACTACGGTAATACATTTACATTTAAGACACAAGCTAAATTTTAATATTTTTCTTATTAGGAGGATGAATATATGCGTATAAAAAATGTTTTTATAACTTTATTCGTTTTGTCATTGTCTTTTATATTTAACTGTAACTCCCTTGCTCAAGAGAGGGAATATAAAATACAGCCCAATGATGTCATACAGATAACTGTATTCGGGGAAGAGGACCTGTCGATTACTGCAAAAGTATCTCAAGACGGCACGATTTCTTATCCTCTGCTTGGAGTTATTAAGGTCGCCGGATATACCGAGCGTAATTTAGCTAAGAACATGACTGAGTGGCTGGGCGAAGATTATTTAGTTATGCCTCAGGTTAGTGTTTTTGTTAAGCAGTATTCGAGGGTCTCCGTATTGGGCCAGGTGCGTCTGCCGGGATCATATGAAATAAAAGAGAATCTTACGCTGACCCAGGCAATTGCTTTAGCAGGCGGCTTTACCGAACAAGCAGATATTTCGGCAGTAAAGATAATCCATGGTGAGCCGAGTGACGGAGAAAATAATAACAAATTGATTAATGTAAATAAAATTATTGATAAGTCAGCCCCTGATATTGAGATCAGCGCCAACGATACCATTGTGGTTGAAGAATACGGCAGGATCTCTATTATCGGCCAGGTTAACAGGCCGGGTATGTACGCGTTAAAAAGAGACCTTACGGTTGTCGAAGCCATAGGCCTTGCCGGAGGTTTCACCCCTACTGCTTCTCAAAATGGCACAAGGATAATCAGGGTAGAAGAGAACAACAAGAAGCAGGTTATAAGCGTCCCTGTTGCAAGCATAATCAGAAGCGGAGATACTTCCAGAGACCAGATATTGCAACCCGGAGACACAATCGTTGTCCCGGAGTCTTTCTTCTAATCTGGCAACCCTTCCTGTATCACTATAACTCTTATATAATAAAAAGGTTATGAGTTTTTAATAATGTGCAAATAACCTATTTATTAAGAGCTTTTCATGATAAAAAGTTATACAAAACAATTGACTTCATTAATTATTTCTGTTATAAATTATATAAATATCAATAGTATTTTCTATTGAAAAGAAAGGGCAGGCGATGCTACCCACCCCACAGTTTAGGGATGTAACCATAAAAGATTATGCTATTGTTCTAAAAAGAAGGGTTTGGTTGATTCTCGCTTGTTTTATCATTTCTACCACCTGGTCAGCTATAAAAACATTCCAAAAAACCCCGCTATATAAAACTTCTTGTAAGGTCCTGATGGGCACATCCCGTCCTGATATAGTGCCAGTAAAAGAAACTAATTTAGACCGTTCCTGGGTTGGTTACATGGAATATGTAAACAGCCAGATTAAGATACTATATTCCCGGACTTTAGCAAGTAAGGTAGTCGAGTATCTTTCGTCTATAGGGGATAAGACTTTTGCGGATGCACAGGACCCTGAAAGTGCCTTTTTATCAGGTGTCAGCGTTGATTTTGTGCCCGGTACACAGGTACTTAATATAGGTTATATAAGCAGCGACCCGGTAAAAGCAGCAAGGTTTGCCAACGCTTTAACTACAACTTATATAAAAGCGGATTTAAGCAAAACTTCTCAAGTCAGCAGCTATGCTTCTGATTGGCTTACGCAGCAATTGGATGAGATCAAAAAGAAGCTTGAGGTTTCAGAGAAACAACTTAACGATTTTATCCAGGAAAATCAGATAATCTCGTTGCCTGATATAGAGAGAAAATCCCAAGTCATACTTGATGGGCTTAAATCCGAGAGGTTAAGGGTTGAGAATGAAATGGCCGCGTTAGCAACAAGGTATAGGCCGAAGCATCCCTCAATGCTAAGCCTAAAAACAAAATTAGATTCGATAGATAAAAGCATCCAGGATGAGACAAATAAGTTATTGGCTTTAAACCAGAAGATGATTACTTATAACTCATTAAAGAGAGAAGTAGATACAAATATCTCCTTATATGACGCTTTATTAAGAAGGACAAAGGAGACAGAGGTTACCAAACAATTAGAGACTACAAATATCAGTATTATTGATTCCGCGGATGTGCCTAAGTACGCCTTTAGCCCGAACCGGAAGAGGGAAATAAGCTTAGGCGCCTTTTTGGGTTTTTTTGCCGGAATAATCCTAGCCTTCTTTCTTGAATATCTTGATTCTACAGTTAAGACCGCAGAAGATATAGAAACTTATGTAAGGCTTCCTTTCCTGGGGTATATTCCGTCAGCCAAGCATGAGATTAAACTAGGCAAAGATATTGATATTGCTTCAAACAAATTACCGCATTCAAGGATCTCCGAGGCATACAGGTCTATCCGTACCTCTATAATATTCTCTACACCGGAAGACAGGCCGCTAAAAACCTTGCTTATTACAAGCGCTTCTCCCCAGGAAGGTAAAACTACAGTTGCAATAAATTTGGCTATAGTCTTTGCTAAATCTAATGAGAAGGTCCTTCTTATCGAAGCAGACATGCGCAGGCCGAGGATTTCCGAAAGTCTGGGAGTAAAAGCGCAGTCAGGGTTAAGCAATCTTTTAACGGGTAATAAAGGCGTAGATGATGTAGTGAATCAAACATCCGTTCCAAACCTTTATTTTATTTCTAGCGGCCCAAAGCCGCCTAATCCTGCTGAGCTTCTTACTTCAGTTAAAACGCGCAACCTTTTAAATGAGCTTAGGGAGCGGTTTGACAGGATTATTATAGATTCTCCTCCGGTAATTTCTGTTGCCGATACTGCCATTTTAGCAAATATCGTTGATGGAGTAATAGATGTTATCCGCGCCGGATTCCTGAATATTGAGCTTATTTTGAGAGGAAGGCAGAGGCTGTATGAAGCCAAGGCGCGTATAATAGGCGTTATCCTGAATAATGTAAATGTAAAGAGCGAAGACTCTTACTATTATTACCACTATTATTACGCTGACGATAAAGCAAAAAAATAATCGTAATAAATGCCAAATCGTATCTTTCTTGCCTGTCTTTTCCTTCTTGTCATCTTTAGTTGTCTTACCTATGGCGGAGTAACACCTTTATATTCTATGATAATTAATGTGGCGGCCTTATCATTAAGCTGCTGCTGGTTGATTACTGCCATTTCTAAAAAAGAGACCTATTTTGTCAAAACCGGTTTAGCCATTCCTGTTTCTTTATTCAGTTTGATTATCTTACTGCAGTTGACGCCTATCCCTGCCGGCGTGTTAAAAATCTTTTCATATAATATGTACAGAATATATATAATGGCTTTTCCGGAAGCAGGAGAAGGATTATTATTACCCCTGAGCGTTAATCCGGATTCAACTATCCAAGAATTATTGAATTATGTTGTCCTCATTGTACTTTTTTTTATGACTATCAACATTGTGGATACCAAAAAAGAATTCAACTTTTTATTCAATGGGATAATATTTTTCGGGCTTGCAATAAGCATCTTTGGGATAATCCAGAAATATTCTTATTCGTATAAAGTATATTGGTTTGATTCCCCGCAAACTGCCACTTCCCCTTTTGGGCCGTTTGTTTACCGCAATAATTTTGCCGGCTATATTAATATGATAATCCCTTTGGCTATCGGTTATTTCTTCCTGGATATGCCTTTATCAAAAAGGCTAATTTATGGCTTTTGTATCGGAATAATGGCGTTGGCATTATTCTTGACTTTCTCAAGGGCTGGGATCGCGGTATTTCTTATTTGTATTTTGCTTTTATTGGCATTAGCACGGTTTAAAATAAAAACAGATGTAAAAATATTTAATCTTGTCAGTGCCATATTATTAGCCTTAATATCCGTATTGTTCTTATTTTTTGTCGATTATAAGGCTCTTTTTATGAGAATAACAACTATATTCAGTGACCAGGCTTTTATTATTTTCGGGCACGGTTATTCTTGGAAAGATATTGTAAAGATCTGGGCTGATTTTCCTGTTTTCGGTACCGGTTTGGGTACTTTTGGCAGCATATCTTCAATGTATAAGACTACTTTCTCGCAGAAATTATTTACTTATGCACACAATGATTTTCTACAGTTGCTATCGGAAGTGGGGATCGTCGGTTGTGCGTTAATCATTATTTTTTTCTTAAAGTATTTTTTGACGGTAATAAAACTGTGGTTGAGCAGGCGGGACCCTTTTGTCATATATATTGTGATGGGCGGAATGGTTTCTGTTGCCGGGGTTTTGGTTTATTCATTGTTAGATTTTAATTTGCATATACCGGCAAATTCCGTACTTTTTTCCGTTTTATTGGGCTTAGTATACCGGCTGACAATTTCAAAATTTCATAATGAGTACAGCAAATAGCGAACATATTTTTGTGTTTAAGGCAGATAAATATCGGAAATATATAATTATTGCCCTGATAGTATTGCTTTTTTTGTTATTTGGCTCTCTCAGTATATCCAGATATATAGCTGCAGAAAGTTTTATGAAAGCAGAGGAGCTATTTAATAATGCCCAGGCAATAAGCGAAGATATTTTATTAGAAAAATCGTTTGCGTATCAAAAAACTATTAGATTATTAAATCGGGCAATTTCTCATAACAAATACAATGCCGATTATTACAGTTTCCTTTCAAGTTTATTATATACGGTAGTTGATAATCAGTCTCTTGCCGAACTCATTATGATCAATAATAAGGATTACTTTAAATCTCATAAGATATTGGATGCTGCCGAGTGGTATCAGGCGGAAGCTATTTTAAGGAATCCTGCCAATTACCTGTATTATTATAAGCTTGCTGAATTGTATATTAAATCCGGAGATACTATTAAGGCCGAAGAACAGCTGAAGAAGTCTATTCTATTTGATCCGCAGAATATAAATTTGAATCTTTCGCTGGCAAAGTTTTATTTAGACAGGGGAGATAGCGAGGAGTTTAAGAAATACCTCAAAGTTGCAATGGGCTTAGACAGGCTTGAATCAAAAGGCAAAGTATCTGAGAAGATGAATAATTTCCTAATAGGTATTGGGCAGGAGGGGGCTGTTACCGAATGAAGATATTGGTCGTTGGTGCCGGGCCCGTAGGGTCTTATGTTTCCAGGCTTTTGCAAAAGAAGGGCAAAAACCTGGATATTACTGTCATTGAAGAACATCCTGAAGTCGGCAAGCCGGTGCATTGCGCCGGGCTTGTAAGCACTAAAGTATTTAGCGAAATAAGCCTGCCGTCTTTAAGTAAGAATCTCGTGCTTAACAAGATAGATGGGGCGGATTTTCATTTTGAGAATGAATCCTTCAGGATAAGAAGAAAGAACGCGGCTTTTGTAATAAACCGGAAGGATTTTGATATTTCTCTGGCAGAAGGCTTAAACATTGATTTTAATACTAAATTTGTCGGCATAGAGAAGAACCATAAATTTTTCATTGTTGAAACCGACAAAAGGGAATATGAGGCAGATATAGTCATAGGCGCAGACGGTGCTAATTCTTTAGTAAGAAAGGTATTAAACCCCTCAAATAGCATACAATGTTTGCGGGGAGTGCAGTTCAGGATAGAATCCCGCCAGCATGAAAGCAATTTTGTGCAGGTTTATTTAACTGACGAATCTTTTGCTTGGGTGATACCTGAGAATTATGGCATCGTAAGGGTAGGGATATTGTCCGATAATCCTTATAAAGACTTAACTGATTTTATTGAAAAGGTGGGGATAAAAGGAGCGATACTTGAAAAATTCGCCGGATTAGTACCGATAGGCTCATGCCTTACCCAAAACCAGGGCCTGGTTTTGGTTGGGGATGCTGCTTGCCAGGTAAAGCCTTTAACACATGGAGGTATTTATTACGGAATGCGATGTGCTGAAGTGCTTGCTGATTGTATAATAAATTCTAAGATTAATGAGTATGAAAAGAGATGGAAAGCCAAATTTGATAGGGAGATACAGATCGGCCTTAAAGCCAGGAAATTTTATCAAAACTTAAGCCGTGATAATAAGAAGAGAATATTCAAATTACTTAAAAATAACGTTAAAATCCTGGAGAAATTTGGTGATTTCGAGAACCATTCCAGGGTAATTTCTGCACTAATAAAAAATCCATCTTTACAAAGTTTTTTCGGTAAAGTATTTATAAGTTTTTTAAGAAACAATTCTATTCCTTAATTTTTTTATAATCATTAAAAGCGATGAAAATTTTTCTAATAGGCACTTTTATGCCATCCAGTATTGAATATTCCTACCTTAGGGCCTTCCTGCGCCTGGGCCATACCGTAAAATGTTTTGATACCACACACAAGAACCTTTTTATTAAGATAATCAAAAAAAAATTAGACAACCGAATAATTTTTTCGGAAATAAAAAATTTTAATCCTGATTTAATATTTGTAATCAAGGGATATGAAGTATTGCCGGAGACAATTGATAAGATCAGGGATATTTCACGGGCCAGAATATTCTGCTTTAATAGCGATGATCCTTTTGAGATAACCATCAAGGGCACCAGCAACAGCAATATCCTTGATTCCATACCTTTTTATGATCATTATTTTACTTGGTCAAAAGTACTGTTAAATATCCTTAAGCAAAAAGGCGGCGCCAGGAACGTAGGGTATCTGCCTTTTGGTTTTGATTCATTTTTTCATTATCCGCAGACTTTATCTAAACATGAAGCCGATAAATATTTCAGTGAAATAACCTTCGTCGGCAGCTGGGATGAGGAGAGGGAAAAATGGCTTAAAGAGTTAAGTAGTTTTAATTTAGGGATATGGGGTAATTCGGATTGGTTGTTTAAATGTTCAGATAGATGGTTGAGGGGCAGATGGAAGAAAAAAGAAATGTTTGCTCAGGATATGTCAAAGGTCGTCGGTTCATCGCATGTATCGCTGAATATCTTGCGGTTGCAAAATAAGGGCAGTCATAATATGCGTACATTTGAGGCCCATGCAAGCCAGGCTTTTGTAATCTCAGAGAGAAGCCCTGAAATCTGCGAATTATTCAAGGAGGATAGCGAAGCGGTATACTTTTCAGATCCCAAAGAAATGAAAGACAAGGTCGCATATTATTTAAAAGCAGATTTTTTACGAAAAAAGATTGCCTTTTCAGGGTACAAAAGATGCCTGAAAAGCAGTTATTCATATCTGGATAGGGCAAAACAAGTATTGAAAACCTATGAAGAACTCAAATAATAATGAAAGAAAATCACGGATATTAAGCGTCTATAATTTTCTGGAAGAGAGAAGGGGCGCGCAGGTCACTTTTATAAATTCAGCTATTTTTCTTAGAAATCAAGGGCATAAAGTAGATGTTCTAGTGCTGTCAATTTCTAAAAGTTTTAAGGATGAATTGGAGAGCCAAGGGATAAGCGTCTTTGACCTTAGGTTTAAACCCGGATTATTAAAAGTGTTGTTTTTAAATATGTTGATTAAGTTGTGTGTCAACCCCGTAGTCTTTATCAAATACAGGAATTTTGTCAAGAAACATGAGAGATGTTATGATCTTGCTTTAGTGCAGCATTCATATTTTACTCCGCTTATTTTACCCTCTTTGACTATACCCAGCGTATATTTCTGCCACGAGCCTCCCCGGGCGTTTTATGAGCCAAACGTCATTAATTATAATTCCGGGTTGAGTAAAATTATTAATTTTTTTATTATCTTCATAGAGAAGATTATTGATAAATGGTGTGTCAAGTCAAGTAGTTTGATATTAGCAAATAGTGAATATACAAGAGAGTTTATTTACAGGGTATATGGGTTATTTGCTGAGACTTGTTATCTTGGAGTTAATATCAATCATTTTAAGCCTACCAGTATAAACAAAGAAACAATGGTTCTTTCTGTGGGGGCATTAGAAAGGACAAAGGCGCATGATTTTATTTTACGCAGCTTATCGACTATCCCCGTAAATAAAAGGCCGTCTTTAACTATCGCCGGAAGCGGCCCTTTCAGGGAGAGGCAAAGGCTTTCAGATATGGCAAAAAGGACAGGAGTCAAACTTAATATTTTATCAGTCGATTCTGAAGGGATGGTTAGCTTGTATAACCAGGCAAAAGCTACTTTGATAGCCGGAATTATGGAACCTTTCGGTCTGGCTGCAATAGAATCTATGGCCTGTCAGACCCCAGTTGTAGCCGTAAAAGAGGCAGGTTTAAGAGAAACAATAGATGAAAGTTGCGGTATCTTTACTAATAGAGACGAGCATGAGTTTGGCCGGGCAGTTATAGATATCATTGAAAATCCTCAATTGGCAAACATACTCGGCAGTAATGGCAGGAAAAGGGTAATTGAACGTTTTACCTGGTACGAATTGGCAGAAAATTTTGAGAAAAAAATAGAAAGTATTCTATTTAAGCATTTTGATTATAAAAGAAATACGGAACCCAATATTATGGCAACAGGCTAAAAGATGCCTAGGGGCTAATAATGGTCTGCGAAATGAATACAGGTTTCATAAAGAAGATCTTAATTTTTTCTCCGAACTGGTTAGGGGACGCCGTTATGTCTATGCCTATGATTTATGCCTTGCGGGAATCTTTACCTGGTTGCGATATAACCATAGTCTCAAGGCCTGGCTTAGTCCCTCTATGGCAGCAGAATGATTACTCAAAAGAGATCATCCCTTTTGACATATTTGATAAAACTACCGGGGTCAGAGACTATTTAAGGCTTTTTACGAAATTAAGGGGAAAATCATTTGATTTAGCTATAATTTTGCCTTCTTGCCTGCAATGGAGTTTAATCAGTTTATGCGCCGGTATCCGCTATAGAATAGGGTTCAGCAATAATACTGGCAGTTTACTGCTATCAAATAAACTAGCTAATGATAGAGACAGAAAAATCCACATAATTGCTAATTACATGCGCATTGCCAGGGCTATCGGCATTGAGGGTAAAGAATATATGCCGCAGTTGATGATAAGCGATAGATACGTAAATTTTGCAAATGATTTTTTCAAGACCAATAATATCGATAAACAAGACATAGTAATCGGCCTGGCTCCAGCAGCCGCATATGGGCCTGCTAAGAGGTGGCCGGAAGAATATTTTGCTGATTTAGCGGACAGATTGATAGATTCTTATAAGGCTAAGGTCATAATTTTCGGAAGCCAATTTGAATCAGACATTGGCTGCAAGGTTTCCGGATTAATGCGCAATGCACACGTTAATCTTGTTTCTAAGACCGATCTTATGGAAGCCGCCGGCTTGATAAATAAATGCAGCCTATTTATTACCAATGATTCTGGTTTGATGCATATTGCATCCGCATTAGGTGTCCGGCTTATTGCAATTTTCGGCTCGACATCTCCCTTATGGACAGGCCCATGTTTAAAAAAATCAGTAATATTAAAGAAGGATTTACCTTGTTCTCCATGTTTTAGCAGGACCTGCCATTTTGGTTCATACAAGTGCTTAACATCTATAACGGTTGAAGAGGCCTTTGAAGCGGCGATAGCCCAATTGAAAAATAATTCACCTGTAGGATTACAATGAATAAATTGTCAGCAAGTATAATTACATACAATGAGGAAAAAGATATCAGGGGTTGCCTTGAAGGCCTGTCTTGGGTTGATGAGATTGTTGTGTTAGATTCTTTCAGCAACGATAAAACTATAGAAATTTGTAAGGAGTTTAATAAAGTTAAAATATACCAGGTTGAATGGCATGGGCATATAAAGCAGAAAAATATTGCGTTATCAAAAACCAGCCACGAATGGGTTATATCTCTGGACGCTGATGAACGGTTAGACCCGGAGCTTAAGCAGGAAATTGTGGAAATTATGCGAAAAGATGTATCCAAATTCAACGGTTATTGCATGCCGAGAATTTCTTATTATTTGGGAAGATGGATAAAACATTCTGGCTGGTATCCGAATTACCAGCTCAGGCTTTTTAGGAAAAGCCAGGCTTATTGGGGTGGGAGAGACCCCCATGATAAGATCATTTTAAATGGCGGGTGCGAGAAACTTAAAGGCCATATCCTGCATTATCCCTATAAAGACCTAGATGAACATCTGCAAAAAATATCTAACTATACTTTCATCATGGCAAAAAGCGATTATGAGTGCGGAAAAAAACCTAATTTATTAAAGATTATTTTCTTGCCAGTTCTTAAATTTATTGATATGTACATTTTAAAAGCTGGTTTTCTTGATAGCACCCCTGGATTAATAGCTGCATTTATGGGAGGGTATTATGTGTTTCTTAGGCACGCCAAGCTTTTAACTATGGATGTAAAGCTGGAGGATAATATTGTCGCCAAGTAAATATCGGATTCTCCATATTAATTCAGAAGTTAATTGGTCGGGAGGAGAGGCTCAAACCCTGAATCTCTGTAAAGGTTTGTTAGAAAGAGGCCATAGGTGTATTCTTGTGTGCCCGCAAAAAAGTATTTTGTCAGAGAGGGCCGGGAGGTCCGGCATCACTGTAAAGGATGTGGCGATGAGGAGTATCCTGGATTTAGCTTCAATAAAGCAATTAAACGCTATAATCAGAAAGAATAATATTGATATAGTGCATATGCATACTTATAAAGGGCATTTTCTGGGTGCAGTGGCTTCATATCTTTCTGGGGTAAAGGTTAAGCTTGTTACCAGAAGAATGGATTTTCCTATATCGAATAATGTGATGAATAGGCTTTTATATGGCGTGTTGGTTGACAAGGTTATTTCAATTTCAGATTCAGTACGTAAAGAAGTTCAAAAGGTACTTCCCAAAGGAAAAGATTCTGAAGTTATTCATAGTTGCGTCGTTACAGTCGAATTTGATCCTCTTGCCCGTAGAGAAAATATAAAGCTTAAGACTAAAAATAAAAATTTTGTTATAGGAACCGTTTCCAATTTGGTCAAAAGGAAAGGTATAAAGCATCTCATTATTGCTTTTGGCAAAATGTTAAATGAATACCCTAATTTGAAGTTGCTTATTATCGGAGACGGGCCATTAAGAACAGATTTAGAATTGCTTGTAAGAGAGCTTAATCTCGCTAGTCATGTGAAGTTTAAAGGATTCGTAGAAGATGTAAAATCATATTTGCTTGATATGGATATTTTTGTTTTGCCTTCCTTAGAAGAAGCTCTTGGTCTTGCAATTATTGAAGCAATGGCTATGTCTTTGCCGGTCGTAGCATCAAAAATAGGCGGTATTCCTGAAGTAGTTGAGGATGGTACCACGGGCCTGCTTGTAGATCCGGGTAATCCTGAGGAGCTGTCTTGCGCTATGAGATATTTATTAAGTAATCCAGAATTATTAAGAGCTATGGGAGAGAACGGCAGGAAAAGGTCAGAACAATGTTTTAATAATGATATTTTGATATCAAAATACGAGCAGGTTTATAGAGAATTAATAGATGGGTAATATACCAATCAAGACACATACGCATAAGTTAGCAGGATGTTGTATAGATTTGATCCTGAGGGTTTTTTCATTAGGTATCAAGTTAATATTTCTACCAATGCTTGCCAAACCCAAGGACCCCTTATCTCTAACTGGGATAAAAAGGGTTTTGATTTATGGCACTGTCGGGATAGGGAATATGGTCCTTTTTTCTTCAGTAATCAAGGCCATGAGAAAAAGCTTACCTCAAGCAGAGATAATCTTACTTTTTTTGAATAAAGGAGAATCCAGGAATGTAGTTTATGAAAGTAGTATTGTAGACAAAATTATCGTTTGCGGAAGGCTAAATATACCAGAAAAATCCAGAATAGCTTTTAGGATCAGGAAGTGGAAGCCGGATTTAATAATAGCCAGATTTGATAATAGTATAAGTTATGCGTTGATTACAGCCTTAAGCAATTCCCCTTATAGGTTGGGCCAACTTTCGCAGAGCGATAATAAGAATTATTTTAAATTTCTGTATAATATAAAAATGACAATGAATCTGGATAATCACGAAATCGATGATTATTTTTATTTAGTAAATAAAATCGGTATCAGCGCATTCGGTAGGAATCCTTATTTTTACCTGAGAGATAAAGACCTGAAGGCTGCGGAGCATTTTTTATCTTGTAATGGGCTTGGGAATGCTGAAAAATTTATCACTATTCAGTGCGGCACAAGCGATCATGCTAATTGGAAACGATGGGATACCGGAAACTTTGTCAGTCTTATAAAATTATTATTTAAGAGGGGCATAAAGCCTGTTCTTGTCGGTTCAAAGAATGAAAAAGGCATCGAAAAGATTATTTTTAATCAGTTAGATAATGATCCGCTTAGTGCAATCGGAGTCTTGTCGCTTAAAGAAACAGCAGCTTTGATTAAAAAAAGTAGCCTTCTTGTCTGCCATGATAGCGGGCTCATGCATATTGCTGCTGCTGTCGGAACCAAAACGATTGCAATCTTTGGCCCAACTTCAACAAAGCGTACTTCACCTATAGGGCCTGGGCACATAATTATGACTAAAGAATTCCCATGCAGGCCTTGTTATCCATTGGATGGGATGAAGGCATTAAGCTGTAAAGATAGAGTGTGTCTGGAGTCTTTGACTCCGGAAGAGGTAATGGACAAGATTTCTCAAACAATGAGCACGACTTGAGAGCGCAAAGATAATGGGCATAGTAAACAAAAAAGAAATAACCGCAAAAAAATTGATTATAAGCTATATCCCCATGTCGGGATCTATGTTTGAGTTCAGGTTTAAAGCCATATTAAAGAAAAAGTATCAAGATTGTTCTTTTGTTTGCCTTGACCTGCGCTCTCGCAGGATAATGGACGAAATCGGTTTGAAGTATAGCAAAACAGACAATTATCTGGATGAGAACAAAGCAGAGTTGTTTTTGAAAAGCTTTACAACCTTTTTTGACTTTTCTGAAAGCTCATTAAATATAAGCGCACTGTTGACTTCTGGCAGGTTAACCCTGAATTCCTATCTGAACATAATTAAATATGATTATTTGACCAAAGCCGGTCCTGCTTTTTTTATGGAATTTATTATCCGGGAGATTATATATAAAGAATCTCCTGATGAGGTGATTATAATATTTGAAAGGGGGATTTTTCGTAAAGTTGCTTTAAATGTTTTAAAAGAAGCAGGGATAAAGCACGGCGCCGTTAATACCGCTATTGACGGATTTATACTAAGGCCCATAGTGGCACTATTAAAAATCAAATCAGTGCTAAAGTCATTTTATCTGTATTGCTACGATGTCTTGCGATTAATAAAGAGACGTTCTTTTATATCAGCCAAGGTTTTTCAAAATAAAATCCTGTTTTCGGACCCAAGGATTCTTCCGGATAGAAGAGTAGTTGTCGCCGGCTATAATTTCGGTACGGAAATGACGCTTTCAATGGGAATACTTGATCGGCTTAGGCAAAACGGATGGCATGTGGATTTTATCAGTAGCTGTTTCAAAAACTTTACCATCCGGATGATGACAACAAACAAAATAAATGTTTTTATTCTCAATTCTATGGTCCGAATTAAAGACGGAAAAATAATAAATCAATCGCTTAAGACTATACTTAATGAAATAAGATTGAACGCTAACTCCGGCAAAGGATTATTTTATAAGCATAGCAATCTGGATTTTCTTGCTATTGATAACAAACTTCGCAGATATTTCTTTTCCTCCCGCGCAATAAAAGATATCCTGATTTATATTTTTGGGCTTCAGAAGTACATACATTTATATAAGCCAGAATTGTTAATTATTAATTCTGACGCGTCTTCTTTTGGTTATCTAGCGGTAAAGATAGCCAAAGAAAGCAATGTTGCTTCAGTTTCCTGCCCTGGTTTGTTCCAGCAATTTTTTAACAAATTTATGCCGTCTTTTGACCGAGGGTTATGCGATAAGCTGCTGGTATCGGGAGAACGGATAAAAGAACATTTAGTCAAAAATGGTTCGGCCCAAAACAGAGTGATAGCAATAGGTGTGCCTAACTGGGAGGCGGAGCTTAAAAAAAGAAGAAAATTAAATTATAAGGATTTTTGTAATAGCTTAAAGGTTTCTTCTGAAAAAGATATAATCCTTTTTACTTCGCAGGGTCTTGAGGAGGATGCTGAAATTATAAGGATGTTGATTAATTTGATGCGGGCTAATCCCGACAAACAATTAATATTTAAACTCCATCCATGTGAAAATGGCGGAGCTAAGGCGCTAAGAATAAGGCTTTCTGGGCTGAAGAATATAAAAGTAGTAGACCGGTATAATTTATGGGAATTGATCGATGCTTGCAGGATACTTATAACTTGCACATCGGTTACCGTGCTTCAGGCTATGATATTGGATAAACCAAGTATAGTTATTAAACAGGGTTTCAGGCCTTATCTCTCCGATTTTATTAAAGAGGGGGGGGTTGTTATGGCGGAAGGCCCGAAATCTCTCGATTCTACCGTTAATAGGTTAGTGAAAGACGTGCAGTTCAGACAAATGGTGATATCAAAAGGCAGAGATTTTATCGAAAAATACTGTAAAGCGCCTGTAGATACTTTGGATTATTTGACCGAAGCATTGATACGCACAGCCGGATGATTAAAGAATAACCGGTATTTAAATAACATCCTTATGATTATCTGATATGCGCATAATCATTTTTATACAAGAGGCATAATTTGGGCAACATAAAAGAATATAAAACTGAAGACAAAAATAGAATCTTTGAACTTTTAAGCAGGACGTATAATCCACAGCTGGTAAAGATTTATGAGTCTATCTGGGAATGGTTATTTACTAATAATCCATTTTTGCCCGGAGATTCAGGTTGCGTATCAATTATGGAAGAAGGTAATGATTTAGCAGGGGTAGTCTGCAGTATTTTTGCGGATGTAAAATTAAATAATTGTATCCGTAAATGCCGCTGGGCAAGTTTCTTTATTATCGATCAGCGGTACCGAGGGTCTGGAATTGAATTAGCCACGTCTGTTATGAATTCCAAATACCACCCTATGTTCGGTTTCCCGAATCCCAAAGCATCCGTCTTTGAGAAAAACTTAGGCTTTAGGCATATAGGCAATATTAAAAGTAGAATCCGTATATTTAACATTTCGTCTTTTTTTAGAAGAATCCGGATTGATGTGCCTATTCTTAGTAAGACTGCAGATATATCCACAGCCTCCGACAAAGAGCTGGATTATGATGATAATGGATTAAATATACGGAGAATATTTGATTTTGATGATACCTTTGATGATTTTTGGGAAATGGCTGCGTCAGGATATGATTATATAGTCGTCAGGAGCAGGTCATACCTGCATTGGAGATTTGTCGATTCGCCAATCAAGTATATGATTTATAAAGCTATCGGTAAGGATAATAGTCTAAAAGGGTATATCGTGCTCAGGATTCTTAAAAATAAAATAATGACTAAAGGCTATATCGTGGATATTTTTGCAAGGCAGGATGATTTTAAATCCATTAATTCATTAGTCAAGTTTTCCGTGTGTTTATTTAAGAAGGAAAAATGCGATCTTGCAGAATGCCTTATTTCTACCTCAAGGAGCGCTTACAATAGAGCATTATATCTTAACGGCTTTATCATAAACAGGCCTAAAGTAGAATTTTTGTTTTTTTCAGGCTTAGAAAGTGATATGTCACAAATCAGCGTTTTAGGCAAATGGTTCATTACTGCAGCCGACCCGGATTTAGAGATGACTAATATTTTCCCGGGAAGTTAATTTAAGCAAATTTGAGCGATTAAGGGGTAAGAGTCATGCTTCCTGAAGTATCCGTAATTATACCGACTTATAATAGATGCCTTTCTCTGGAAAAATGCCTGTATTCTTTGCTAAATCAGAGTTTTGATAAGAATGCTTATCAAGTAGTAGTAGTTGATGATGGCTCAACCGATAATACGCAAGAGGTGATAAATAAATTCCGTTTTGACAAAAACGAGAACCTTATTTACGTTAGGCAGGAGCATGGAGGCACTTCTTCTGCCTGTAATTGTGGGATAAAACAAGCGAGCTCAAATCTGCTTGCATTTACAGAAGATGACTGCATATTAAAAGCGGATTGGATTAGCCAGATCGTGGCATTTAGTAGATTTTATCCGGATGCAGACGCCTGGGGGTGTATGGTAATTAACAATTTTTTTGATAAAAACCATGGCTATAACCTGCAATTTGAGGATCTGCAATTGGCCAAAAGGCGGAAATCACGCTCTATGCATAAAATTAATGTTTTTGGTTTTGTTAATGTTTTGGCAGGGAATTGCGCTATCAGAAAGAAAGTTTTCTCGGATTTGGGCGGTTTTGATACTAATTTTATTTATTGTGAGGACGCAGAGTTTACAATAAGGATGTTAAAATACAAATATAAGGTATTGATCAATAATGATATGATTGCCCGGCACTACATTACGGCTAAATTGCCTATAAACGTAAAGAAAAATTTTAATTTCGGAGTAGGTAACAATCTTGCACTGAGAAAGCATTTTGATAAAAAAGTCATTCTTCCTTTCTATGATCCAGAAAATAATAAGTTCTTACTCAGGTTTCCGGTTATGCTCTTTTTGCATTTTGGCCGCAAAGAAGTAATTCTGGCAGTCTTTATATTTTCTGCTGTATTATTTCCGCATGTTTGCGTTTTCTTGGTTGTCGGAGGGTTTTTATACTATTCTTTAGTTTTTAGAAATATTAAAGCAGCAGCCTTCCATATGTTTTTCAATGCGGCTGTTTATCTTTCGGAGAGCATCGGATTTTTAACAGGCTATTTGCGGGTGTTTAAGCGATGAGGGGGTTTCTATGGCAGATTTAGGGGTTATAATACCTACCAGGAATAGGATAGGCCCTCTTTTTAAATGCCTGGAGTCATTAGTCAAGCAGGATTGTAGCAAGGATAAATTTGAAATATTCGTAGTTGAAGACGGCTGTAGTAGCAATATCAAGGGACTGGTTAACGATATCGCTGTTTGCGGAAATAACATAAGATATCTTAGCAACAATAAAAAAAGCGGTGCATCAGCTACTAGAAATTTAGGGTTAAAAATTTGTCACTCAGAAATCATTGCTTTTGTAGACGATGATTGCCGTTTGCCTGCGAATTGGGTAAGAAATATCTTATATTATCATAGCAAATATCCTGATGCCAAAGTTATCCAGGGTGAGGTTTTGGCCGACTCTTTAAAAAGTATATTTGAAATCTCGGAATATCTGATCTACAGTGTTTTTTTTAAGAAAAGTATATATGAGCATAATGGTATTAAATCAATAGATATCCTTAATGCAGCGAATCTTTCATTAAAAAGGAGTATCATAGACGATAAAACGCTATTTTTTCGGGAAGATTTTAAATTCTCGGAAGATATTGATCTATCCAATAGGATCCTTTCCAAAGGAACGATTTTTTTCTACGTTGAGGATATTAAGGCCTATCATTCATACAGCAGCGATATATTTTCTTTTATAAGAAGAGGCATACGCGACGGCAGGGGGGAATATTTGATTAAGTGCTCTAAAGGTGCGCCTAAACAAGACAAAATTACAGGGATTCGGGGTATTAACTTTTTTAATTTTATGGTTAAGCTATATTTCAGGGAGTTTAGCATAGGCAAATCAATGGTTTTAACCCAACTGCATATATTAAGATGCTTATTGAGGCGTTTAGGTTTTGTATTTCAATTGGTTGTAATGGCTATTATTAAAACATGATAAGAAGATTCAGAAAAGAAGATATTAAAGATTTGGCTGAATTGGCAAGTTCAGTTCTAGGGCCGACTTCAGAAAGACTTTTGCACTGGCTGTTTATTGATAACCCTTTTTTACCTAAAGGCAAGACCAACCTTGTATTGGAGGAGGATTCTAAGATAGTCGGTATGGCTTTTAATGTCTATGTTAAATTGAAATTTTATGATAGGACACTTGATGCCAGATGGGCTTGTTTTTTTGTGACTAGCCCTGATTACAGGGGTTCAGGTATTGAGCTTGCAGAACAGTATATACAGATACCGTATTATCCTTTTTTGGCTTTTTCCACCAAGAAGCATTTTATGATGGAGTCAAGATTCGGTTTTAAAAAAATCTTTGATATATGCAGCTATATCAGCATAATCGATTTTAAAAAATTATTTAGATTTAAATTAGGAAAAAATCTTTTTCTTGAGCGCATCGGAGAATTTCTAAACCGATTACTCGGGTTAGGAAGCAAGATATGCGCTGAAAGAATGCCCAAAGGTTTGAATTTTGAGGAGATTACATATTTTGACGAAAGATTTAATGATTTATGGCGTAGGTGTTCGCCATATTACCAGATACTGGTTAAAAGGGATAAAGATTACCTGAATTGGAGGTTTACGCGTTCTCCATCGCAGTACAGGATTATTGCCTTAGTTGATGATACCAAAGTTTACGGCTATATAGTTATCTCTGTGAACGAGAAGAATGGGCTTAAGAAAGGGGCTATCCTTGATTTGTTAGCAGCAAATGATAATAAAACTGCTGTCATTGATGCGCTTTTGTCTGAAGCTTTAAGATATTTCAGGAAGGAAGGATGTTATTCTGCGGATTTTCTCATTCTTACCGCGAAAAAAGAATACTTAAAGCCAATGCGCAAGCATGGTTTCTTATTTAAAAGACTGAGGTCTACCTTTGTGGTTTATAAAAAATGCGGGGGGGATATCAAGGGCTTAAGAAACTGGAAAAACTGGTTTGTCACGCGCTCTGACCCGGATTTAGAATTATGCGATTAAAATCTTATATTAAGCGTTTATCTTATTGTTCAAGCAGGGTTGTGTTCTATATTATGATATTTACACGTTTCCCGGCAGTAGCCTTGAATTATTATAGATATATTACCGGTGGCAAGAAAATAAGAGTCAGTCATTCTCCGTTGCTTGTAAATTTTTATATCACAAATAAGTGTAATTTTAATTGCCGGATGTGCCTTAGGAAAGAACAAGGATATGCCGATAGCGCCGGCATGAGAAAAGATATGGATTTAGGCAAATTCAGCGAATTGCTTGCCAAATTCAATAAATGTATCTATGTGCAGTTTGCCGGTTTAGGGGAACCGCTTTTAAATAAAGATATTTTTAAAATGATGTCTTTGGCAAGAGAAAGAAGGAAAGGGATAATTTTATATACAAATGCCGCTTTTCTCGATCAGCAGGCAGCGGTCAGGATATGTGATTTAGGGGTACATAGAGTTAACATTAGCCTGTATGGAGCAAACCCTGAAGAGTTTTTTGCTAACACTGGCAGCGACAGGCAAGATTATTATTCAGTCCTGGATAACATCAGCCGTTTGGTAAGAATCAAGAAAAGTAGAAGCCCGAGGCTTATGGTGTCAATATTATATATCTGCTCAAAACGTAACATTGACGATTGCTTAAAGGTAATTGATATAGGTAATTTACTCGGGGTCGACGAAATACACTTTAATAATTTCAATCATCAGCCTTTTGATGCGGAAGCCGGAAAGGATTGGTACTTATTTGAGGATGATATGGAAGTTGTTAAAACGGTGGCGAGAATGAGGAGCTATTACTCATATGCGCAAGTATTTGCTCCGGCTGTTTTAAAGATAAGCGCGCCTAAGAAAGCCTGTCCTTCTTACTACAAGTATATTAATATAGATTATGAAGGCAATGTTGCCGGATGCTGTAAATTTTCATACCCGGTTAAGGAGAACGGGAACATCTATTCTGATAAGGATATATTCAATACGGACCATTTTTTAAAGATGAGATCCATTTTTACCGGTAAGCACTGTGAATTGCCGCGGAATTGTAAGTTATGCCAGGAGATCTACAAGTGATAGAGCCTACAGTAGCCCCTGAGCCAGGTAAGAACTTAAGAGTTCTATTTATTGAGCTTTGCCGATTAGGAGACGTAGTTTGCGCTTTGCCTGCGATAAGGATATTCAGGGGGCATTATGCAGAAGCTGAGATAACCGTGTTAACCGAGCCCGGTTACGAAGGGATAGTTGATGCAGCCGGATGTGGATGCAAGGCCATATCCTTTGTTGGGGAAAATAAGCTTTTAAGCACCTTAAGGACGCTTTCTTATCTAAGAAAAAACAGTTTTGACTTAGTCGTCTCACTTAGCCCTGCAAAAAGAAATTCCCTCGTCGCTTTTTTTTCTAAAGCAAAGATAAAATCAGGATATTTTACTTTATTTAGGAAGATATCCGGTTTAGATGAAAGCATTGTAAAGATCTTTGTAAAGCGCAGCGTAAAAAGGGCGGGGCAATTTAAAAGGAATGAGAATATTATCAAAAGGGCTCTAAAACCGTTAGTAGCATTGGGCTTAGATGTACGGGTATTGGGAAAAACGTTATTATTACCAAAAAGCGTGGAGACTGATGCGATTGATTTTTTAACCAGGGTAAAAAAGTACAGGAAAACTATATCTGTGCAAGTTTGTTCTTCTTCAAGATTCCGGGATTGGCCAGAAGAAAACTTTATAAAATTGTTTAATTTGCTTAAGAACTACGATATATTAGTATTCGGTTCTGAGCAAGAAAGACAGAGAATTGATAGGGTTGTTAATGATTCTGATTGCAACATTATACCTGTTATCGGTTATCCGATTATTCAGGCCGCTGCCATGATAGCCAGGAGCGACCTGTTTATAGGTCTTGATTCAGGTTTGATGCATATTGCTGATTCTCTATGTGTTCCAATGGTGCTTATCTTCGGTCCATCTAACCCGGTTGTGACCGGCACCATCAATCGGACAGCTGCAATAATAAGCAAGAACTTTGAATGCAGCCCTTGCAGACAGGATATTTGCGCTAGGAAAATAAAATGCATGCGTTCTATAAATCCGGAAGAAGTCTTTAAAGAGGTCATTAAGAAAATTAACGTGTAGCAGAGTCCGCCATGAAAAAGATATTCAAGAATAAGACGGTAATTATAAGCGGAGGCTCAACTGGTATAGGCAGGGCTGTAGCCTTACATTTAGCTCAGGCCGGTGCCAATATATCATTTAGCTATTTTAAGAGTAAATATCAGGCAGAGGTATTAAGAAAAGAGCTATGCGCTCTAAAAATTAAAACAAAGGCTTATCATGTAGATATTAAGAGTTTTGAATCAGTAAGTAAATGGGTGCAAGCTTCTAAGCGTTATTTCGGTGAAATAGACGCAGTGATAAACAATGCAGGCATATTTGAGCCGTATGCCCTTGCTTTCACAAGTAAATACACGTGGAAAAAGGTTATTGATACTAATTTAGGCGGAGTATTTAACTTGAGCCAGTCGGTGATCACGGATTTTATGAAGAGGAAAAAAGGCGTGATTATAAATATTGTCTCTCTTAATGCTATAATAGGCGGTTCGCCGACTAACTATGTTGCCTCAAAATCCGGGATAATTGGTTTTACTAAATCTTTGGCCAGGGAGGTGTCTAAGTATAACATAAGGGTCAACGCTATAGCTCCGGGGTATATAGATACAGAGATGATAAAACATTTCAACCAGGACCATAGAAGGGCGCTTATATCAAGTATCCCGCTTGGGAGATTGGGATATCCTGATGATGTAGCAAAACTGGTTAAATTTTTGGTTAGCAATGAATCTTCTTACATAACCGGGCAGACCATTATAATTGACGGCGGATTTTCTATGGTACTTTAAAACAATGAATAAAAGAATCGTAATATCAGGGATAGGCATTATTTCACCTTTAGGCACGAACAAGGATGAATTCTGGAGAGCTCTTAGAAATGGAGTCTCAGGATTTAAAGCAGAAGGCCATGTTTCAGGCAGGTTTGGAGCTAGAAAAGCAGCTTTGATCAGGAACGAAACGATCAAACCGATGTTTAAGGGGGGGCAACTGGCACCCAATAGATGCTCAAATTTAGCTTATTTAGCCGCGAGGATGGCTTTAGTTGACTCAGGGTTAACTATAGATGAAAAGAACACAGATCTTTTTGGGGTATGCACAGCATCAACCTTGTCTAATTTGTCTTGTTTAGCTAAGCTGACAAGGCAAGCACTTAAAGGCGGGATGCGGGATTTGGACCCGACTTTATTACCGCATTCATTGTTGAATTCAACCTCCAGTTATATCTCGATAAAACTTAATATCCAGGGTTTTAATACCACTATATCTAATGGCCAGACATCAAGCCTGGATGCGATTGATTATGCAGCTAATTTAATCAAGCTTGACAGGGTTGCTTGTGTTATCGTTATAGGAGTCGAAGAAGTAGCCAAAGTGGTCCTGGATGCGTTTTCTAGCGAAGGGATGCTGGCAGGAAATAACGGCCGGCAGATATGTTGCCCGTTTGATAAGAGGAGAAATGGCCTGGTCCTTGGAGAAGGTGCGATCGGGCTGGTGATTGAAGATATACAACATGCGTTTTCCCGGGAAGCTAAAATCTATGCAGAGATCCTAGGATATGGAAATTATTTTTCCTGCCTGAAAGGCAGTAGATTCTCAGGGGTACAAAAAAGCATGGCTAAGTCTATAGAAAAGAGCAGATTGGATATAAGGCAGATAGATTACATAAGCGCAGCTGCAAATTCTGACCAGTTTTTAGATTTATCGGAAACCATAGCTGTAAAAAAACTATTTGGCAGCAATGCAAAAAGAATACCTGTAAGCGCGATTAAATCCATGATCGGTGAGACGATAAGTGCGGCAGGACTTTTTCAGGTTGTTTCTGCCATCGGGATGATGCATAACAATTTTGTCGCACCCACAATAAATTACAGGGTAAGAGACCCTGGTTGTGACTTAGAATATATCCCAAATAAATCTATTGTAAAGAAGATTAATACCGCGTTGATAAATAATATTGGTTTTACGGGCAGCAGCTCAACACTTATTATATCCAAGCCTCAGCCGAATTAAAGGAGTCAGCATGATTAAAGATCTTAATAAAGAAGTCATAAAAATAATATCTAAGGTTATTGCTATAAAGCCTGATAGGATTACCCCTGATTCCGATCTTTTTAGGGATTTGGGCGCCGATTCTCTTAAGGCGATAGAGATTGTTGCGGCAATTGAAAAAAAGTATAAACTCAAGCTGGAGATTAAAAGGATTGCCAAGATTAAAACTCCCGGACAAATAATCAATTTGATTGAAGATGCCTTTAAAAAATGAAGCTCCTCGGGATAAAGCCCGAGGTTTCTTAGAGCGGAATACCGAGCGTACACACTCCATCCGCACCTTGAAAGGTACGGTTTTGTTGCCGCGAACGCATAAAATAAGCAGGTCTTTAAATCCGGAAGACCTGCTTCCCCAAAAGCGCCCGTTTATTTTTGTAGATAAGATCCTGGGATATGAGAGATCAAAGAAAATTGTCGCGCTCAAGCATCTCAGGAAAAACAGTTTTTTTCTAAAAGGCCACTTTCCAGGGAATCCAATTATGCCCGGGGCCTTGATTGTTGAGGCTATGGGCCAGGCAAGCATTATGCTTTTCTACTTAAGCAACCCAAGCTTTTCCCCCCACAGTTGTAATCACTATTTAGTAAAGGTTGAAGCCACGTTTTTGTTTCCTATTCGGCCTAAGGAAGATATTGTCTTGGAGTCAAAGATAACGCATAGTACAGGCGAGTCCGCTATATTTGATACTTGTGCGCGGGTGGGTTCAAAGATTGCCTCTACCGCAAAGATATATCTTGTAATCAAGAAAAAAAACCATGGCGCAAAATAGAAGAGTAGCCGTAACTGGCTTAGGCGTTGTTTCGTCTGTTGGGATTGGTAAAGATCATTTTTGGAATTCGATTTCAAATGGAAAAAGCGGGATTACAAGAATAAAATCTTTTGACACCAGCGCTTTTGATTGCCATTACGGCGGTGAAGTCAAAGGTTTCTCTGTATTTGATTTTCTTGATGATAAAAACGTTGCTTTACTTGGCAGGAACTCTCAATTTGCAATAATTTCTTCTTTTTTGGCGCTTAAAGATTCCGGCTATAGATTGGATACATTAAAAAGAGAAAAAACGGGTGTAATCCTGGGGACAGTCTTTGGCGAAAAGGGAATGGAGCATTCTTTAGAGGTGGCAGCGCAAAGAAAACCTGATAAAATTACATACTCTCAGATAGCAAGCTCTTTACCTAATTGTATATCTTCAAATGTGGCAGCGTATTTTTCTTTATCAGGCAGGAATTCTGTGATCCCTGCTGCATGCGCAGCAGGCAATTATTCAATAAGCCACGCGTTTGATTTAATAAAATCCGGAGATTTGAATTGTGCCTTAGCCGGAGCTTCGGATTACTTCTCTAAAGCGGCTTTTTATTCATTTAACCGCTTGTATGCAATGGCGCCAAGAAAATGCCAGCCATTTGATAAAAACAGAAAAGGAATGCTTTTGGGTGAAGGCAGCGCCATCCTGTTTCTGGAGACAGTTGATTCTGCCTTAAAGAGAGGGGCGCATATTTATGCCGAGATACTTGGGTATGGGCTTTCTTGTGATGCTCGCCATTTAACAGCGCCCAGCCAGCAGGGTATTGAAAAATGTATCGTAAAGGCGCTTCGCTATTCAGGAATAGGGAACAGGCAGGTAGATTATATCAGCGCCCATGGCACAGGTACTTACTCTAATGACCGGACGGAATGCGCGGCGATCAAGAGGATATTCCCGGGTTACAAATCTATTCCGGTCAGTTCCATTAAATCAATGCTTGGGCATACATTAGGAGCTGCTTCCAGTATTGAAGCTGTTGCTTGTTGCCTCAGTCTGGAAAAAGGTATTATCCCGCCGACAATTAATTTCAGGACTACAGATAAGGAGTGCGACGTTGACTGCGTGCCGAATAAAGCGAGAAAGAAGAATATTAAGGTTGTTTTGAACAACGGATTTGCTTTCGGAGGCAATAATTGTTGCGTAGTTTTTAAAAAATGGGGTAAATGATCAATGACAGAGTATGATGCGATTATAATCGGTTCAGGGCTTGGCGGCCTTGGGAGTGCCGCAGTACTGGCAAAAGAAAAAAAGAATGTCCTAGTATTGGAGAAAAACCATTATTTCGGCGGGTATGCTGTTGTTTTCCAGAGAAAGGGATTTAAGTTTGATTTGTCTTGTCATAGTATTAACAGTTTTAAAGGTGTAACTCCCGATATACTTGACCGATGCGGTATTAAAGGCAAAATTAACCTGATTAAACCTAAATTCGCCTATCATTCGTTTTTCCCCGGTTATGATTTTACCTGTATGCAGTCCGGGCCAGATATGTTTAAACGAATCTTATTTAGCTCTTTTCCCAAAGAAAGGCGTAATATTTCCAAGCTGATTAGTTTAATGTCGAATATCTATTACGGGTTTAAAAACTCATCCGGTCCTGATTCAGGGTATATTTCACGTGATCTAATTAAATTTGCTAATTTGACCTGTTCTCAGGTAATCAATAGATTTCTCAAGGATAGAACGTTAAGGAGCATTTTTGGCCAATTATATTTTTTCTTCGGGTCTTCATTAAAGAAAACATCTTTTCTGAACTTTTGTAACATTTTTTTTGATTATCTTTGCAAAGGTTCATATTTGATTGAGGGCGGATCTAATAAACTTGTAGATGAATTAGTAGCAGTTATCAGGAAGAATGGCGGCAGGCTAGTATTGGATTCTGAAGTCACAAAAATAATCATTGGAAAAAATAATGTAAGCGGGGTTGTTACTAAGGATGGAAAAGAATATCTTTGTAAAGATGTTATTTCCGATATTTCTCCGGATATTGTATTCCGGAAACTTATTGACAGGCGCCATTTGGGCGATGGTCTAGATGCGCTTGATTCTTTAGAGCCTTCGATTTCGGCTTTTGCTGTTTTTGTCGGGACAAAATGTGATTATAAAAGTTTGTTGCCTTTTGAATTCTTGATGTTTTTAAATACAGGTTCTAGCCTGGATAGGCAATTCCAGGCGGCGTTAAAGTGTGACTTTAAAAATACAACCCTAGCCGTAACTTTATTTTCAAATATTGATTCAAGTTATGCCCCTTTAGGTAAATCGAGCCTCTCTATTATCAGCCTTTCCGGATACAATTTCTGGAAAGGGCTTAAAAACGATGAATATCTCTCAGTTAAAGAAAAGTGTGCGGATATACTGGTAAATAGAGCTAATGATATCCTGCCTGGGTTAACAGATTCCATTGAAATAAGGAATATCGCTACGCCATTAACCATGGAAAGATACACAGGTAATTACCGTGGTGCTATATACGGAGCTGCGCGCCATACCCGAAGATTAAACATAGCAAGCCTGTTGCGTGAATCAAAAATTAATAATCTCTACTTTGCCGGGGCCTGGTCTTCGCGCGGTGGAGGATATCTTGGCTCATTGCAATCAGGAGTTATCGCTGCGGAGTCAGCCTTAGATAGAGGTATGCAATAATGAAGGTAATAATTTCTTATCCGCCCTTACAAGGGAAAGGTTTCCCCATGCTTCGCCAGGCACGTCAGTTTCAATGGGTCTCTATCCCGTCGCATATTTATCCTATTATATCTGCGTCTGCATTGACGCTTCTTAAAAAAGATGGTTTTGATGCTGTTTTTAATGATTGCCTTTTAGAGAAATGGCCTGAGCAGAAGTTTTTCGATTTTATCGATCTCCAACAACCCGATGTGATTGCCTTTGAAACTAAAACCCCGGTAATAAAATCTCACTGGAGGATAATAGACAGGATAAAAGAACGCAATCAGAAAGTTAAGGCCGTGCTTATGGGGGATCATGTGAGTGTTTTTCCCGAGGAATCGCTTAATAATTGCAAGGTTGATTATGTGATTACGGGAGGAGATTACGACCTTGGCCTTTTGGGCCTGGCTAAGCACTTAAGAGAAGGGTCTCCTTTTCCTAAGGGGATATGGTGCAGGCAGGAGGCAGGGCTGTTTAACAGCGGCTCAGCTGAAACGAACGCAGACCTGAACAAACTGCCTTTTATTAATAGAGAGCTGACTCCGTGGAAGCTTTACGGCGAGAAATGGAAGAGGCGTTACCCGTTTGCCTATACTATGGCAGGCAGGGATTGTCCTTATGGCAGATGCAGTTTTTGTTCCTGGGCCAATATCTATCCGAATTTCAGGGTAAGAGAACCGGATAATTTTTTAGAGGAGATCGATATCCTTGTGAATAAATATGGCGCCAGGGAGATATTTGATGACACAGGGACTTTTCCTCAAGGTGCCTGGCTTGAAAAGTTTTGTAATGGTATGGTCAAAAAAAAGTTTAATAAAAAAATTATTTTTTCTTGCAACAGCCGGTTTGATTATTTGACAGAAGATAATGCCAGGCTGATGAAAATGGCTGGTTTCAGGAAATTGAAACTTGGCCTTGAGTCAGCCAGCCAAGAGACTTTAGACAGGATAAACAAAGGGATAACTATTGAACAGGTAAAAAATGGCTGCAGACTCGCTGCCAAAGTTGGATTAAATGTGCATCTTACGGTTATGTTTGGTTATCCTTGGGAAAAGAAAAGCGATGTGCTTAGGACGATAAATTTCGTAAGAGGCCTGCTGAATAAAGGCCATATAGAGATGCTGCAATCTACGCTCCTTGTGCCATATCCGGGGACTGCTTTATTCAATGACGGCTTAGCTAATGGCTGGTTTAGATTTGACCATAGAGAATACGAAAGATACGGTATGCAGGAGGCGGTCTTTAAAACTATGGATATCTCGAGCGAAGAATTGAAGGTTTTATGCAGGAAAACATATGGCTTATTTTTTTCACCGCCGTACATTCTTAAGAAAATCATTAATAAGGATTTTATTGGCAACTTGAATTATTTCATTAAGGGTGCAGTGGCTATGGCTGGCCACTCTATTGATTTTTCCGGTGGTAGAGGCAAAAACATATGAAAAGAATATTACAATTTGCTGCTTTATCAGTAGTATATTTAATAAGTTTCATTATCTACTATTCCGGATTGTTTAAAGTCATAGTTTTTGTCAGAAAAAAAATACTTAAGAAAACAAGGGTTATCGTCCTTGCTTATCATAGTATTGCCGATTATTCGCCCGTCTACGCAAACAAGAAAGAGTTTATTACGCCTATAAGGCAATTCAGAAGGCAGGTATCATACTTGAAAAATAATTTTCATATTGTGCCGTTTGAAGAATTTAAAAGCATTTTACAGAATGGCCGGGTAAATGAAGATATAGCTGTATTAACATTTGATGATGGGCACCGGGATGTTTTTTCTAACGCACTAAGCATAATATCGGAATTTAAGCTACCGGCAGTTTTTTTCTTAACTACCGGATTTATCGGCAGAGAAAACTATCTTACCTGGGAGCAGGTCAATATGATGAGAGCAAGAGGGTTTGAATTCGGCTGTCATACTGTTACTCACCCTCATTTGGATAGAATAAGCAGTGATATGGTAAAAAGAGAAGTTATGGAATCAAAACTGGAGTTAGAGAAGAGAATCGGCAAAGAGATAAACTATTTTTCTTACCCCTACGGTGATTATAATGAAAGTGTTGTCAGCATTATTAAAGAATGCGGGTTCAGCGCTGCTGTAACGACCGAAGACTCAAATTGTGATCTATCCAGTACCGACCTTTTCAGGATAAACAGGAAAACAGTATTAAACAGGCCATTTTGTTTTTTTGTCCTTAAAATTGAAGGTTTATTTGAGGGCGGTTTTTGGGAATATATAAGGAAAAAGATATTTTACTAGCTATGGCAGAGGCGATTGACTTTTTTGGAGTTAAAGTTTCTAAGTTCACCAAGCGCACCGCAGCCGATGAGATTGTTAATCTTGGGGTAAGCGGCAAAAGCAAATTCATTACTTATCTTAATGCCCATTGTTTTAATTTATTCTGTTCCAATGAGGAGTATAGAAAATATATTTTATCAGCTGATTGTATTTATGCAGACGGTCAATCCATAGTATGGGCCTCTAAACTATCGGGAGGACGTTTGCCAGAAAGAATCAATGCCTCAGATTTAATCGAAGATATCTGCTTAAAAGCCAGAGCCGGTAACATGAAATTATTTATTTTATGCCATAGCAAAGAGACGTGCGAAAAAACAATAAGTAATTTAACCAGGGAATTTCCCGGTTTAAAAATCTCAGGTTGCTACGTCTCCGGAGACTCCGGTAGCGAAAATGACTTAGTAAATATAATTAATCAATATAAGCCGGATATATTGATGGTCGGCTTGGGGCCCCCCTA
Organism: Candidatus Omnitrophota bacterium; assembly: GCA_003598025.1. Lineage (NCBI taxonomy): Bacteria > Pseudomonadati > Candidatus Omnitrophota > Candidatus Omnitrophota bacterium. Next base: position 234,462 of record QZKH01000006.1, read on the forward strand.
CCAGGAAGGTTTTATTTACAGAAACAGAAATAGTCTCAATGTTAATTTATGTTGGGCAGTAGGTGGTTTGTTCGATTTATTATCGGGAAAATTTAAGAGGGCCCCTTTATGGATCAGAAAGTACGGGCTTGAATGGCTATTCAGGCTGTCCCAAGAACCCAAGAGGCTTTGGCGTAGGTATCTATTAGGCAATTTTATCTTTATTTTCAATATCATTAAATCCAGTGTTAGAATAAAAGCTTCTTGAATGCCTTATTTTTAGCTGCATAATATTAAACATATATGTCATTAAACAACAGCATAAAATTCAGATATATTGTTTTTGCGGTGATTGTATTGTATTTCTTGCCTCTATTTATCCAGATTACAACGCAGCCAAAGCCGTTTTTAAGATTTTCTTTGCCGTATATTTTCACCCAGTTTGTTGATGAACATCAATATTTTATAATGTTAAACAGCATTTTAAAAGACGGAGACCTGGATTTAAAGAATAATTACCAGAATATAGCGTTCAACGGTTCTTCAGACGGCGGCATGCTTACCAGGGGCAGAATTGTTGAGAGGAATACATTTGTAGTCAATAAGCAGGGAATACGTGTTGCAGACGGCAATGACCCGTCTTATTACAGGGATGCTTTTATTAGCGGAGAGCTTAAAGCAGGGAACAACAGCTATGAGCTTAGCCAGTTAAAGGAATACTCTCTTAGCTCTCCCGGATTGCCGATTTTGCTATCTTTTCTGCTTTTTCCGTTTAAATCGCTACCCGGCCTGGAGCCGGCAACAATATTCATCAGTACACTGGTTTCTTTGCTGGGGCTTTTTTTTCTGTTCAGATTATTAAGTTGCTTCACTGAAAACAAAAACGCAGCACTATTCATTACCTTGTGTTTTGGGTTAGCTACGCCGGTATGGTATTATGCCGGGGTATTTGGGAAAGAGAGTTTTGTATTCTTTTTGTTAAGCCTGGCTTTATATTTATTATTTTGCAGGAAGCGCTATTTATTGGTCGGTTTGGTGATTGCCCTGGCAGCATATATAAGAAACCCTTTGTTTTTATCATCTTTTTTATTCTTTGTTTATGAATTAAAGCCCGCAAAGGTCAAGGAAAGGTTGCCGCTGATTATCCCCAGTATCTTGATGCTGCCTGTCGTCATCTTTACCCACAGGTACTATTGGTATAATTGTTTTATGGAATTAATAATTTATTTATCAGGCAGCGGGCATTATCTAAAATTATTATTTCCTTTTTTAGCAGTTTCTTTTTTGATATCCATGGCGGTATTGTCGGGTTATAGCCCGGTAAGTAAAAGATTGAAAATCTGGTTATACGCGGTATCTTTACCGGCATTCACATCTCTATTGTATATAGCTTTAAAGAACGCAGGAGTTTTGTTTGGTTTTATGTTTTCTTTGGAATACGGATTGCTTACCTTTACCCCGTTCATCATTTATTCTTTTTTTGGGCTGGCGCTTATCTTTAAGAAAGACAAAAGATTATTTAGCTTTATACTGGTCAATACACTGCTGTTATTTCTGTATTACGCAAATTTCTGGGACCGTAGGGAACCCAATCCTTTTGGTTGGGCTAACAGGTATTTGATCGCATCTTTTCCATTCCTGGCTATAGCTCTTCTAGAGTGGTATAAAGTTAATAGGAGCAGGTTAGCCAAAGCTTTATTCCTGTTTCTTTTAAGCGCAGCTTTTCTAATAAATGCAGAAGGAGTTTTTGCCAACCACCTGGTTAGAAAATTCAATATACTGGAAATGTGGTCTAAAACCGCTGTTGTGGCAGAAAGGTTTCTTGCCCGATAATTACGGATATGCCGATAAGATATAAGGTTGCAATTATAAGCAACAATGATTTCTCAGCACTTGATCTTCCTTTAAATTTAGCCAAGATTTTAAGCCTGAATGATTTTACGGTAGATATTATTGCTCCGTCAGATTCCAAAGTTATTGTCGATAGCCTAAGCCCCGGCATAAGGTTTATAAAACTGGCAATGTTAATAAAAAACTCGCATAGATTCAGAAGCTTGGAGTTTTGGGTAAGAGTGTTGCTATCTGCTGGTTCGGGTTACGATGCCGTAATCGGGGTTGATAATGTCGGTTTTGTTGCTGCACATATCTTTAAAAAAATAAAAAGGGCTAAAACACTGGTTTATTATGCCCTGGAATTGTCATTACCTAGCGAGCATTGGTGGGTATTTGCAAATCATTATTTGAAATTTTTCTGTAAGCATAGTGATATAGTAATATCGACAGGCATCGAAAGGGCCAGCATAATGCAGAAAGAATTCGGGCTTAAAACCCCCCCAACAATAATACATAATTGTCCCATGCGGCACGAAATTAAAAAAAACGGTCAGCTTGAAAGAACCTTGAGGGTAAAATTGGGAGTAGATTTTAAGTTTATTGTCATCTATCATGGAGGGCTAAATCATGACCGGGCAGTAATTAATTTGATAAATTCAGCAGAAAAATTAGAGGAGGAAATAGTTTTAGCAATAATGGGTTTTGGCGACCCGGGATATATTGAGAAGCTCAGGCGCCTGATAAAGTCTAAGCGCCTGGAGAAAAAAATATTATTATTAGGCTGGCTTGACTTATCAAAAACGGAGCTTTTGGATTTTATTTCAGGTGCTGATATAGGCATAGCCCTGCATTTTTATAAAAAGGATAATAGCCCCGGGGCTGTTTATTGGACCCCGAATAAAATTTTTGAATACATGGCTTGCGGGCTGCCCATGGTTACTTCTGATAACCCCTCATTAAATTTCATAACTGACCTTGGGGTAGGTAGTTGCGTCAATCCGGATGACCCCGGAGAGATAGCCGAAGCAGTCAATAATATTTATAATAATAAGGATATGTGTGATAAAATGAAACATAATTGCAGGAGGTTATTTGATTCAGAGTTCAATTATGAAAAGCAGTCTCGAAACCTGGTTTCTCTTATCAGGGAAAAGTGCCGGAGTAATTGATTTATGTGCGGTATAGCCGGAATCTTTAATTTTGAGCCTTTTAGCAGAGTAGGCGATAACTTTATTAACCGTTTCAGCAGCTCTTTACACAATAGGGGGCCTGATGATAACGGTTTTTTTATAGACCATAACAAAGGGATTTGTTTTGTGCATACCCGTTTATCGGTAATAGACTTAAGCAGCGCCGGGCACCAGCCAATGTCCAGCCGTGACGGAAAAGTAAAAATAGTTTATAACGGAGAGATATATAATTATCCTGAACTTCGCCGTCAATTACAATCTTTAGGCAGGGATTTCTTATCTAATTCTGATACGGAAGTTATAATACAGGGCTACCAGGAATGGGGAATAGAAAAGCTGCTGCATAGCCTTAGGGGCATGTTTGCTCTGGCGATATTTGATAGCAGCTCCGGCAGGGATAAGCTGATCCTTGCGCGTGACAGGTTTGGGATTAAGCCGCTTTATTATTATTTAAATAATAACTTGATTCTTTTTTCTTCTACGGTTGATTCTATTAAGAATAACGGATTAGTTGAGCTTGAGCATGAGCGCGCATCAAGAAGCACACTTTTGATTTTCGGCCATATTCCGGAACCCTACACTATCCTTAAGGATGTCTTAGCTTTAGAAGCCGGAAGCTATTTAACTATCAGTAAAGAAGGTCCGAGACTGACCAAATATTACGACCTCGGTAAGGCAGTATCAGAATCGGAGCGATTGAGGGATGCGGCGATGGTCAAAAAAAGCCTGCAAAAGGCGTTAGAAGAGGCTGCTAATATCCATCTCTTAAGCGATGTTCCTTTAGGGATATTCTTAAGCGGGGGGATTGATTCATCCGCATTAGTGGCTTTCTCTAGCTTGAATAGAAGAGGCGCTATTTCTACCGTATCGCTAGTTTTTGACGAGAAAGAATATTCAGAGGGCTACTATCAAAAATTAGTCGCAGATAAATTCAATACTATTCATAATGAATATAAGATAACTGAAAATGGCTTCTATGATGAAATGGATAATATTTTTAAGGCGATGGATCAGCCATCTATCGATGGAATTAATACCTTTTTTGTCTCTCTTGCCGCTAAAAACTCTGGTTTAAAAGTAGTTTTGTCTGGCGCAGGCGCAGATGAAGTTTTTTGCGGTTATGATTATTTCGGGAAGGTAGATACTCTTAAGTTTTTAAGCCGGTTATCAGAAGTTTGGCATAAGCCGTTTTCTCTATTTGAGGGTTTAGAAAATAAATTTAGAAAGTTGTCTTATCTTGGAGAACGGTCCGGGCTAAGCAGCTATTTGTCTTTAAGGGCTATTTTAAACTTTAAAGAGATAATTGATATACTGGGGGTTTCCAGAGAAAGCCTGCGTAACATTATTGGCAGATATTCTCAAGATCTGCCCTTTGGAATGTCCCCAAACATCAATTGGCTTTCTTCTATGGAGATAAATATGTATCTAAAGAATCAATTATTAAAAGATATGGATGTAATGAGCATGTACCATTCCATAGAAACCAGAGTGCCTTATTTAGACCATAAGCTGATTGAGTTTGTTATGTCCGTGGACCCCGGATTAAAAGTAGATAAGCTTTTACCCAAGCCCCTATTGGCAAATTTAGTTAAAGGCCTGCTTCCGCAAGAGCTTATTTCCAGGAAAAAGCAAGGTTTTGTTTTCCCGATGAATGAATGGTTAAAAAGCCAGAAGGGTAGAGATTTATTTTTTGATTCAGCCAGGGCCGTGGGTATCAAGAATGCCTTTTCCTTAAGGCTTTGGAATAGGTTCCGCAAAAATAATCAGCTATGGGCAGCAATCTGGGCTATTATTGTCATACATAGAAAGGCAGCGTAATGAAAATACTGTTATTAATCCCCGATTTAACTTCAGGGAGAGGAGGGATACAGGCTTACTGCAATAGTTTCATAAAAGCACTTTTATCTTTAAAACATGAAATAGCTGTGATTTCATTAAACGATAATACGGATACCCGTCATAATAAGAGCGAGTATCCGTTTTTTTATTCATCAAGATGCAGATTTTTTAGAAAGCCGAGTTTTATTCTGAGAAGTATTATCGAGGCGCTAAGATTCAGGCCGTCTCTAATAATATGCGGGCACCTAAATTTGGCTCCGTTAGCTTTATTAATAAAAAAGCTATTTGGCATAAGGTACTTTACGATAATTTATGGTATTGAAGTAAAAAGAATCGATAAGCTGAAACTAAGAGGGCTTGCCGGTTCTGAAAACATAATTTCTTTGAGTAATTTCACAAAAAAGATGCTCATGGATAACTCAAAGTTTCTTGCAGAAAGCCGGGTTCATATTGTTGAACCTACTTTTGATGAGCATATATTTAAACCCGGGCCAAAACCAGCATATTTAATGGATAAGCATAATATCCGCGATACAGATATAGTGCTATTGACTATAGCCAGACTATCCGCTAAAGAGAAATATAAAGGTTATGATGAGGTTATCAAGGCTTTAGGTTTACTACGCAAAGATTATCCCGGGATGAAATATATTATTGCCGGCTCAGGAGATGATTCAGGCAGGATAGCCTCTTTGATCGAAGAAGAAGGGCTTAAAGACGCAGTGATATTGGCAGGATATATTTCAAGCGAAAAACAAGCTTTAGATTATTATAGATTAAGTGATATTTTTGTTATGCCTAGCAAAGCTGAAGGGTTTGGAATAGTCTTTTTAGAGGCCCTTGCTTGCGGCAAGCCGGTGATTGCGGGTAATGCCGATGGCTCAGTAGAAGCTTTAATGCGCGGAGCTTTAGGCCAGCTCGTCAACCCTTATGATCATATTGAGATTTCAAAAGCAATAAGCAGGGTTGTTAGGCAAGAGATAGCACCTAACCTCCTCAGCCCTAATTACTTAAATAAAGAAGTAAAAAACGAATTCGGCTATAATGTTTTTACCGGAAGAATAGGCAGGATTATAGAAAATTTATATAGTAAACATACAGTTGGCAAGCTATAATAATACAAAATCAGTCCCTTTTAATTAATTTACGATTATAAGAACGCAAATAAATAATGATTAATTTATCAGCAATAAAAAGGCTTATAAAAAATAACGCAAGATTAAGAAGGTTCCTTAAAACCGTTAATATAAGCCTTGTGGATTTCTCTTATCCTGCCGTCCTTTCTTTGCTGGCGTCATTTTTTGAAGGGATTAGCGTCGTTTTACTTATGCCTTTTGTAAAAGGCATAGTAAAGATGGATTTCAGTTTCGCTAAAGAAATATGGTTTTTTAAAATCATAGGCAGGTACCTTCCCAAGACAGTTGTTTTGACCAACTCGCATATTTTCATCATATTGCTTGCAGTGATTTTTTCCACATCAGTTATAAAGAACATATTGCAATATTTTGCTTATATCTCTACATCTTTCCAAGTGAGGAAGTTCTCAAACAACCTTAGAAAATATATTTTCAGCAGATACATGAGTTTTGGTAATCTGTTTTTTGACAAAAATAACGTCGGACATTTAAACAGCGTTCTTATGACTTTTACAAATATTGTTGCCCTGCAATTAAGCGAGTTCCAGCAGTTTTTTGGTTTTTTCTTTATCCTTATTGTTTATCTTGGAGTCATGTTCTATACTTCCTGGAAAATCACTTTACTGATTATAATAATTTTTCCTGTCCTTAACTATTTTCTGAAAAATATAATTAAAAAGATAAGGCATACTTCTGAGCGCTATGCATATTCGCAGGCCGAGGCTTCAAAAAGGATCTATAACATTCTTTCCTGCATCCCGCTGGTTAAGGCCTACACAAAAGAAAATGCTGAAAAAAAGGATTTTGACAGAATCAGCAATGAAATCGCAAGGCTTGAATATAGCATTGATAAAAAATACAGCCTTATACCGCCGATACAGGAAATTATTCTCTTGGTGGCTATGCTGTTATTGGTTTCCGTTATAGCCTTTATGGTGGTAAAGCAGAAGAGCGCAGAGATATCCATGTTCCTTGTTTATTTATATTTGTTAAAGCGTTCGGCGCACATGTTTGGTTCTTTAAACAGCCTTTTGGCTACGTTGGCGAAAGTGGAAGGTCCGATAAAAGAGATATTGAAGATGTTTAATGATGAAGAGAAACATTTTGTGCGCGATGGCAAGGTTGATTTCCCCGGTTTAATTGATAAAATTGAGTTCAAGGATTTGAGATTTTCATATGGAAGAGAGTCAGAAGTCTTAAAAGGCATTTCTATTTCTCTGGAAAAAGGCAGAAGTACTGCCATAGTAGGCCCGAGTGGCGCAGGCAAGACGACAATGGTCAATCTTATTTTAAGATTTTATGATTGCCCGGATAATACAATATTCATTAACGGAATGGATATAAAAGAGTTTAAGCTGAGTTCTTTAAGGAAGCATATCGCGTTCGTGAGTCAAATCACCCTCCTTTTTAATGATACTATAAGAAATAATATACTTTATGGTTTGGATAGGCACGTGCCTGAAAGCGAGTTGGCCGATGTTGTAAGAAAAGCCAGACTTTATGATTTTATTTTAAGTTTACCGGCAGGATTTGAGACCAATATAGGTGATAGGGGTATCAAGCTTTCCGGAGGAGAGAGGCAGAGGATAGCCATAGCCAGGGCTTTGCTCAAGAAATCAGAAATACTGATTCTTGATGAAGCCACAAGCTCTTTGGATACAAATAACGAAAAGCTAATCCAGGAGGCTATAAACGAAGCAGTTAAGGACAGGACATCGATAATTATCGCTCACCGCCTTTCAACAATAAAGAACGTAGATAAGATTATTGTCCTTGAAAATGGCATTGTTGCCGAACAGGGGAGTTTAAATGAGCTCCTTGAAAAGAAAGGTAAATTTTATCAATATTGGGAAGAACAAAAGTTTTTTTGAAATTCTTTTTCTGCATATTATTCTAGAGTATGAATAAAATTAATCGCGACGGCACCCCCCGGGTCCTTGGTAATCTCTCGTATAGAGTTTTTAAGAAAATAAATAAACTACGTATAAATCTTTTAAAAGAAAGGGCTCGTTATTGCAAAAAGCACGCTGCAGGCAATATAAAGCTGGGGAATTATAGGATTGATTATCTTGATTTTAAATCTTTGGTTTCGCAATGGGATTATATTTTTGGGTATGAAAAATACTTTTTTGAGTCAAATAATATTTCCCCAAGGGTATTGGATTGTGGCGCAAATATTGGGATTTTTTCTTTGTATTGCAAGATGCTCTACCCTGGAGCGCGGATTACCGCAATTGAGGCAGACCCAAAAATTACAGAGGTTTTAAGAAAGAATCTATCAGTTAACGGCTTTGATGACATAGAGGTATTGAATAAAGCTGTGTGGGTAAAGGATGGGAGGGTAGAATTTTGTGAGGAAGGCAGTGATGCCGGTTCACTTTATTCTGTAGTTATGGATGATTCTATGCCAAAGATAAATATCGATAGCATGAGGCTCAGTGATATATTAGCGGCGCAGAAAATAGACCTTCTTAAATTAGATATCGAAGGTGCGGAGAGGGATGTGCTTTATGATTGCTCTGACCATCTTTCCAACGTGGATAAGATTATTATTGATTTACATGAATTTAGTTTGCCGCAGAAGAACACAGCCGATGTTATCAGCCTTTTGCGTCAAAAGGATTTCGTTTGCAATATCGATGATATTTATTATTACCATGAGCGGTTTGCCAGGTATAGAGTGAATAATCCTTTTTATAAGCCCGCAATACCTTGTTATTGTTTTGCTGTTAGAGCATGGAGGATGCGATAATCCCAGCATGAAAATAATCCAAGCCATAGGATGGTATTTCCCCGATCATATTGGAGGGACCGAGGTATATGTAGATTCAATATCAGAAAAACTGTTGAAAGCAGGTCATGAAATTATTATTGTAGCTCCTTATGCGGGGGGCTTAGCTCCAAGAGAGTATAAATACAATGGAGTTAAGGTATTCCGCTATCCTGTAGATGATAAATTAAGCCGTAATGAATATCAAAACAGAGTTTCTCCCGTAGGCGCAAGATTTTTGCATAATTTTTTTATAAAAGAATCCCCTGACATAGTACATTTCCATTCATTTGTAACGGGTTTAAGCCTCCCGGAAGTCAAGGCTGCTAAATCAGCCGGCGCTAAGATAATAGTTACTTTTCATTTGCCTTCCATCGGGTATATATGCCAGCGGGGCACATTGTTTAGATGGGGCAAGCAATTATGCGACGGCATCCTGGAGGTAATTAAGTGTTCATCCTGTTATCTACAGAGCCGAGGATTACCTAAAACCGTTGCATATGCGGTCACTTTAGTTTCTGCGCCTTTTGGAAGGTTGTTTTTAAGGGTCCCTGGAGCGCTGGGAACAGCCTTGAGCATACCCAGCCTTATTTCTTATAATAAAAGCATCAATAACGAGCTGTTTGTCCTGGTTGATAAGTTTGTATTTCTTAACCAGCAGTCACTCGATATTTTTAAAGCAAATGGAGCTCCGGCTGATAAGCTGTTTTTGAACTCTTTAGGAGTAGACCGGGTTTATATCCGGAAGAATGCAGATAATAATTTAGCCGGGAATGCACCTTTAAAGGTAGCATATGTTGGAAGATTGTCAGAAATAAAGGGGGTTTTAATCTTAGCCAAAGCTGTTTCGGTATTACCAAAAGAATTACAGGTAAGCGTAGATTTTGTTGGTTTGAGTGGTAATGATAGCTGTAGCCGCATTGCAGGTAAAATTAAGAAGATATCAAAATATGATCCAAGGGTCAAGATTTTACCGATGGTTGATCATGATGAAATTGATAGTGTTTTTGCCGCCTATGATTTAATATGCTGCCCGTCTTTATGCCTTGAAGGCGGGCCGACTGTTGCCATAGAGGCGCAGGCAAGGGGTATACCGGTAATCGGCAGTAATATCGGAGGTTTAAGAGATATAATAAAACAGGATATTAACGGGTTTCTTATTACGCCCGGTGATTTTAGGTCTTTGGCAAATATAATTATCCGTGTCATAAATGATCCGGTTGGTACCATCGGCCGTTGGAAGAAAGATTGCTTTAAGGTCAGAGACATGAGTGAAGTTGTATCGCAATACCTAAATTTATATCAAGATGTCAAACGTAATAATTAGGCGGATAAAGCCGTTTTTAAGCCCGTATTCTATTGTTCTATTCAGGTGCCTGATGAGAAGAAAGGGCCTGCCATTATGGGGTAATTTACGCAGGCTAAGGCCATTTTCAAGTAATTTCGGTTTTGATAGAGGTAAACCGATAGACAGGTATTATCTAGAGAAATTCCTCCGTGAGAACAGCAGATATATATCCGGTAAAGTGCTTGAGATACAGATCAACGGATATACTTTAAGATTCGGCAAGGATATTTCGGTAACACATACTGTTGATATCAGGAGAGAGTTTAACCCTACTTACCTTTGCGATCTGGCAGAATGCGATAATGTCATACCTGATGATTATTATGATTGTTTTGTCATGCCAAATACCTTGCATCATTTACAGGACCTGCATAAGTGTTTAAAGAATGCATTGCGGATAGTCAGGCCCGGCGGGGTTATACTTGCCAGCGCTTCTGCATTTATCCCTTTGGTCCCAGATATACCGGATTATTGGCGCCTGAGCGTTAACGGGTGGAAGGAGATCATAAATAAAGCCTGGGCAGGGTGCGATGTAGAATTAAAAAGTTACGGTAATTGCCTGGCAGTGGTTGCTTCTATGCTGGGGTTGTCTAGCGAAGAGTTAAAAGAGAAAGAATTAGATTTTAATGATGCCAGGTACCCTGTTTTAATAACCATATTCTGCAGGAAGCCGTTTGATTAAGAGCAATATACCGGCAAAGGACACAGATGTTAAGTACTAAAAGATTTATAAAGCTGTTTTTATTAAAGTCCGGGTATTATTACCGTATACTAAAACAGGCAGAATTCCCGGGGGTAGCTGTTTTGTGTTACCACGGTGTAAAGCAGGCAGGCAAGAAAAAAGCCCGATTTTTTTTCAGCGCTCTTCATGTAAAAGAAGAAGAATTGGATGCCCACTGCAGGCTTATTTCTGAGTTCTGTAATCCTATAAGTCTTGATGACTGGAGGGATGCGGTTAACAAAAAAAAGAAACTGCCGAGTAGGCCGGTTTTGTTTACTTTTGATGACGGGTATAGGAATGTTTTTACGCTTGCCAAGCCGATACTCATGAAATATCATATCCCGGCGGTTTTTTTTGTCAGTACTTATCCGGTTAAAAATAATTCTTATCTTTGGTTTGATGCTTTAGCCAGTGTTTTGGGAGAGAAGAAAATAACAGAATTAAAAGATATGAAGCCCGCTTCATTAATGGAGCTTTACCATAAAAGCCCTTTTAAAACCGAACTGCTAGATTCTCACGCCTGTATGACGCCCGGACAAATCAAAGAGTTGAGTTCAATACAGGGGTTTGAATTAGGTTGCCATACATCAAGGCATATCATCCTGTCAAAGGCAAGCAGAGAAGAGCAGGCCGAAGAAATCAAAGAGGCCAAATTGATGCTTGAAGAGTGGGTGCAGAAAAAGGTAAGGGCATTTGCTTATCCTAACGGAAGGCCGCAACTTGATTACACAGAGGAATCCGTATCAATATTAAAAGAGCAAGATTTCGATTTTGGATTTACCACAAAGAGCGGCTTTGCCGGCATCTATGGGGACACGATGGAGGAACCTCGTTTTATCATGCTGGAGGGAGTAAGCGAAGCAGAGCTTGCTCATAGATTATGTTTTAGCTGGCAAATGGGCAAAAATATTAAGAAATGAATAGACTTAAAATAGCGATTACCGTTGATCCCGAGATTCCCGTCCCGCCAATTCATTATGGCGGGATAGAAAGAATAGTAGATATGCTGGTAAACGGATTACTTGAGAAAGGTCACAAGGTATTATTGTTTGCTAATCCCGCATCAAAGGTTAACACTACTCTTATTGCCTGGCGAGGAAAGAGCAGCTTGTCTTTTACTGATACCTTGATTAATGCAGCACAATTGCGTAATTATCTGAGCAGGAATAATGTGGACTTAATACACAGTTTTAGCAGACAGGCCTACCTATTATTTTTAATGCGTAACGCTATACCAAAAATACAGTCTTACTCACGGCATATTTCACCTCGCAGTATAAGTTTGGGTAATATGCTTGCAGGCAAGAGCCTGACATTTACTGCCTGCAGTAGTTATTGCGCAGGTACCGCTGATTTTGTCGGCGGAAGGTGGAGAGTCATTTATAACGGCGTACCTTTGAAACTGTATGATTTTAATCCTTGCGTTAAGCCTGACAGCCCTTTGGTCTTTCTGGGCAGGATCGAACAGATAAAAGGCGCGCATAATGCTATAGAGGCCGCACTAAAAAGTAAAGAAAAGTTAATTATAGCCGGTAATCTTGTTGATAAAGAAAAGGAACTTATTTATTTTGAGAATAAAATCAAGCCATTTTGCGATAATAAAAAAATCAAGTATATCGGCCCGGTTGATGATTCCCAGAAAAATGAACTTCTGAGGAATGCTAAAGCTCTACTTTTTCCCATAGAATGGGATGAGCCATTCGGCATGGTAATGATTGAATCTCTTGCCTGCGGGACTCCGGTCATAGCATTCAGGCGGGGAGCCGTCGAAGAGGTAATTGATGACGGGGTTACTGGTTTTACCTGTGATACGGTTGCTCAAATGTGCGAGGCGATAAGAAATATAAATTTAATCGACAGAAGAAAATGCAGGAAAAAAATTGAAGATAGTTTCTCTGATTCGGTAATAGTCAGTCAATATGAACAGCTTTATTATGAACTATTAAGGTTATGAAATTAATATTCAGGCGTTTTACAAGTTATATTTTTGCCAGATTCCTGAGGCTATTGGTTTTGACATTCCCATGGCCTTTTAAAAGATTAGCGATAAAGATTCCTTTTAGCAGGTTCTCGGAAGTTTTTAGCAGATTATTATGGCGCCAAGAAGAGCTGTTTTGGCAGGGAGTGAATTTGAGGGTAAATCCTGGTGACTTAAACGGTTATTATGTTTATATTGTCAGAGAGTATGAAAATGAAATAATAAAAAAGCTGATAGACCTCTGCAGGGACTCAAAATTGTTTTTAGATGTCGGCGCAGGGATAGGGCTTATTTGTTTACCTGTGGCAATGGCCTGCAACGGCCTTGAGGTATATGCGTTCGAACCGGAGCGTATTAATTCGGAGAACCTGGAGTACAACTTAGGTTTAAATAAAAACATTTCCGGAAAAATAAATGTAGTTAAGAAAGCAGCCTATAACAAAAATAGTACAGTTCTTTTTAACGGCCTGAATGCGCAGTCAATTAATAGCGGCCAGGCCCATATTGAACTTTCAGCCTCCGGAGATACTTGCTATAAAGTAGAGGCAGTAACATTAGATAGTTTTTTTGAAAAGACAGGCAAACATCCCGATGTGGTAAAAATTGACGTTGAGGGCGCAGAGTTTGAAGTTTTAGAAGGCATGAAAAATATTTTAAGAAACAGATATGTAAAGGCTATGATAATCGAAATGCATGCCGGCTTCTTAACAAAAGACCCTGATTCTGATAAATTTAGGATGTACAGGCTTTTAAAGGATAATGATTTCAATTTGTTTTGGTTGAATGGGAATGTTTGGGAGGAAGCCCCCGTATTTAATAAGTGGCCGAGGCAATTTACTTTATTTGTCTCGAAATAAATTAATAAAATATAAATAACCATGAGCCGCTCGATTTGTATCATAACTCCGGATTATATTTCCTTGGCTCCCAGGGTAATAAAGGAAGCAGATTCCCTTGTGCAGGCAGGATATAAAGTTAATGTCGTGTTTTCACAGGGGAATCTTAGAGGGCCGCGTATATTCGATGAAAAAATAATTGCCGAAAAAAGGTGGGATTGTAAGACAATAGGATGGTCGCCATCGGTAAAAGGGGAAAAGCGGCTTTTTTGGAAATCAAGGTTGAGGTCTAAATTCTTAAAAACTTTGCCTTCTTTTTTTTGGAGTTTTGACAGCTTCGCAGAGCAGGCAGAAGGCAGGGTATATAATGAGCTGCTTAAATCCGCGATTTCCGTATCAGCGGATATATATATAGGCCATTATCCGACAGGATTAGCATTGGCGGCAAACGCTGCTTATGTCCACGGTGCAAAATTCGGATACGATATAGCTGATCTGCATACAGAAGAGCAGCTTAAGAATGCAATGGGGTTGCGCCAGACAGAAAGGATCAGGATTATTGAAAGCAAATATTTAAAAAGATGCTCGTTTTTTACTGCCTCTTCCGATCTGATTGCGCAGGGATTTTCGGAGAAGTATAGTTTGGCTCCCCCGGTTGTTTTATATAATGCTTTCCCTTATTCTGAAAGGGAGAATTTAGACGGCAGGATAATTGACCGCAGAGGAGAGGCGCTTTCTTTGTATTGGTTTGCAAATGTTATTAGTTTAGACCGGGGATTACAGGATGCTATAAAAGCGGCAGGCCTGTTGAATAAGCCTGTACAGATCCATATCAGAGGCAATGTTTCGCAAGGCACTAAAAAGATTCTTTTATCTTTAGCTAAGGAGTGCAGGGTTGAGCAGAAGGTCTATTTCCATAATCAGGTCCCGCCTTCAGAGCTGATTTCCAGGGCTGCTGAGCATGATGTGGGATTATCGTTGGATTGCCAGGATACGCTTAACCGCGGCATAGCAATTCCTAATAAATTATTTATTTATTTGATTTCCGGATTGTGTATCGCTGCTTCAGATACTCCGGGGCAGAAATATATATTCTCTAAGTCACCTGATATAGGTTTTATCTATAGGCAGGGCGATTATAGGGCCCTGGCTTCATATTTAGAGCAAATGTGTTTAAATAACCAACTGCTTAAGTCGGCCAAAGAAGCATCTTTAGCTGCTGCCCGGGATACATGGAATTGGGAAAACGAAAGCAGAAAATTGCTGGATAAAGTCAATTCTTTATTTTAAGAGCTTATGCCTAAAAATATAATAATTGTTGCTCCACATTTTCCACCAAGCAATATGACTGTCGGGCACAGGTGCCGTTATTTTGCTAATTACTTGTCTAAGCTGGGATGGAAGGTAAAAGTCTTATCAGTAAAAGCTGTTCATTATGAAGAGAGGCTGGATCCGGAGCTTGAAAAACTCCTCTTTCCAGAACTTGATATTATACGTACAAAAGCTTTTCCGGTCTTACCGTTGCACCTGATGGGTGATATAGGCATAAGGGCTTTCTGGTGGCACTATCGTATACTATGTGATTTAGCCAAAAGAGGGGAGATCGGCCTGTTGCTGATAATCATCCCTCCTAATTACTCGGCTTTATTAGGACCACTTATTTACCGCAAATTCAAAATCCCATATATAATTGATTATGTTGATCCGTGGATTTATAAATTGCCTCATTTTGGCTTATCGTTTTTTAAAATGTGGCTATCCTGTAAACTCGCAGCTTTGCTTGAGCCTTTTGTCCTTAAAAATGTGAGCCTTATAACCTCCGTTGCTCCCGGGTATTATAAGGGTATATTAGATCGTTATAAGTGGATAAAGCCCGATAAATGCCTGGCACTTCCTTACGGTGCAGACTTAAATGAGTTTAAATATCTTCAGGATAACCCTCGGGCACCTTATTTGTTCAATCCTGGCGATGGCAAGTTGCATATTGTTTATGCGGGGGCTATGTTGCCCCATGCATATTCAACCCTGGAAGCATTTATGGAGGCCCTGTTGCTTATAAAAAAGAACAACCCTTCTTTTTTTAACAGTATCAGTATAGATTGCATAGGCACAGGGAGGGTACCCAATAATTCCAATAGTTTTACCGTATCCAATATTGCAAAGCGTTATAACTTGCTGGATATAGTCCATGAATTTCCAGAAAGAATACCCTATCTAGATACGTTAAATCACTTAAAATATTCATTTGCAGTCTTAATCATAGGTTCTTCAGAGCCGCACTATACTCCTTCAAAGATCTTTCAGGCAATCCTTTCAGGCAGACCGGTTTTGGGCCTATTGCATTCCATGAGCACGGGGATTGATGTTATAAGAGATGCCGATGCCGGAGAAGTTATCACTTTTGACGATGACGACCCGGTAAGTAATAAAATCGGTAAAATCGCCGATTCAATTATAAGTTTAATCAATCAGCGTCGTAACACAGAGGTCAGCAAAAAGTTCCTTTCAAATTATTCTACAGAGGATATTATAACCAGGTTCTCCGGGAAATTTAAGGAAATATTAAATGGTAAAAATGATAAATAAGGGGAAAAAACCGAAACCAAGAGTATTAGTTTGTTGCGGGGATATGGTTTTTAAAGGCGGATTAGAAAGGATGACGTTTGAAGTTATGAGAGCCCTGAAAGAAAAAGGCGCCATAATCCATTGTATTGTGAATTCATGGGAGAACCATGTAATTATTGAGTCCATAAATGAGCTCGGCTTACCATATTCTTTAGGATATAATAAAGCAGAACTTACGCGCCGGCCTAGAAATATATTGATTGCCATGCATATGTTTTTTGATGTTATCATAAATAGCATCTTGCTGTTACTTGTCAGCCTTAAGTTCAGGCCGACGCATATTTTAATCCCGGAATATATTAGCTTACTAAGGAATATGCCAGGGATAATTATATTGCGTATTTTTAAAGCCAGGATTGTAGTGAGAATAGCCAATCCGCCTGTTTATGGCGGAAGTAAATTTTATACTAAGTTATGGCAATTCATGGTAAATCCTTTTGTTGATCGCTATCTTAGTAATTCAGAGTATACAAAAAATGCAGTATTAAAAATGGGGATTAAAGAAGATAAGGTTAAGAGGATTTATAATTGTGTGCCGAAGAGGAAGAGCATTGTTTTAACTCCGGCAAAGAAAGATTTCAATAAGATAATATTTGTCGGCCAGATCATACCTGAAAAAGGCTTGGACCTTTTGTTTGATGCCGTAATTTTATTAAAAGAACAGGGTTTGAATGTTACTCTTGATATTATCGGCCAGATGGAAGGATGGGTTTCTCCTTCCTATGTCGGATATAGGGAGGATTTATTGAAACGGGCAGCCGAGCCGTATTTGAAGGATATTGTCAGATTCTTAGGGTGGCAAGAAGACGTCCAGTCTTTTCTTATGCAGTCTGCAATACATTGTTGCCCATCCCGATACGAACAACACGAAGGTTTTGGCATTGTTTGTATTGAAGCTAAAAACGCGGGTATCCCTTCTGTGGTAACTCCTTCCGGAGCGCTGCCGGAACTCATTTCACACAAACAGGATGGCTGGCTTTGTATTGATTTCTCTGCCTCGGAGATAGCAAATGGATTAAAATATTTTTTAGAAGACAAAGAACGTTTGATAGAGGCCGGGCGCCAGGCAAAACTTTCTCTTTCAAGATTCAGTTACGAGAAATTTGCAGAAGAGCACCAGAGAGAATTTGAGCTGGAGGATAAATAAATAGTGGGATATAAAGTAGGCATAATTTTAAGCCATCCGATCCAATATTACAGCCCATGGTTTAGGTATCTTTCTAAACAGTTGGATATAGAAGTTTTTTATGCCCATAATCAGAGCAGCATTGATAACGCTTCTTCAGGATTCAAGACTGAATTCCAATGGGATATTGATTTATTTGATGGTTATAAATATCGTTGGCTTAATAATATTGCCCGCAAGCCAGGTATCAATAGTTTTTTTGGCTGTGATACACCGGAAATAGATGAAATAATTAAAAGAAGCAAATTCGATGCATTCCTGGTTTGCGGTTGGAATTATAAAGCTTATATACAGGCGATAATTGCTTCTAAGAAGAATAATGTGCCGGTAATCATCAGAGGTGATTCAAACCTGATATCTGGCCGGTCACACATTATCAATATAGCGAGATTTATTCCTTACAGGATACTTTTACCGCTCATAGATGCCTATCTTTACGTAGGTAAGTTGAATAAAGAATACCTGTTGTATTACGGCGTAGATCAGAAGAAGATATTTTTCTCTCCCCATTTTATAGATAATGAATTATTTACAAGATCAGCGCAAGAGGCAATTGACTCCGGCAGGGCCGCAGATTTAAGAGGGGAGTTAGGAATAAGTAACGATTCGTTTGTGTTTTTATTCGCAGGAAAATTACTTGAGCGCAAAAGGCCACAGGATTTTATCATGGCTTTTATGGAATTGATTAATAAGAGAGATGATAACAAGATTCATGCGATAATAGCGGGTGATGGGCCGTTAAGGAGAGAGTTAGAGCTTTTGTCAAAGCGCCATTCCTCCTGTATCCACTTTTTGGGATTTTGCAACCAGAGTAAAATGCCGGCAATATATAAAAGCTCGAATATATTGGTTCTGCCGTCAATATTTGGCGAAACGTGGGGGTTGGTTGTGAACGAAGCTTTCGCCTGCGGTATACCTGCGATAGTAAGCGATAGGTGCGGGTGTGCACCTGACCTTATTGATGAAGGAGTTACCGGTTTTACCTTTAAGGCAGGAGACAGGGACTCTTTATGTGAAATAATGAGTTTGGCCAGAGATTGTTATCATGCGAGGAATTTCGTAGAGCCTTTAGGCGCCAAACTAAAAAATTATTCGTTAGAAAAAGCAAGTATCGGCTTTTTGGAAGCTTTGGGCGCAACCCATAACAAAGGATAGGCATATGTTCGGCACTAATATCGAGGAGAAAACAGCTGATTTTACAAGCGGTGAAAATTTGTATCCACTGCAGAAGAAATTCACATTAGCAGGATTGGTATTCGGCATTGTGTCCGGAGCAGTTTCTTTTAATCTCCTTGTTGGGTTATCAACTTTTGTATTGTTTTTTGGTGTGGGCTGGCTATGGAGGAGGAGAGAGCCGCCAATTTTGGTCGCTTGTTTTATTTCACACTGGATTTGGGCAACAATAGGTTATTTTTATAAAATCGGTAAAGGAGAATATCCGGCTTTTCCTTTTGCGACAAATATCGAGAAAGCAGTTTTACTTTCGTTGGCAGGCTTGATTTGTGTTGTTATGGGTATACGTTTTACACTGCATTTATTGAAGCCCAGATTAGTATTTAATTGGAGAAAAATAGAGGCGTTAAATATACGGTACTCCGTACAGAGGTTGTTCTGGATAGTTATCTTTTTCTTTTCCATAAATTGGTTTATGGAGATATTTCCTATGGGTATGATCTATAATGCTGCCCAGCTGATTATGAACCTCTTCCTTTTTAGGGAATTGTTCTTTTTTATGCTGCTTTTGGCAATACTGAACCAAAGAGAAGGATTTAAATACGGGGTAATCGTTTTTTTGTATGTATTATTGCCCAAATTTATATCTTATTTTTCCGGCTTTAAGGAAATATTCCTTCTTTTGATTATCGCTTTTTTGAGCCGCGGGCAAAGGGATGAGACTTCTGAAAAAGAAAAAAAGTTTGACCGTAAAGTAATGGTTGTTTCGGTTATATTTATTATAATTGTATATTTCTTTGGCTTGGCATGGGAAGGCGCAATAAAGCCGGTTTGGAGGCCGGCTATAAAATCAGGGATGGTAAAGGGCACACCGGTTGATAAATTAAGAGAATTTTCTTCCGTAGTTGTACAAACGGTTCCGAAACTTGATTTAGCAAAGTCAACAGATAGTCTTGCTATCAGACTGGCTTCACCATTGGGATATTTTTCGTATGTATTATTAAGAGTGCCAAATATGATTCCTCATGAAAACGGCGCATTAACTTTAAGGGCTTGGAACCATATGATAAGACCCCGGATCCTTTTCCCGGAGAAGGAAGGCCTGGGTTCACATTCTTGGTTAATCAGAAAATATGCAGGATTTAATGTAGCCGGGCTTGAGAGAGAAACCACTATAGCATTGGGATATATTCCCCAGTTATATATTGATTATGGAAGCTACGGCATGCTGTTAGCGGTATTTTTGTTAGGGATGTTGTTGGGCTTTGTTTATGCCTTAATCCTGATGTTCTCACAGAGCTACTATATATTCAGCTCAGCTGTTACGGTTGTTTTTATGAGAAACTATTTATATTACGAAACAGAACTGGCGTTTTTGCTTGGCAGCCTTTTTACAACTACGATAGTATTTATGGGTTTGATCATATTAACCGGAGCCTGGTTTGATAAAAGGCTTACTGTCAGACAAACATAGAAAACCTGGGATTTTATGAAGATACTGTGTATAAGTCCGTATTATTTTCCGGCCCTAAATTTCGGCGGACCAATAAATTCTCTGCATGGCCTTAATGCCGCGATGGTTAAGAAAGGCATAGATATTACTGTTTACACGACTAATGTAGGATTAAGCAACATACCCAAAGGATATGTAAGCGATGCAGTTATTGACGGAGTCAAGGTAAGGTATTTTAATTTCAAGCGTGCTTTAGAATTTGTCGGCAGCAGGGGCTGGCAGTACTCCCCAGAATTAAAAAAGGAATTATTGAAGAATATAAATGGATTCGATATCGTTTATATTATAGCATTATGGTCTTATCCTTCGAGTATCGCTGCATATTATTGCCGCAGGTTAAAGAAGCCGTATATTATTTCTCCGCGCGGCATGCTTTATTCTGAGGCATTGAGGATACAATCTATTAAAAAGAGACTATATTATTGGCTTATGAAGGATAATATACATGGCGCCAGCGCAATCCATTATACAAGCGAACATGAAAGAGATAGTTGTCATGATAGATTGAATTTTAGAAATAAAGCCATAGTGGTTCCTAACGGTATTGATATAAAAGGAGCCGAAATAAAGCAGGCCTTAGATAACGATAATTTCATACCGGACATTAAAAATAAGCGGCCTATACTTTTTATGGCCCGGATCAACAAAGTTAAGGGCCTTGATATGCTGATAAAAGCCTTTGCGTTGGTTTTAAGGGACGTGGGCAATGCCCATCTGGTTATTGCCGGAAGTGCAGAAGGAAAGTATTTTAATTCGGTAAAGAAGTTGGTAACAAAGCTTAATTTGAATGGTAAAGTAACTTATTTAGATTTTTTGAAAGAGGAATCCAAGAAGGCAGCTTATCTTTCAAGTGAAGTATTCGTCCTGCCATCCCGGTTTGAAAGTTTTGGCATGAGCGCGGTTGAAGCAATGGCTTTAGGTGTCCCGGTAGTATTGACAGATAAAGTCGGCATAAGCAGCGAAGCTCAAAAATATGGGGCAGCAGTTGTTGTCCCTGCTACAGAAAGTGAGCTTTATAAGGGGATTAAGTCTCTGTTGGAAAATAGAGAATTTGCAGCTGAGGTTGGCGCTAATGCTAAAAGGTTTGTAGCAGCAAGATATAGTATCGATAATGTTGCCCAAAAGATGATAGAAGAATTTGATTCGGTATTGGGTAAAACTGATTGTAAAATATGTTAATACTTGGTATCAATGCTTATCATCCGGATTCTTCCGCCTGTATTCTTAAGGACGGCAAGCTTATAGCAGCGGTAGAGGAAGAGAGGTTCCTGCGTATTAAGCATTGGGCTGGATTTCCTTTTGAATCTATCAAATACTGCCTTAACAGTGCGGAGGCAGGCCTGCAGGATATTGACCATATAGCCGTATCCAGGGACCCGATGGCAAAAGCCGTTAATAAGGCTTTGTTTGTCCTGAAGAACAGGATAAATTGGCACCTGTTGAATTCAAGGCTCAATAATTTATTAAAGATTAATAAAATCGGGGATGAGTTAAGCTCAAAGTTTAAGCTTCCAAAGCGGAGGTTAAAGGCAAGGTTTCATTATATTGAACACCACAGGTCACATTTAGCCAGTACATATTTAGTATCGCCTTTTAACGACTCCGCTATTGTTTCAGTGGACGGATTCGGAGATTTCTCAAGCTGCATGGCAGCAACCGGCCAGGGTAACAAAATAAAAGTAATTTACAGCATTGATTATCCTCATTCCCTGGGAATATTTTATACGGCCATAACTCAATTCCTGGGTTTTAATAAGTTTGGCGATGAATATAAAATCATGGGGCTCTCTGCCTATGGTCAGCCGAAATATATGAATCAACTCGGTAAGATCCTGCTAATTAAACCGTCTGGAAGTTTTAAGCTAAACCTGGATTATTTTTCTTTCTATAAATCCGGAACGGCTATGCTTTGGGATAATACGGAGCCTAAACTTGGACTATTGTACTCTGAGAAGATGATTGAAGAGTTTGGCAGCGCGCGTAATCCTGATGGCCAGATAACTCCTTTTTATTGCGATATTGCCTGTTCTCTGCAAAAAGCTTATGAAAATGTTTTTTTTCATATTTTAAATTATGTTTACGAAGTAAGTAAAAACCCCCGCCTTTGCCTCGCTGGAGGATGCGCTTTAAACAGCCTGGCTAATGGCAAGATATTTGAAAATACTCCTTTTAAAGAAGTATATATCCAGCCTGCTTCCTCAGACGCAGGAGGGGCGCTGGGCGCAGCTTATTATGTGTATAATAATTTATTAAACGAAGAGAGAAACTTTATTATGGATAACGCATATTGGGGCCCAATATTCAGCGATGGCCAGTTATCCGAGGAAATAAAGAAATATTCAAACCAGCTTGAATCCTTAAACTGCTTGGTAACGCGTCATCAGGATGACCTGTTTTCTGTTACAGCTTCTTTGATCGCAGAAGGTAAGGTGGTCGGATGGTTCCAGGGCAGAATGGAGTGGGGGCCGCGTGCGCTGGGAAACAGAAGTATACTGGCAGACCCGCGCAGGCAGGAGATAAAAGATATTCTTAATGCACGGATAAAACGCAGAGAATGGTTCAGGCCATTTGCTCCAGCCATATTGGAAGAGAAAATCCCGGAGTTTTTTGATGTGGATTACCCCGAACCCTTTATGCTAAAGGTCTATAATGTGAAAGAGGAAAAAAAGGGTTTGATACCGGCAGTAACTCATGTTGACGGAACTGCGCGCTTACAAAGCGTCAATGAAAAGCAAAACCCTTATTTTTGGAAATTGATAAAAGCTTTTTATGAGAAAACCTCTATTCCTGTATTGCTTAATACTTCATTCAACGAAAACGAGCCGATAGTCTGTACGCCAGCTGAGGCGCTTGATTGCTTTATCAGGACGAAGATGGATGCGCTTGTATTGGGTAACTATATAATTAATAAGCCTTAAACTCGCGATTAGTATGAAAGTAACTTTTTTGGATTTACCTAATTTTCTGGGAAGACAGAATGTGGAGAGGGTTTTTGGGTGCACGTATACCCTTTATCCTATGCCCAACATATTTTCTTTGCTGAATGCGGCAATAATCAGAGATTCTGGTATTAAGGTAAGGTACATAGATATGGCCAATGAGGGATGGAAATTAAAGAAGTTTACCCGGTTTATTAATAATGATGATAGCGATGCCTATGTATTTCATTCCGTAAATCTTTCTGTTAAATCCGATATATTTGCCCATTCTTTGATTAGAAGAGAAAAACCGTCTGTGGCTTTGATTTATACCGGTCCGGCACCTACGTATTTTACTGGCAGTTTTCTGACAGATAATAATACATTTGTGGTAAGGGGAGAGAGTGATTATACCTTAAGGGATTTAGTCTTGCGCCTAGAGAATCGGCAAAAGGTGTTCGGCGGTTTAAACGGAATATCCTATCTAGATGGGGGTAATATTATAAATAATCCTATGCGTCCCTTGATAGATGATTTAGATGCTCTGCCTTTCCCAGCCAGGGACCTCCTGAACAATAATCTGTATTATAACCCTAAGCTGGATAGGCGGCCGTTTACTGCCATGCAGACTTCCAGGAATTGTTCCTACAGGTGTAGTTTTTGCGTGCCTAATTCTTTTAATTTTGCAAGGGAACTGGAACACAAAAAATTCAACGCCAATCTTAAACCCCCGGTTAGGGTCCGTTCGGCAGCAAATGTAATACAGGAATTCAGGCTGCTTAAAGACCAGGGGTATAAGGCGGTAAGCATAATAGATGACCAGTTTCTTTGGCAGGAAGAGAGGACTGTGTCTATATGCCGGGGTATCAGGGAATTGGGTATTGAATGGGGGTGCCTGGCCAGGGCTGATCATATTAGCGATAAAATCGCTGAAGAATTGAGACTGGCAGGCTTAAAATATATAGATTTAGGCATAGAATCGTTTAACCAGAATGTTCTTAATGATGTCTGTAAGGACCTGGATGTGGAAAGAGCTTATCAGGCAATTGATATTTTAAAAAGTCGCGGTATACTTGTAAAGATCAACCTGATATTGGGCATTTCACCTTTACAGGATAAAGCTGTTATATTGGATGATATTGCCAGGGCAAGAAAAATAGGTGTTGATGCTGTTATGTTTTCTATAGCTACGCCTTTCCCGGGTACGGTATTTTTTGAGAGGGCAAAGCTTAACCGGTGGATTGTTAATAAAGAGTACAGGCCGGAAAGTGTGCAGTCTAAGGCAATAATAGATTATCCAGGCCTGACACACAAGGAGCTGGATAGCCTTGTAAGGAAGGCAAACTTATCATTTTATTTTGCACCCAAGTTTATATTGAAGAACATTAAAAGAATATTCAGCCCATTAAGTCTTTATCGGGGCATACTTGCTTTAAAAAGAAAGTTTTTATAATGAAGAATATTTTATTTTTATCAGCCAGCATGCCTTTCCCCCCTATAGGCGGAGAAAAAATAAGGCCATTCCATTTTATTAAACATTTATCTGCTATGGGATATAAGATAACCATAGCTGCCTTTACAGGCAGCAAGAGCGTAAGTGATTCAGGCAGCCAGTTTGCTAATGTGAAGATGATAGGGATTAAGCTTCCTAAATATATTTCATATTTGCAATGTGCAGGCGGTCTTTTAAGAGATTTGCCGCTTGAAAATAGTTATTTTTATTCAGGAAGAATGAAGCGGGCTATTGAGCAGGAGCTTAAAATCGGTAATTACGATTTAATCTTTTGCCATTTAGTAAGGATGGCGGAATATGTAAAAAACTATAGAGGTATCCTTAAGGTGCTTGATATGTCAGACGCCCTCTCTTACAGATATGGTTTATCCTGCCGTTACAGAAAATGGCCGTTTAATATGATTGAATCTCTCGAGTCTAAAAGGCTCAAAAAGTTTGAACCGATTTTTGCTTCAAGTTTCGATCTTAACTTAATATCTTCTTCGGTTGATAAAGAATATCTTGAGAAAGAATTAGGGATTAGCAGGCTTAGTTTGGTAGAAAACGGCATAGATGAAGAGGCCCTAGTCAAAGGGCAAGGTAAATTTGATAACAATAAAATAGTATTTTTTGCGAATATGCGTACATTTCATAATGTTGATGCAGCCATATATTTCTATAAAGCGATATTCCCATTGATAAAAAAACATAATAAAGATGCCCGGTTTGTTATTGCGGGAGCAAATATGCCGTTTGTTTTAAGAAAATTATCAGGAGTTGATAATTCAGTGCAGGTATATAATAATGTAGAAGATATTTATGCTCTCATTAAAGATTCTTGCGTATCAGTTGCGCCGATGAGAGTCGCTGTCGGTATACAGAATAAGATAATACAATCTATGGCAGCAGGGGTCCCTGTGGTTGCTACCAGGCTCGGCCTGGGAGGGATACAGGCAAATGAGGGCAGAGAAATATTGCTTGCGGATAATCCTGAAGATTTCTCGGAAAAGGTAATTACGCTTATGCAGGATCATAAATTAAGGTCAGAAATAGCCGCATCAGCATTATCTTTGATCAGAGATAAATACCTCTGGACAGGGATAGTAAGAGGACTGGAACAGAAATTACTAACTTTAAATAATTAAGCCGTGAATAAAGAGTATAAGGTAAAAAGAACCTTTGATTTAATTCTTTCGCTAGCAGGGATGTTTTTTAGCTTTCCTTTATGGGTAATCATTATGCTTGCTATAATGCTTGAGGACGGCTTGCCGGTATTTTATATACAGGAGAGGGTAGGTAGGTTTGGCAAGATATTTATGGGTATAAAGTTCAGGTCTATGGTCAAGAATGCAGAAAAAGCTTCAGGCCCTGTTCAGGCGGTTGAAAACGACCCCAGGGTAACAAAGGTAGGCAGGATACTCCGGAAGACAGCGATGGATGAATTGCCTCAATTGATCAATATAGCTAAAGGGCAAATGTCTTTCGTCGGGCCGAGGGCTTTAAGGCCGATAGAGTGCGGTGTTGACGGTTCTTTGATTTCAGACAATAGTGATAAAGAATTTAATACCAGGCATCAGGTTATGCCAGGGCTTACCGGGGCGGCTCAGGTATTAGCTCCCAGGTCCGTATCAAGAAAGGATAAATTAAGGTACGATCTTTGGTATATTGAAAATCAGTCATTTTTACTGGATGTCAACCTTATAATATATTCTTTTTGGATAAGTTTTAAAAGTAAATGGGACAGCTCAAGGAGCCCATTGCCAAGGCAAGCCAATATCTTCGGTAAATCACAATTCCTGACACCTGGCCCCTAAATCCTAATAATTGGTATTAACTGGGCATCGGGACTTAGGAATTGAATTAGGTTGACTTTAAAGGTCATTTGTGGCATACTTATATTGAAGGAGAGTAAAATGAGAAGACAGAAAAGAGCATATAAATTATTTTTTATCTTATTGGTAGCTATAGGGTTATGTAGCTATGTAGGGAGAGTTTATGCCCAGGGTAGCATTGATGTAACTCA
Organism: Candidatus Omnitrophota bacterium; assembly: GCA_003598025.1. NCBI lineage: Bacteria > Pseudomonadati > Candidatus Omnitrophota > Candidatus Omnitrophota bacterium. The sequence goes on from QZKH01000006.1 coordinate 261,022, forward strand.
GGATAAGGAAGAAGCTTCAAAATTCAAGCCAGGTCAGAAGGACACGGATAAAAAACCTCTTGATACTAAATTTAAATTAAGCCTGCCCCAGCCTCTTTTAATTCAATAATCTTAGCTGGTTCTTTTGTCCATAATAAATACACTTGTATCTATGCTTTTGGCTTTCTTTTTTACTTCTGCGGCGATATTTGTTGCTTCGGCATAGCTGTTTATTTGCCTGTGCTGGTTGGTTACCCCTGCCAGGGATATTGTCATGATAGGAAATTCTTTAATGGAGCCGTCTCTGGCGTGAGATACGATATGGCCCTTGGCCAGGTCTTCGGCATTAAATAAACTCTTGATGCGGGCATCAAATTCTTTTATTATATATTCCGCAATAATATTTGCCTTATCCGGCGTAGTAAGGATTATAAAGTCATCCCCGCCTTCGTGGCCTACAAAATCATCAGCGTTACCGAGTTTTTGTACAGCCTCCTTAAATATATCCGAAGTCAATTTAATTGCTTTATCTCCCTGGGCAATGCCATATTTGTCGTTATATGCCTTAAAATTATCCAGATCACTGTAGATTAAAGCAAATTTTCTATTTGTGTTTATATAATCTTCTGCTTTATCCTGGATCACGATGTTGCCGGGCAGCTTGGTGAGAGGATTTGCGTTTTCAGCTATCTCCTTCATTTTAACCAGTTTTTGCGCCATATAATTAAATGTTTCCCCAAGGTCTTCGAGTTCGTCGTTAGTGCGTATGTTCACGCGCACCGATAGGTCGCCTTCAGCTATTATTTTTGTCACCTGGTCAAGCATTTTCACCGGGCCAATCACTATTTTAGAAATAATATATCCTAAAATAATATTTGCCAGTATAATTATGATTGCAGAAAATATTACACTCCTGAATATAGCTGTAAAAGCCTCCTGGATATCTCCCAGGCTGAATGATAATTTGCACAAATATTGCTGGGTCTGGTTTTTTATCAACAGATAGGCCTCTAATGTCCTGGTAAATTTATCAATCTCAGTAATAAACCATTTATTTTCCGAGAAAGACTTTCCAAACTCTCCCCATTTTACTATATCTTTATAACGGACCGATGGACCGCCTGCATCATTGGTTGTGCCTACGACTACGCCGTTTTTATCAAAGATGATTGCATCGCTAAAAAGCCCGGTTTCTTTTAATTTTATCAAGCTGAAAGATAACTCTGATTGCAGGTCCTGAGGATCGTGCTGAGCTATTATTGAGTCCAGGTTGTTTTTGACGATCCTGATCGAAAGGTTGGCATGGAAAGAATTGTAGCGCGTCAGATCATCGAGCTTGCTGTTCAGTTGTATGACAGTAAAAGCACTGATGAATATCACTGATGATATGACCATCAGCGTGATTATGCGGTTCTGAAGCGTTAATTTGATAGCAGGCATATTATCTTTAATTTGTTTTCCTTAGTATATAATAGGTAAAAATGGGAGTCAAACAATTATTAGTTCTTGGTTCATAGTTGATAGTTCATAGAAATTGCCAGTATTCATGAACAATGAATCATGAACTATGAACCATGTCTGCCGACAGGCAGGTAATAGAGAATTTGATTGACCGCATTGGTTTTCAGTATTAAAATTACTACTATAAATATTATGAAAAAAATAATTGTGCCCTTCGGTATAAAGACGATTTGCAGCATTTATATTTTTAATGCTGTTTTATATTCACTCTTGCTGATCTTCTTTCACAATAATATATATATACTCGGCAAGAAGGTACCTCCTGCCTTGTCATTATTTTCACAGTCTTTACTTGTGCTTATCCCGGTATACCTTTTTTTTGTGCTTAAGAAACTAAGGATTGAGGCATGGTTTATCGCCGTGTTCTTTCAGTGTTTTTTCTTGGCAAATAACCTTTTGCAATACCTTGAGCATGAGGGTTTTGGTTTTTCTTTGATACGTACTGCCGGATTAAATGAAAATGCAGCTTTACTAACTCCGATGCAGATCTGGGTCCTGGTTTTAAATTCTGCGCTTAATCTGGCAATCCTGCTCTATCTATTGAAAAATATGGTCTATTTTAAATTCAGGCTGAGGTACTAAAGTATGAAGAACGGGATATTAAGATTTCTTAAAAAGACTTATAAGGTGCTAGTCATCGTGGTGGCGGCGGTTATTTTTTTCCTGGGCTATAACGTTTATTTGGTTGACCGCTCCCTGGAGAACTTAAAGACTTCTCTGGATAAAATCAGTAAATTAGATAATTTAGAAGATGCTAAAGGTCTGGCAAGCGCACTGGATTATTCATTGTTAAACGAAATATCCTCACCTGATTTAGAGGCGGCTAATTTTTCAAGGATAGAGATGGCTAAGGATATGCTTTCAAAAACACAAGATCAGGGGCAGGTTGAAGATGTTAAGTTTGCGTTATCTGAGGCGATCAAAGAAAAAGAAGAAGCCAGAAGCCCGGTTTTAAGAGCCATTGATAAAATAAACCAGGTATTCGCAAGAAAAACAAATGAGATATCTGAATCTCAGTTAAGGGGCAGGATAGGGGCTTTAGAAAATAAAGTCTTAAGAGTGAGCGACAGAGAACAGGCTCAGCAGTTATTTTATGAAATAGGCAACCTTTATGTTCAGATATCAGATTTTGACAAAGCAAAAGAAGCTTTTAAAAAATCTATTCAGCGGTCTCCGGATTCGCAGTTAGCTGCTAAGGCTCAGTTTAATCTTGCCTGGGCTGAGAAAAGAGGGGGGAATCTTGATTCGGCAATCGAAGAGTTTAAGAAATTAAGCGATAGCTCTTCGGCCGGACAGCTTGCAGATTCAAGCCTGTATCAGATTGCAGACACTTATAGAAAGAAAGGTGAGTTTGATAAGGCGATAGATTATTATAAGGAGGCGGCCAAAGAAAGCACTAATCAGGATCTGGCTCAGTTAGCGCAGCTAAATGTCGGCTATACCTATCTCTATGATGTAAAGGATTATGATAAAGCAAGAGATTATCTTGAGGACACCAAAAGCGTTATTGGGGATGATGGTGTAGCCAGGCACATTGAGAAAAAAGTTATCCCTGGTATTTCTTCCCAATATGTTAGGGATGGTTTCAGGCTGCTGAATGAAGGAAGGGCCCTTTCTGACAAGCAAAGATTCGTACTGGCAATAAATAAGTTTGACCAGGCAATCGCTGCCGATGCACAAGGGGGAGCTCCTTATTCAGGCAAGGCTTTGGCTTATCTATGGCTTGATGACCCCGATAGAGCGCTTGATGCTGCAAGAAAAGCAGTGAAGTTTTCTCCAAATGATGAGCTGGCAAGGGTAAATCTCGGGTATATTTATATTGAGCTGGAGATAGTAGGTGAGGCCATTATTGAGTTTAAAAAATTGATTTCCATAAACCCTTTCAGCCATCTAGCATATTATAATCTTGGTTATGCCTATATACTTGAAAACAGGCTTGATGAGGCGATAGAAGCATTTATGCAATCTGTAAATATAGATCCCCATTTTTCAATGGGGTATAATAATATAGGGTGGTGTAATTGGCAATTGGGCAGGTATGCTGCGGCTACGGAAGCGTTCGAAAAAGCGATAAAAATAGACCCGGATTTTCTCGATGCCCGCTTTAATTTAGCTATGGTCTACCGTAACCTCGGCAGGTTTGAGGAAGCCAGGGATATGCTTGATAAGATATTAAAAAAAGACCCTCAATATCCTGAGGCAGAAGTTTATCTTGATGATACGGAAAGATTTCTTAAGAAGAAACAATGATATTTACTGCGGTTTATTCAGCGGCAAAATACATGGCAAAATTATTTATTTTTTTATTCCTGTTAACCTATCTTTATCCAGGAAACATATCAGCTGCTAAGGCGCCCTCGCCCGAATTAATTGTTTTTCATTCCCCGAGTTGCCATAAGTGCCTGCAATTCAAGAAGGACTCATTACCTGATATTCAAAAGAGATTTGACGGAAGGATAAAATTTTCCCTTATTGATATCACCGGTATTGATAATTATAAGTTTTTTTTGTCACTAAAAGATAAATATGGCAAGGGGAAAGAAAAAGAGACTAATTCATTGCCCGTGATTTTTTTTAACGGCGAGTTTGTAGCTGCCGATCAAGAATTAGGGCTGTATTTAGATAGCGCCTTAAGTAAGATTGATAAAGAAAAGCGTCCCATAGAAACATATACACCAGTAAATTTAGTCCAGCGCTTTATGTCTTTTAGCCCCATAGCAATAATGAGCGCAGGCCTTATTGACGGTATAAACCCATGCGCTTTTACCGTAATAGTATTTTTTATCTCTTTTTTAGCTTTACAGGGGTATAGAAAAAGGCACCTTGCGGCAATAGGCCTGGCATTTATACTGGCAGTTTTTGTTACTTACGTGCTTATTGGATTAGGGCTGTTCGGATTTCTTTATAAAATCAATGATTTTTATGTTATAACAAGAGTGCTTAATGTTTCAATCGGGCTGTTTTGTTTTGTTATCGGATTCCTGAGCATAAGAGATATATATATTTACAAAAGAAGCGGTAAATTTGATTCTGTAAGCCTTAAATTGCCGGATACTGTTAAAAGACGGATACAAAATGTAATCGGCATGTCTTTCAGAAATAAACAGGCCCAGGGATTCAAGCTTATAATTACAGCTTTGGCAACAGGATTTATTATCTCAATATTCGAGGCAGTATGTACCGGACAGGTCTATTTACCGACGATAACATTTGTTCTGAAAACCACCGACCTAAAACTGCGTGCTTTTATCTACCTCTTGCTTTATAATATCATGTTTATTGTTCCTTTGGTGGCAGTATTTATTTTGTCCCTCTTCGGAGCAACGCATGTTTCGTTCAGTAAATTTATAAACAGGTATTTTATTTCTATAAAAATTATTATTGCTTTTTTGCTTTTTACTTTCGGTATACTTTTGGTGCGCGGGATATGAAAAACATAAAGTTAAATCACCTTTGTATAAGCTTTTTACTTGTATTTGTACTTTTTTTTAGTAATGGCTTATTATATGCTAAAAGTACGGTTATTACTGATCTAGGTAACGAGGAACAGATGCATTGGGATTTTGGAAGAGTAAAGCAGGGGGTCGTATTAAAGCACATTTTTATTTTATCAAATGATTCAGGGCAGGACCTGATAATTAAAGACGTTACGACTTCTTGCGGTTGTACTGTTTCAAAGGTGAAGAAGAAAGCCCTTAAGCCTAAAGAGAGCACCGATATTGAAGTATCTTTTAACACAAAAGGATATTTTGGCAAAACCAGGCAGTTTGTTTATGTTGCCACAGATAATATAGAAGTTCCGGTTATACGTTTTATCGTTGAGGCTGAAATTGTAAAGTAGCCTAAAAGGAGGCAAGGCGCAATGTTTTTCTTAAAGTTAAGGATGTGGATGCTTATATCATTATTGTTCGCGATAGTTTACGCTGCGGTAACCGTAATCGGTTACTATGCCGGGATAAGTAATTTTTACTTTTATTTATTCATCTCAGTATTTTTTATGATAATACAATATTTTATGGGCCCAAAGTTGGTGGAATGGTCCATGAAAGTAGAATATGTTGATAGAAAGCAGTATCCCGAACTATTCAGTATGGTAGAAAGCTTGAGCCGCCAGGCTAATATACCGATGCCTAAGGTGGGGATAGCCAGGATAAATATACCAAATGCCTTTGCTTTCGGCAGGTCGCTTAAAGACGGCAGGATATGCGTTACCGATGGTATAATAAAATTGCTTGATAAGGATGAGCTAAGAGCGGTCCTTGGCCACGAAATATCTCATTTAAAAAATAAAGATGTTTTAACTATCACCCTGTTGTCTGTAATACCTATTGTAATGTATAGGATCGCCTGGCAATTTTTGTTTTATGGCAGGCGCAGGGATGATAGGGGCGGGAACACTGTTTTATTGGGTATGCTTGCTTTTCTTTTCTATTTTATTACTAATCTTTTGGTTCTCTATGCTTCCAGGATAAGGGAGTATTTTGCCGACCGTGGTTCAATAATGCTTGGGAACAGACCTGCTGTATTAGCTTCGAGTTTATATAAACTTGTATATGGTTCCGCCCGTATTGATAAAGATTCTCTTAAGGAATCTGAGGGCTTAAAAGCATTTTTTGTTAATGATCCGTCTCGGGCAATCAGGGAGATCCGTGAATTGAAGCAATTAGACCTGGATAAAGACGGCTCAATAGATTCTTTTGAACTTGAGCAGCTTAAAAACAAGAACCTGAAGCTTAATCTCAGCGATAGGTTCATGGAAGCTTTAAGCACTCATCCTAATATGCTTAAAAGGATAAAGCAATTATCCAGTTACAAAGCATAACAAGCTGTAGAATTAAGAGTTAAGGCTGTTTAACCAGGGCCAGAATGACCTTCATATCTGGTCCTTTTTTCTATGAACCATGAACTATGAACCCTGCCTACCGCCTATCTACCGACAGGTAGAGCAGACAGGCATGCACTATGAACCAAATAGGCAGGCAGCCCCATTCTAATTGACAACTTTTAATTTATAATCTATAATTATAACTCTATGGAAATAAACGAGATTATAGAACAAAGGAAAGATAAGCTTAAAGCCTTAAAAGAAAAAGGCGTGGACCCTTTTAGGGGTTCTGCTCCTGTTTCCCGGACAGAAATAGCGGCAGTTGTAAACGGTTTCCAGGAAGGGCTTAAAGTGAGTGTGTGCGGCAGAATATTCGCCAAAAGGCTGCATGGTAAAGTTATATTCTTTGACTTAAGGGATTCAAGCGCGAGGATCCAGCTTTATGCTAAAAAGGATATAATCGGAGATGAAAAATTTGCCTTATTGGAGAACCTGGATATCGCAGATATAATAAACGCCGAGGGCCAGCTTTTTAAAACGCATACCTCGGAGGTTACAATTAAACTTGAAAATTTCGTAGTCTTGTCAAAGGCGCTTCGCCCGCTACCCGAGAAATGGCACGGGTTAAAAGATGTCGAGTTAAGATACCGACAGCGGTACCTTGATATAATTTCAAACGATGAAGTCAGAGAGGTATTTCTTAAGCGCTCAAAAATTGTCACCTCCATAAGGAAATTCCTGGATGATAAAGGCTTTATTGAGGTTGAGACCCCTATGATGCAAAATATCGCAGGAGGGGCCGCGGGCAGGCCGTTTAAGACTTTTCATAACGAATATAGCACTGATTTATACCTCAGGATAGCTCCGGAATTATATCTTAAAAGGCTTCTTGTTGCCGGTATTGATAAAGTGTATGAGATGAACCGTAATTTCCGTAATGAGGGTGTTTCCATAAAACACAATCCGGAATTTACTATGCTTGAGGTATATTCTGCTTATGCAGACTATAAGGCAATGATGGATTTGACGGAAGAGCTGATTACAAATGCCGCGGAATCAGTTATAGGCAAAACGAAATTTGATTATCAGGGAAAAGAAATAGATTTAGCAAGGCCATGGAAGAGATGTTCTTTTGCAGAGATGGTCAAAAGAAAATTTGATATTAACCCCGAAGATGCGTCTGAGTTAATGTTAAAGAAATTGCACGATAGTGGTTTTGCCAGGGAGGCAACAAAACTTAGCCGTTCCCAGATAGCTAAGATAATAGAAGATGTGCTTGAGCAGGAGATGGGCGCAAATCCCACTTTTGTAACGGATTATTTTACATATTTATGCCCGCTGGCAAAAACCAGGCAGGATAATCCTCTTTTATCGGAAAGGTTTGAGCTGTTTATTTCCGGCATGGAAGTCGGTAATGCCTATTCGGAGTTGAACGACCCCATAGAGCAAAGGCAGCGTTTTGAGGAAGAATTAAAGACAATGGATAACACCAAGCAAGTTGACCAGGATTTCGTTTTGGCCCTTGAACATGGTATGCCTCCTGCCGGAGGCTTAGGTATAGGCATAGACAGGTTAGTTATGCTATTGACTAACCAGCCGTCTATAAGAGACGTCATCCTGTTTCCCTTATTAAGGCCAGAACATTCTTAATTTCATGAAAGCGGAAATTTTTATCGGCCTCCGGTATTTATTGACTAAGCGTAAAGAGAAATTTATCTCTTTAATCAGCGTCCTTTCTATGTCGGGGATCGCAATAGGCGTCATGGCTTTGATAGTTGTTATCGGGGTTATGAACGGTTTTGACAGAGAATTAAGGGATAAAATCGTGGGAAATTTTTCCCATATCACAGTCTTCGGCTATGACGGTATAGAATCAATTTCTGCCAGCGCCCTGATTAAAGAAATAAGGTCTAACCCCGGGGTCAGGGATGTTTCAGAATATGTGCAGGGCCAGGTGTTGCTTAAAGAGGGTAATGCTATCTTTGCAGCGGACTTAAAAGGCATAGACCCAGAGCAGGAAATCAAAGTAACAAAAATAAAAGAATATTTAACCAGCGGCGATATCAATAACTTAAGAGGCGATGCCGTGATCATCGGCAGAGAGATGGCCCTTTATCTTGGTGTCGGAGTCGGTTCCTATATAGACACGTATTCTTCTCAGGGTAAATTACGCAAGCTTAAGGTTTGCGGGATATTCAGCTCAGGCATGTATGATTATGATTTAAGGCTGGTATTCGTCAATATAACGACTGCACAGGAAATTTTTGGTATGCCGGATAGGATTAGCGCCCTTGCTGTTAAACTGGATAATCTCTATCTTGCAGACAAAATAAAAGCAGAACTTGGTTCAAAGATAGGGCAGGATTACTATCTTAAAACCTGGATGCAGTTAAATGAAAATTTCTTTGCCGCCCTTAAGCTGGAAAAGATTACGATGTTTTTAATATTGACGTTGATTATATTTGTGGCTGCTTTTAATATTGCAAGTACGTTAATAGTGATGGTGGTGGAAAAGACCAAGGATATAGGCGTATTAAGGGCTTTGGGTATGAGCGCCAAGGGAATACGCAATATTTTTACTTTCGTAGGCCTGTTTATCGGGACTATGGGCACTTTGATCGGAGGCCTTTCGGGGGTAGCTTTGTGCTTTATACTTAAGAAATACCAGTTTATTAGATTGCCATCAGTTTATTCCATTGATAAATTGCCGGTATCAATTGTTTTCTGGCCGGACATAGTGGTAATTATCATTTCGGCATTATTTATTACGTTAATGTCAACGATATATCCGGCAAGCAAGGCTGCAGGTTTTAAGCCGGTAGAAGCACTGCGTTACGAATAACAACCATGATAGAGGCCAAAGGAATTTATAAAAATTATATCATAGACAGTAATAGGCTTGAGATACTTAAGGGCATAGATTTAAATGTTAAAAAAGGGGAGTTTATAACGATTGTCGGTCCTTCGGGAGCCGGCAAATCTACTCTCCTGCATATCCTCGGAGGCTTAGATTCACCAAGCGAGGGTAAGGTGTCAATAGGCGGCCAGGATATTTACAGGATGGATGACCAGAAGATATCAAGGGTGAGGAATCAGAAAATAGGATTTGTTTTTCAGTTTTACCACTTGCTTTCCGAATTTACTGTTTTAGAAAATGCAGTATTACCTGTTTTTTTTAACGGTTCTTATACTAAGCCGCAGGCAGCAGAGATAAGAAATAAGGCGATCGGGCTTTTTGCTAATGTCGGCCTTTCAAACAGATTGAACCATTTCCCTATGCAGCTTTCCGGAGGTGAGAAGCAGAGGGTAGCCATTGTAAGGGCGTTGATGAATGACCCGCAGGTTTTATTATGCGACGAACCTACCGGTAATCTGGATTCAGCTTCCGGTAACCAGATAATGTCATTAATTAAAGACGTAAATTTAAAATCCAAGATGACAGTTATCCTGGTTACTCATAATCAGGAGCTGGCAAGTTTGGGTAACAGGATTTTTAATCTTAAAGACGGTGTTTTATTGAATTAAGGCGCAAAAGGAGAGTATATGCAAATTTATATTAATGGTAAGTTTTATAGCAGGAAAGAAGCCAAGATTTCAGTGTTTGACCACGGCCTTTTATATGGTGATGGGGTTTTTGAAGGCATCAGGTCTTACAGGCGACGGGTTTTTAAGCTGAAAGAGCATATCGACAGGCTATATGAATCCGCGCATAGCATAATGCTGCCGATGCGGATGTCAAGAGATGAATTGTCCAGAGCCGTGGTAGCAACGCTTAAGAAGAACGACCTTGATAATGCATATATCAGGCTCATTGTTACCAGGGGTGAGGGGGATTTGGGTTTGGACCCGCGTAAATGCTACGGTAACTCCACGATTATTATTATCGCCGATAAAATTGCTCTTTATCCCGAGAAATTTTACAAACAGGGCCTTTCTATAATTTCCGTTCCGACTGTGCGTAATCTCCCTGAGGCATTGAATCCGCAGATCAAATCTTTGAATTATCTCAACAATATATTGGCAAAGATCGAAGCTGCAAACAGCGGTTATGATGAGGCGATAATGCTTGATTCATTAGGATATGTAGCCGAATGCACAGGAGATAATTTATTTATCGTGAAGAAGAACGAGCTCTATACGCCTCCGCAGTGCATGGGTACCTTAAGAGGTATTACCAGGGATGCCATTATTGATATCGCCAAAAGTGCCAGGATCCCTGTCCATGAACATGTTATCACCCGGCATGAAGTCTTTATTTCGGATGAATGTTTCTTGACCGGCACTGCTGCTGAAGTAATCCCGGTTGTTAAGGTTGATGGCAGGGTTATCGGCTCAGGTGCTCCGGGCGCAGTTACCTTAAGGTTGATGAAAAAGTTCAGAGAATTAACTAAAACTGACGGAGTAAAATACTGAGAGGATTATATTATGTTGTGTGATATCTGTGGTAAGAATACCGCTACGGTGCACCTCACGGAAATAATTGATGAAAAGATGAATGAGCTGCATCTTTGCGAGGACTGTGCAAGGCAAAAGAGCGCGCAGATGGAACAGCAGTTCGGGCTTAGCGAACTATTGGCGGGTTTGGCGGAATTTGAAAAGCCAGCACAGGATAAAGAAGCAGTTTCAGCCAAGTGTTCGAATTGCGGCCTGAGTTATTCAGATTTTAAGAAGATCGGCAGGCTCGGCTGCGGTGAGTGTTATACCTCTTTCAAGAAATACCTGGCCCCGTTGCTTAAAAGGATACACGGTTCCAGTTCTCATTTCGGGAAGTCGCCATTTCCCGCTCCAAAACAGTCGTTAGCAGAAAAGGACCAGGTTGCCGAGTTGCGCTTGAAGTTGCAAAAAGCAATAGAGTCAGAGGCTTTTGAGGACGCAGCCAGAATACGGGACCAAATAAAAGAGCTGGAAAAAACACAAGGAAGATCAGAGGCTAAAAATGGCAATAAGAATAAATGACCTGTTAAATCATACAAGCGAATGGCTAAAAGGTACCGGGCCAAGTTCTGAAATTGTAATTTCCAGCAGGGTACGCCTTGCAAGGAATCTTGATCAGGCGCCTTTCCCGCACCATGCAAATAAGAAACAGGCTGAAGATAACCTTGCTGTTATAGAGAACGCAATAATGAAAAATAATATGTTAAAAGGTGTTACTATCTTCAAGCTTTCGGAATTAGACAGCGTTGACAAGGATTTTCTTGTTGAAAGGCACCTTATGTCTCATGAGCATGCCCAGAAAACCAATTCCAAGGCTTTGGTCATTGACCCGGAAGAGATAGTTTCTATCATGATAAATGAAGAAGACCATATAAGGTTTCAGGTCATGCAGTCAGGGTTTAATTTGTTCGAAGCTTGGAACATAATAAATAAGATTGATGATGAATTGTCTAAAGACCTGAAATTTGCCTTTTCCCGGGAGTGGGGGTACCTTACTGCTTGTCCTACTAATACCGGCACCGGTATGCGCGGCTCAGTTATGCTGCATTTGCCCGCCCTGGTTATCACCAGGCAGATAAGCAGGATACTTGCCGCGATATCTAAATTAAGTTTTACAACCCGCGGATTATATGGAGAGGGTACTGAAGCTACTGGTAATTTCTTCCAAATTTCCAATCAGGTATCCTTAGGTCATAGCGAAATGGAAGTACTTGAGAATATAAATAGCCTTATTAAGCAGGTAATTGAGCAGGAAACACAGGCCAGGCAAGTGTTACTTTCTCAGGGAAGGTCCATGCTTGAAGACAGGATCAGCCGCAGTTTCGGCATACTTAAAAGCGCCCATATTATTTCCAGCAAGGAAACAACCGAACTTTTATCGATGGTTAGGCTGGGATGCGATCTGGGCATAATCAAAAATATCGACCGCCGGTCAATAAACGAATTATTTATTATTACCCAGCCGGCGCATTTACAGAAGCTGGAGAATAAAAAGCTTTCTTCTCAGGAAAGAGATACCAAAAGGGCAGAGATAGTAAGGAATAAGTTAAAAGACAGCTCGTAAAGATATACATAATAGGAGGAGTAATGTTTAACAGGTTCACAGAAAGAGCAAGAAAAGTAATCATTTTAGCTAAAGAAGAAGCCAGGCGTTTTAATCATGATTATATAGGCACTGAGCATATACTTCTTGGTTTGATCCGCGAAGGCGAAGGTGTAGCTGCAGCTGTTCTACAGAAGCTGGGGTTGTCTTTGGAGAACATACGCCTTGAGATAGAAAAACTCGTACAACCCGGGCCTACTACCCAGATAATCGGGGACATCCCTTTTACTCCCAGGTCGAAGAAGGCGCTTGAGCTTGCTGCAGAAGAGGCGCGTTCTTTAGGGCATAATTATATAGGCACTGAGCATATACTTCTTGGTTTGATCCGCGAAGGCGAAGGTGTAGCTTCGCAGGTACTTTTAAATCTGGGAGTGGATCTTAATACCGTGCGCAATGAGATCATGGAAGTCTTGGGGTCGGCCCTTCCCGGCTTTGGCCAGCAGCAGTCTAAAAGCAAAACGCCTGCACTGGATGCTTTCGGCAGGGACCTTACACAATTGGCTAAAGCAAACAAATTAGACCCGGTTATCGACAGGCACCAGGAGATAGAAAGAGTTATACAGGTTTTGAGCAGGCGTACCAAGAATAATCCTGTTTTACTCGGTGAAGCAGGGGTAGGTAAGACTGCTATAGTCGAAGGCTTGGCACAGTCTATTGTTTCTGGGAATGTCCCGGAGATATTGAGGAATAAGAGGATTGTGGTTTTAGATTTGGCAATGATGATCGCTGGAACAAAATACCGCGGCCAGTTTGAGGAAAGGATAAAAGCGGTAATGGAAGAGATCAAGCGTTCACAGGATGTAATCATTTTTATTGATGAGTTGCATACTTTAGTCGGAGCCGGTGCTGCCGAAGGAGCAATTGATGCTTCCAATATTCTCAAGCCCGCACTTTCACGCGGCGAGATACAGTGTATCGGAGCCACAACCATGGATGAATACAGGAAGTATATTGAGAAAGATGCTGCGCTTGAGAGGCGTTTCCAAACTATAATGGTAGAGCCGCCCTCTGTCCTGCAGACCGTAGAGATACTTAAGGGCTTAAGAGATAAATATGAGGCTCACCATCGGGTTACTTTTAAGGATGAGGCTTTAGAAGCTGCTGCAAAATTATCAGACCGGTATATCACGGGCAGGTTTTTGCCTGATAAGGCGATTGATTTGATTGATGAGGCCGGTTCGCGCTCAAGGTTAAATGTTTTAGTCGTCCCTCCGGAAATAAAAGAGTTAGAAAAAAAGGTCGAGGTCTTAAAGAAGGAAAAAGAAGCTTATATCAAGAGCCAGGATTTTGAGAAAGCAGCTTCATTGCGTGACCAGGAGAGGCAGGCAAGGCTGGAACTGGAAGAGTTGAATCAGAAATGGGGGCAGACAAAAGACAGGACCAGGCCTGAGGTCGCGGAGGAAGATATCGCAAGGATTGTTTCTCAGTGGACAGGCATACCGATATTCCGCCTTGAAGAAAAAGAAAGCGAAAAGCTTCTTAAGATTGAAGAAGTCTTACATAACAGGGTTATCGGTCAGAATGAGGCGATCTCTGCTATAGCAAATGCGATAAGGCGTTCAAGGGCAGGTATAAAAGACCCAAAGAGGCCTATAGGTTCTTTTATATTCTTAGGCCCTACCGGTGTCGGCAAGACTTTGCTTGCCAGGGCACTGGCAGAGTTTATGTTCGGCGATGAGGATGCACTCCTGCAGCTGGATATGTCTGAGTATATGGAGAAATTTAATGTTTCCCGTTTAGTAGGCGCACCTCCGGGTTATGTAGGTTATGAAGAAGGAGGGCAACTGACTGAAAGGGTCAGAAGAAGGCCTTATGCAGTTATTCTCTTTGATGAGATCGAGAAGGCGCATCCGGATGTTTTTAATCTTTTGCTGCAGGTTTTTGAAGAAGGCAGGCTTACTGATAGCTTTGGCAGAAAAGTGGATTTCAGAAACACGGTCATTATTATGACCTCAAATGTCGGAGCGGAGCTGATTAAAAAGAGCGTTTCTTTGGGTTTTAAAGCGCAAAAAGAAGAGGTTACTTACGAGGAGATGAAAGATAAGCTTCTTGAAGAGGTTAAAAAAACCTTTAAGCCTGAGTTCATCAACCGCGTAGATGATATTATAGTGTTTAGGTCGTTATTAAGGGCAGATCTTGAGAAGATCGTTGATCTTGAAGTAGGCCATGTTGCTGATAGGTTAAAAGATAAAAATATAAAGCTTGATATCCGTCCGGATGCCAAAGATTTTATAATCGAGAAAGGTTTTGATCCGGTATTCGGGGCAAGGCCGTTAAAGAGGATAATACAGAGGTTCCTTGAGGATCCCTTAGCTTCTGAAATAATCTCAGGCAGGTTCAAGGACGGAGCCACTGTCCGAGTTTCCCGTAAAAATGAGGAGCTAGTTTTAGAATGATTAAACGCCTGTTCGTAATCTTCGGCAGAAGAATCCTTTATTTTATGTATTTTCTGGGAGGTTTAAGCAATCTGGCTATGCAGACTATTTATCGCATCTTTACTCCTCCCTACAAGAAGCACAGGATTTTTGAGCAGGCTAAAAAAGCCGGTTACGACAGCCTGCCGATAGTCTCTTTGATATCCCTGTTTATCGGGTTTATCTTTGCGTTACAGACAGCATATTTTATGCAGCGCATAGGCTCTGAACTTTATATTGCAAGCATGGTTGCTCTATCTTTAGTCAGGGAATTGAGCCCGGTCATTACGGCTTTGGTAGTAGCAGGCAGGGTCGGCGCATCTATCACTGCCGAGTTAGGCTCTATGCAGGTTACTGAGCAGATCGATGCTTTGGAGTCATTTGCATCGAATCCGATAAAATACCTGGTTGTGCCGCGTTTTCTAGCTTTGACTTTTATGCTTCCGTTGCTTACTCTTTATTCTAACGCCATAGGCATATTCGGGAGCTTTCTGATATGCACAGCAAAACTGGGGATATCCTCCAGTATTTATATGCATGTTACTTTTGACGCCTTGCAATATAAAGATCTTTTTACCGGCTTATTTAAGTCCGTTGTCTTCGGTATGATAATAGCGTTAGTCAGTTGTTATGAAGGCTTTAATGTCGAGGGCGGCGCCGAAGGAGTAGGGCGGGCAACTACCCGCTCGGTAGTTATAACTTTTATTTTGATTATTATTGCGGATTGCTTCTTTACCGCTTTATTTTATTTTATTTTTCCTTAGAGAGGTAAGAGATGATCGATATTATGAATGTATGCAAATCATTTGGCGAGCATAAGGTTTTAGATGAACTCAGCCTTAAGGTTGAGACCGGCACTACATGTGTGATCATAGGCCGTTCAGGCTGCGGAAAGTCAGTATTATTGAAACATATCGTGGGTTTATTAAGGCCGGATAAAGGGAGCATCTTCGTAGACAAGAAAGAAGTAAATAAATTAAAGGACGCAGAAATAAATCAGCTGCGCATGAAAATAGCTATGGTTTTTCAGGGCGGAGCGTTATTTGATTCAATGACCGTGGGCGAGAATGTAGGCTTCGGCCTTATAGAGCATCAAAGTATAGGTCATAAGGAATTGCTGGAACGCATTGAGGAATCACTTTGCCTGGTTGGTCTTTGCGGCATCGGGAATCTTATGCCTTCAGAACTAAGCGGAGGCATGAAAAAGCGCGTGGCGCTTGCCAGGGCGATTTGTCTTAAGCCGGAAATCATACTTTATGATGAACCGACTACAGGGGTTGACCCGATTACCGCCGATAGTATTAATGACCTTATCAGGAGCCTGCATGATAAATTGAAGGTCACATCTATCGTGGTTACTCATGATATGAAGAGTGCCTATAAAGTAGCAGACAGGATAGCTATGATGTATCGCGGCAAGATAATAGCAGAAGGGACTTCTGAAGAAATACAGAATGCAAAACACCCGGTTGTCCATCAGTTTGTCAACGGCCTGGCATATGGGCCGATTACGGAGACTTTAGGCTAAATTTATCTGGACATTATTTAAAATAACGGAGGTTATCTATGATATTCGGAAAAACAAAATTAGAAATGAAAGTCGGTATTTTCGTTTTTCTGGGAATAGTTATTTTATCTGTGTTTGTCCTGTCCCTTGGTGGCTTCAGGACATGGACTTCTGGTTATGAGGTAAGTTTTATATTTAATTTTGTAAACGGTATCAAGGTAGGGGCACCGGTCAGGTTTGCCGGAGTTGATGTCGGCGAGGTAAAAAATATTACTTTCGTGGCGCCAAATAACCCAACAGATCCGATAAAGACAAATATCCGTTGCTGGGTTAATAAAAATATTAAAATTCCGATGGATTCTACGATCTGGGTTAATACTCTCGGTTTACTGGGTGAGAAATACCTGGAGATAATGCCGGGTAAAGATTATGCCAATACCTTAGCCAAAGGTGCATCTCTTGACGGAGAGGATCCCTTACCTATGCATGAGGTCGTAAAATTAGCAAATAATATAGCTACTAATCTTGATGAAAGCATAGCCAAGATTAATCACGGTCAAGGCACCGTAGGTAAGCTTCTGTATGATGATGCGATATATAAAGAGATAGAGGCTCTATCTATGGATTTAAGACGCAACCCCTGGAAATTATTCTGGAAGACAAAGGAAAAGCCTTTGAAATGAAAACAAAAGTTGTTTTTAGCTGTCAAAATTGCGGTTATCAGTCTCCAAAGTGGTTAGGGAAGTGCCCTGATTGTAATAGTTGGAATTCATTCGCCGAAGAAAATTATTCTGACCCTGCTGTAAAGTCAAAAGATAGGGCCAATTTTCACAAAGAACAGCCCGTCCTTCTGAAAGACGTGGTGATAGATGAAAAGCAGCGGTTTAAAACCGGTATCGCTGAATTTGACAGAGTTTTAGGGGGAGGGGTAGTCCCCGGTTCGGTTACGCTGATAGGCGGTGATCCTGGCATCGGTAAATCCACGATATCCTTGCAGGTATCTAACCAGTTATCCAAGCAGGACCAGACAGTGCTTTATGTAAGCGGTGAAGAGTCCATCCAGCAGACCAAGCTCAGGTCTAAGCGCCTGGGTTCTTTAGACAGCAATAATCTTTTTATTGTTAATCAGACCGACCTTTCTATAATAATTGAGTTTGCTAAAAAACTTAAACCGGATATCTTAATAATTGATTCAATCCAGGTGATATTTGATTCATCAATCGGTTCTTCTGCCGGAAGCGTGACGCAAGTCCGTGAATGCGCCGGTATGCTTACGCAATTTGCAAAAAGTTCCCAAACCTCGGTCTTTATTATAGGCCATGTTACAAAAGAGGGCGCTATCGCCGGCCCCAGGGTATTGGAACATATAGTTGATACCGTGCTTTATTTTGAAGGCGACCGTTTTTCTGCTTACAGGATATTGCGCGCGGTCAAGAACCGGTTCGGCTCAACCAATGAAATCGGTGTATTTGAAATGAGCCCTGAAGGGTTGATGCAGGTCAAGAATCCTTCGGAAATATTTTTATCCGAAAGATCAAAAGATTCTTCCGGTTCGGTAGTGTCTGCGGTGTTAGAAGGGAGCAGGCCGCTTTTGGTTGAAATACAGGCATTGGTAAGCAAATCCAGCTTTGGATATGCGCGAAGGCGCAGCCAGGGTTTTGATTTTAACCGCCTGAGCCTTTTAATCGCAGTCCTTGAGAAGCGTATCGGCTTCCATCTTGAATTAGAGGATATATTCGTCAATATAGCCGGAGGCATAAAAGTTGAAGACCCGGCTTGCGACTTGGCTGTGGTTTCAGCCGTTGCCTCTGCCTTTCGTGATGTTAAGCTTATGCAAGACACGGTCATATTTGGAGAAGTGGGTTTGGCAGGCGAGATAAGGAGCGTATCGCAGATCATGCTTCGGATAAACGAAGCATGCAAACTCGGGTTTAGCAGGTGTATTATACCAAAGAACAATAGTAAGAACATTGATTCTAAAAAAAGCGGCATTGAGATTATGCCCGTTGCCACTCTTAGGGAAGCATTGGATATTATTTTAAAAAAATAATTATTAACGTTTTTATGCATTTGCGGCTGATTAATAAATATTATTTTTTAGTAAGCATAGCCGCAAACATCAGCGGTATTATTAAAGTATTGCCGCTGATATTATAAGGAGGTTTTTATGAACCTATTATTAACAAGGATTTTATTTGCTGTAGCCAGCACAATTATCGGCTATCAGACTTTGGAGACTTTAGGTTTTGGGTTTATTGGCGCAGGCGTGGGTTTCTTAGCCAGTGTCGTTATTATATTCCTGGAAATAGGTATGCGTAAGGTGTCGATGAGAGGGCTTTCAAGTTCTGTTTTTGGCCTGATACTTGGCCTTATCATGGCAAAACTTGTAACAGACGCTTTTAGCCTGGCTCAGCTTTCTGGTGCGAGCCTTTCAATAATAAGGGTTACTCTTACCCTTGTATTTTGTTATCTGGGGATGGTTATAGGTTTACGCGGCAAGGATGAATTTAACATAATAATACCATATGTAAGGCTGCGCAGGCAGGACCAGTCCGAAGGCGTTACATTGATTGATACCAGCGCAATCATCGACGGCAGGATTATAGATATCTATAAGACCAGTTTTTTGGAGAGCAAAATGGTCATTCCTAAATTTGTTTTACGCGAGCTTCAACAGATAGCTGATTCTACTGACCCGGTAAAGCGCCAGAGGGGCAGGCGCGGCTTGGAGATACTGCATACTTTGCAGAAGGAATCAGGCTCAGCTATAGCTATCCACGAAGAAGAATTCCCGGAAACAAAAGAAGTTGATGCAAAGCTTGTAAAGCTGGCCAAGCTTCTTGAAGGCAAAATAATGACCGTAGATTTTAACTTAAACCGTATAGCCAGCCTTCAGGGTATTAAAATATTGAATATTAATGAACTCGCTAATGCCCTTAAGCCGGTAGTATTCCCCGGAGAGCATATGAATATCAAATTGCTCAAAGAAGGCAAGGAGCATAACCAGGCTGTAGGCTACCTTGAAGACGGGACTATGGTAGTGGTTGAAGATGCCAGGCGTATGCTTGGGCAGGAGGTAAAGGTTA
The DNA here is from genome assembly GCA_003598025.1 of Candidatus Omnitrophota bacterium. NCBI lineage: Bacteria > Pseudomonadati > Candidatus Omnitrophota > Candidatus Omnitrophota bacterium. Next base: position 280,391 of record QZKH01000006.1, read on the forward strand.
TAGTCACATCTGTGTTGCAGACTCAGGCTGGAAAGATGATTTTTACAAAAATAGATAACAGTAATCATAGATAGTATGTTTACATCAGCTATTGTTTTGGCAGCAGGGATGGGAGTGAGGTTTAAATCCTCAACTTCTAAAGCCTTAGCCAAGATTGCCAAAACGCCGATAATCACTTTCTCTCTGCGGAGTTTAAACAGCCACCCTTTGATAAATGATATCATAGTTGTCTGCAACTCATCTAACAGACAGGCAATACTAAAAGAAGTCTCCAGGCTTTCTTTGGATAAAGTAACAAAAGTCATATTAGGCGGCAAGCTAAGGCAGGATTCTGTCTATTGCGGGTTGGAGGCGCTTGATAATAATACCGATCTTGTTTTGATACATGACGGGGTAAGGCCTTTTATTGATGCAGGCCATGTTACAGAATTAATAAAGAAAGCTTACAAGTCCGGAGCTGCAATAAGTGCAGTGCCTGTTAAAGCGACAATTAAGCATTCGGATAACAGGCTCATTGTTAAAAAGACATTGGATAGAAGCAAATTATGGGAGGTACATACTCCACAGGTTTTTAAGAGAGAGCTGATACTTAAGGCTTATTCCAGGTTCGGGAAAGAAAAAGTCACGGATGACTCCAGCCTTATTGAAAAGTTAGGGGTAAAAGTAAGCATAATCCCGGGAGTTTATTCAAATATAAAGATTACCACACCCGAAGATATAGCAATAGGCCAGGCTATATTAGATTCGGTAAAATAGGCAGGTATTATATGGATTATCGCATCGGTTTAGGTTATGACATCCACCGTTTAGTCAGGGCAAGGCCCTTATTCATAGGGGGCTTGAGGATCAAGTTTTATAAAGGGCTGCTTGGGCACTCTGATGCTGATGTGCTTTTGCATGCGATATGCGATTCTATTCTGGGGGCGTCATCCAGCCCGGATATCGGAGAACTTTTCCCTGATACGAGTCCCAAATATAAGGATGCTTGCAGCGTTAGCTTGCTTAAGGCAGCCTCAAGGCTGGTGAAGGCAAAGGGTTATAGAATCAATAATATTGATGCGGTAGTGGTATTAGAAAGGCCAAGAATTTCTCCTTATAAGAAAAAAATAATAAAGAATATCGCTAAAATCCTTGGTATGGATTACCGGAGAGTAAATCTTAAAGGAAAGACCAATGAAGGCTTGGGGGCGATAGGCCAAAAGAATGCTATTGCCTCATATGCCGTTGCCGTTTTAGTAAAAAAGGGGGATAGATAAATGGACCAGGTACTATTTATCATCGGAATATTACTTATATTGATAGTTATTAAAATTATTATCATTTCAATAATTTTTTCAAATGAAATAAAGTCTGCCCGTCTCAGGGATCCGGCTTCTAAGAGCTACCTTGAAGTAGTCATGCTTTATCAGGGGCTGCATGCGTTGATCTATTACCGCATAGCGCACTTGTTATATAAGATGGGATTGTTCTTTTTGGCCAGGATGCTAAGCCAGTTTGCCAGATTCTTGACAGGCATCGAGATACATCCCGGAGCAAGGATAGGCAAGGGGCTCTTCATTGACCATGGCATGGGTGTAGTAATAGGCGAAACTGCGGTTGTCGGAGACAACGTCCTGCTTTACCAGGGAGTTACGCTTGGCGGGACAGGCATCGAAAAAGGAAAGCGCCATCCAACCATAGGTAACAACGTTGTTATCGGTGGCGGGGCAAAGGTCTTGGGCAATATTATGGTCGGAGATAACTCTTATATCGGGGCAAACGCCGTTGTTATAAAAGATGTCCCTGCAAATTCTACGGTTGTAGGTGTACCGGGGCGTATCACCAAACAGGAAGGCAAGAAAATAGACATAAGCTTAGACCATATACATATCCTTGACCCAATCATGCAGAATATTGAAGACTTAGAGAAGAGGATAGAGAGGTTGGAGAAAAAATAGATATAGAGATCTTAGTTCATGGTTCATAGAAAATAAAAAACATATGTCAGACCTATATATTTATAATACGCTTACCAGGAATAAAGAGGAGTTTAAGCCTGTCAATCCGAAGCAAGTAAACATGTATATTTGCGGGCCGACGGTTTACGATGAGCCGCATATAGGTCATGCACGCAGTGCATATGTCTTTGATGTGATTAGAAGGTACTTCGTTTATAAGGGCTATAAGGTTAAATTCGTAAGAAATGTTACTGATGTAGATGATAAGATTATTGATAAAGCAAGGAATGAATATGAAGGCAAAAATATAAATATAGCCGTAAAAGAAGTTTCCGATAAATATCTTGCTTCTTATCACCAGGCCCTAAAAGATCTAGGGATACCTTTTGAGAAACCGCACATATTGGAACCGCGGGCAAGTGAGTATATTGAAAAAATGGTAAAATTTATTGAACAGCTTATAAGCAAAGGCGTGGCTTATCAATCGGGAGCGGATGTTTATTTTGATATTACCAAGGCAAGCAATTATGGCAAACTGTCGCATCAAGCCATAGATAAAATGGAAGCAGGCGCTAGAGTCGCGGTGGGTGAAAACAAACGCAATCCACTTGATTTTGCTTTATGGAAATCAGCAAAAGAAAATGAACCTTATTGGCCGAGCCCGTGGGGTAACGGCAGGCCGGGATGGCATATTGAATGCTCTGTAATGAGTTCGGATATCCTTGGCGGAGAATTCGATATTCACGGCGGAGGCATAGACTTAATATTCCCGCATCATGAGAATGAAATTGCTCAATCAGAAGGCTTAGGTAATAAATTCGCAAGATACTGGATACACCATGAGCTCCTGACTATTAATGGACAAAAAATGGCTAAGTCTTTGGGCAATTTCATTACGGTTTCAGATGTTTTGTCTAAATATCACCAAGATGTATTAAAATTATTTTTTTTACATGCACACTACTCGAGCCCAATTGATTATTCTGATCAAAAATTAAAAGAAATAACAAAGAACTATAAGACCTTTGTTTATTTATTGCGTAAATACAAAGAATATTCTTCAGATCAATCCAATAATGATGTCTCTGAAGATAATTTTGATATAGTAAAAGAATTGAAGAATGATTTTTTTAAAGCTATGGATGACAATTTTAACACACCGCTGGCTTTATCAGCTTTAAATCGGGCACAATCTAGTGCATATTCGCTTACTGTAAATTGGCAAATCAAAAATAATTGGCCTAAATTTAAATGTCTGGTTGAATCAATTAACAATCTTCTTAACTCCATTTTTGGCATATTTCCCGCCGATGCAAATCCTGAATCTGATGATCGCTTGAGTACGGATTCAGGAATACTCGAGATTTTAGATTTTGACCTTGCTAATCAAAAAAGAATTATGCGCGAGCAGTTAAAAAGAGAAAAAAAATACAAAGAGGCTGATAAAATAAGAGAAGAGCTAGAAAAGAGAGGCTATATCTTATTAGATAAGAAGGATGGGACATCTGAATTAAGAAGAAAATGAGAAAAGGAAAGTTTATTACATTTGAAGGCTCGGAGGGGTGCGGTAAGAGTACGCAGTCAAACCTACTTTATCGGTATCTGAAGAAGCGAGGTTTTAGAGTTATTGCTTTACGTGAGCCTGGCGCAACTAAGATTAGCGAAAAGATCAGGAAAATACTTCTGGATTGCAGGAACAAAGCAATGTCTAAAGAGTGTGAGATGCTGCTTTATATGGCAGCGCGCGCCCAAATAGTAGAAGAACTTATCAAGCCTGCTTTAGCAAAAGGGTATGTAGTCATCTGTGACAGATTTCTTGATTCTACGCTGGCATACCAGGGGTATGGTTTAGGTATCGATATCAGATTGATTGATAAGGTAGGCAGCTTTGTCACCCAGAGGATCAAGCCGGACCTCACTATATTTCTTGATCTGGCAGTTAAAAAAGGACTAAAGCACAGGGAGTGTATTGAAGACCGCATTGAAATGCGCGCTCTATCATACCATGCAAGAGTAAGAAAAGGATATCTATCTTTGGCCCGTATTGAGCCGTCAAGAATTAAAGTGGTAAAAGTTGAGCAGGATAAATATTCAACGCAAGCAAAGATACGTTTCTTAGCGGATAAAGTACTCGGTAAATAAATATGTCATTTAATGAAATAAAAGGCCAAAGTAGGGCAATTTCGGTATTATTAAAGCATCTTGAAAGCGGGCGTATCAGCGGCGGGTATATTTTTAGCGGTCCGGAGGGGGTAGGTAAGAAGGCAGTAGCCTTAGCTTTAGCCAAAGCTTTAAATTGCCAACAGAATAAATCCGGATGCAGCCAGTGCGTATCATGTTTAAAGATAAAAAACAGCCAGCATCCGGATGTGCATGTTATATCTTCTGCCGATTCAGGATTAATAAAGATCGAGGATATACGCTCTTTGCGTAATGATATTTACCTTAAGCCTTATGAGGCAAAGAAAAAAATATTTATTATCGATGATGCCCATAATCTTACTGCCGAGGCGGAAAATGCTTTATTAAAAGTCCTGGAGGAGCCGCCGCCTAACAGTTTGATAATATTAATAACTTCAAAACCCGGGATGCTATTTAAGACAGTTATATCAAGGTGCAAGACTATCAGGTTCTCTCCGATGGATAACGAGGTAATAACTGAAATACTCAGGAAGGAGCATGGCGTAGAAGAGGAAGCTGCACGTTCTATAGCTGTTCTAAGCAGCGGCAGGCTGGGATACGCTTTAGCTATCAAAGATTCTCCTATCTTAAGCCAGCGGAAGCATATTATCGATATGTTTGTCGGTAAGAAAGAGTTTGATATGGATTTCTTGCCTTTAGAAAGCAAAGAGGAGATGAAACTCATGTTATCAATGCTGCTTTCCTTGTTTAGAGATATTTATTTAATAAAGTCTGATATAACTGCCGGTTTATTAAATGCCGGAATGTCTGCTGAATTAAGAGGTCTGGCAGGGCAATACGAACTTACGGAGCTGGATCAGATTATAAGCGATTTTGCCGATTCTTTTTTATTTATAGAACAGAACATTAACCGCAGGATTATTATTTCTAACTTGAGGTTAGCTATATGCAAAAAAACATACTCGTAAGATTAAGGGATTCGGGCCAGATCTATTCATGCAATATACAGGGCCTGGATTTAAAAGAAGGCGACTATGTAATAGTGGAGCATGACAGGGGCCTGGATTACGGCCAAATAGTTAAACCGTGCGACAGGCACGTTCCGGAAGAGTCTAAAGAGCCTTTAAAGAAGATTATCCGCGTTGCTTCCGACAATGATTTAAAACAAATAGCCGATAATAGGAATAAAGCGAAAGAGGCTTTCATAGCATGTTTAAAGAAGATTGATGAACATAAAATAGATATGAAGCTGGTCCAGGCAGAATATTCATTCGACCGTAACAAAATAATATTTTATTTTACAGCTTCAGGCCGTGTTGATTTCAGAGAATTAGTCAAGGACCTGGCCAAGATATTTAAGGCCAGGATTGAGCTTAGGCAGATCGGGGTCAGGGATGAAGCTAAGCTTTTCGGCGGCTTTGGCCCATGCGGCAGGCAGTTGTGTTGCGCAACATTCCTAAAGGATTTTGAGCCTGTGAGCATAAAGATGGCGAAAGAAGAAGGGCTGCCTCTTAACCCTCCTAAGATATCCGGTATCTGCGGAAGGCTTATGTGTTGTCTGAATTATGAGTACGAGACTTATAAAATACTCTCGAAGGGCCTGCCCCGCGAAGGGGAGCGTATACATACTACCCAGGGTAAAGGAAAGGTTATAAGCGTGAATGTATTTAAAAGGAACGCCTTGGTGGAGCTTGAGGACGGTACCCAGATTATTATGAGCTATAAGGAACAGCAGAATGAAAAATAAATTTTATATTACTACGCCTATTTACTATGTCAATGCCTCTCCTCATATCGGGCATTCGTATACCAGCATAGCAGCCGATACTTTAGCGCGGCACAACCGCCAGAAGCTTGGCGCCGGATCCGTGCGTTTCCTTACCGGTACCGATGAGCATGGGCAGAAGATACAGAAAGCGGCGGATGATTCGAAGTTAAAGCCTCAGGAATTTGTAGACAGGGTGGTGGTGCAATTTAAAGAGCTATGGTCCAGGCTTAATATTTCCTATGATGATTTTATCCGCACTACAGAGCCTAGGCACATATCGACTGTGCAGAAAGCATTGGAGATATTATATGCTAAAGAGGTTTCCGGCAAGAAGGTGGTTTATTCTTCTGAATACGTAGGCTGGTACTGCACGCCATGCGAGACATTCTGGACCGAAACCCAGATTGAAGGCCAATTATGCCCTGATTGCAAGAGGCCGGTAGAAAAAATATCTGAGATAAATTACTTTTTCAGGATATCGATCTATCAGGAATGGCTTATTAATTATATAAATAAGAACCCGGGGTTTATCAGGCCAGAGAGCCGCTGTGAGGAAGTTTTGAGTTTCCTGGAGATGAATCAGTTGAGCGACCTTTGTATATCCAGGCCGAGAGAACGGTTAAGTTGGGGTATACCTTTGCCTTTTAGCACCGGGCATGTCACATACGTATGGTTCGATGCATTGTTAAATTATATAAGCGCGGTAGGTTCATTCGATGAAAACGGAGTGTATAATTCGGAGTGGTGGAACCATGATGTTGAGGTTGTCCATTTGATCGGTAAGGATATACTCAGGCAGCATGCGGTTTATTGGCCGATAATGCTAAAGGCCCTGGATATAAGACTGCCGGATACTGTCTTTGCGCATGGTTGGTGGCTTATTGATGACAGTAAGATGTCTAAATCCATTGGGAATGTTATATCTCCGCTTGAGATGGTTGATAAATATGGCATTGACGTTTATAGGTATTTCCTTTTACGCGATGTCCCTTTCGGGCTTGATGGTAATTTTTCCGAAGACGCTATTATAAAAAGATTCAATAGCGACCTTGCCAATGATCTTGGCAACCTGGTTTTCAGGACATTAAATATGGTTGAAAAATATTTCTCCGGGGCTATCCCGGAAATCCCGTTATTAAAAAACAGCATCTCTAAGAGCATAAAAGCAAAAGTTGAAAGCCTGCCGCAAAAGACTTCCAAAAGCCTTTTAGCTCCGGATTTTGATTTTGGAGCGGCTATGAACGCTGTGTGGGAGGTCATAAGCATGAGCAATAAATATGTAGAAGAGATCAAGCCCTGGAATTTAGCTAAGGAGAAGAAAACAGAGGAACTTAAGGAATTTATCAGTATATTGATTATGGTGATAAGGTCTGTTCAGAAAGAAATAGCCCCTTTTATGCCGCATACCGCAGATTTAATCGGCCAACAGTTAGGCAGCAATACTATCAGCAAGGGTATGCCGCTTTTCCCGCGCATACAGGCAAAAGAATAATAGGTATATGTTTGTCGATACGCACTGCCATTTAGACTTTCCGGAATTCGATTCAGACAGAGAATCTGTGATTAAGAACGCTGTTAAAAAAGGCGTTTTAACGATGATTAACATAGGTTCTGATATTTTATCCTCGCAAAATTCTGTTAGCCTTGCCGATACTTACGGCTGTATTTATGCATCTGTGGGAATACATCCCCATGATGCCGATAGTTTCGACAGCACAGGATTAGAAGCGATTAAGAAGTTGGCTGTCTGCAAAAAAGTTGTTGCTATAGGAGAGATAGGCCTGGATTATTTCAAGAATTATTCTTCGCAGGATGCGCAGAAGAAGATGTTCGTTGAGCTGGGGGTGTTAGCCGCCCAGCTTCAACTGCCTGTGGTTGTTCATTGCCGTAATGCAGAGGAAGACACACTCAGTATCATCAGGGATATTAAACCTGCTAAAGCTGTCATACATTGTTTTTCTGGTGATGAGCAGTTCTTAAAGGAATGCCTGGACCTCGGGCTTTTTATTTCCTTTACATGCAATATAACATATAAAAAAGCCGATAAGTTAAGGGCGGTAGTCAAGTTATCGCCATTAAACAGGGTAATGCTTGAGACAGATGCTCCTTACTTAGCACCTGAAGGTTACCGGGGCAGAAGGAATGATCCGGCTCACATAAGCACTCTTGTAGCCGAGATGGCAAGGATCAAGGATTTGAGTATTGAAGAGGTAGCTTCTGTAACGACAGCAAATGCAAAGTCATTTTTTGGGTTAAAATGAATTCAAAGGTTTCAGTAGTTAAATGTAATGATTATAGCCTTGATGCGGTTTATAATAGCGTTAAGGAAGCTGTCGGTATTTTGGGCGGCTTAGATAAATTTATAAGGCCTAAAAGCAGGGTTCTGGTAAAGCCAAACCTGTTAATGGCTGTACCGCCTGAAACAGCGGTAGTCACTCATCCTTCGGTGGCCAGGGCAGCGATACGTCTGCTTAAGGAGCTTGATTGCCGAGTGGTTGTTGGTGATGGTCCCAGTGTATGGGGAGGCAATATTGAAAATATCGAAGATGTATATAGGATATCCGGGATAGAGCATGCTTGCAGAGAAGAGGCGGTAGAGTTAATAGATTTAAAAAAGAGGCGCTGGAGAAAAAAATTCCCTCTGGCAGCAGTATTGGATGAGTGTGATCATGTTGTTAATCTGCCTAAGGTCAAAACCCACAATTTTACTGTCATGTCTTGCGCAATAAAGAATCTTTTTGGCCTAGTCAGCGGCACATATAAAACAGAGCTGCACAAGATATATTTTGAGCAAGATGATTTTGCTGATATGCTGGTTGATATATATGAAGAAGTAAAGCCCTGCCTTTCGATTGCAGACGGGATATTGGCTATGGAAGGCGACGGCCCAGGGACATCGGGTAAGCCCAAGGCACTGAATCTTTTGCTTGCCAGCAGCAATGCAGCGGCTCTGGATTCAGTGGTATCTTTAATAATGGGCATGAACCCGCAAGATGTGCCGACAATACGTAAGGCAGCCTCCAGGGGCTTAGGGCCGGCGGATATGGATAATATAGAAATACTCGGCCAGGACATAGACAGCATAAAAGATAAATCATTTTTATTACCGCAGGCCAGTTTTGTTAAGGGAAAGATCCCTAAATCAGTATTAAGGTTAGCTAAAAGCCTTATTAAATATTATCCGTGCGTTGAAAGGGATAACTGTATATCTTGTGCTGCCTGTATAAGAGCATGCCCTAATAAATGCATATCTTTTAAGAGGGAGATCATTTCTTTTGACTATAAGAATTGTATTTCCTGTTTTTGCTGCCAGGAGGTTTGTCCGAAATCAGCGATAAAAACAAAGAAGAGCATCCTGGCTAAATTGATCGGTTTGTAGAATATGAGCTTTCATTCTAGATTAGCTAGCTTAAGGGACAGGCTTGATCGCGAAATAACTTATGGTACGATTATAAAGGCAATGAAGCTGGCAAGGCAAGGTTTACTTAAAGCCGAAGAAGCAGGCTTATTGGCAGAGCAAAATTATTTCAGGGGACAAATTGCCCTTTTGCGCAAAAATTACGCTACTGCTATAGAGTATTTTGATTCTGCCATCAAACTAAACCCTAAAGACGGAGCTGCTTATAATGACCGGGCTCTGTGTATGGTGGAGCTGGGAATAATAGAAGAAGCGTTTGAGTATTTTGATAAAGGTATTAATGCCGAACCCGATTATTCAACTGTTTATCATAATAAAGCCTGGTTGTTAAATAATATCGGCCGGTATACGGAATCGGTAGTTTATTTTAATAAGGCCCTTAGCCTTGATAAGGACAGGGCAGTAACTTATGACGGCTTAGCTGATAGCCTGTATAATTTGGGCGATATAAAGGGGGCATTGAAGGCGTATAAAAAAACCTTGTCTTTACTTAAAGATGGTCAATGCCGTTCAATAAAAAACCAGATAATTGAAAAAATAAGACTGCTGGAAGGTGAAATCCAGAATCAGGGAGAATATGGGTATGGGCATAAAGACAATTGATTGGGCAAATAATAGTATAAAACTTATTGATCAGACACTCTTGCCGGGCCAGTTTAAATATATTTATATTGATGATTTAAACGGGATTTGGAATGCAATAAAAGAAATGAAGGTGCGCGGCGCACCTGCCTTAGCTGCAGCTGCGGCTCTTGGTGTTTATGTTGGCTGTAAGGACAGCAGGGCCCGGAGTTTTAGCGAGTTTAGCGGAGAAGTAAACAGAATAATCGCTTTTATAGGTTTAAGCCGGCCGACTGCCAGGAACCTTTTTTGGGGCTTGGAGAGGATGCGAAGAGTAGTAACTAATAGTTACGGCTTGAAGCTTGCGGAGATTAAGAATGCTCTATTAAACGAAGCCAGGGCTATAATTAATGAGGACCGTAAAGCCTGCAGGAGCATCGGAAATCATGGAGCCAAGCTGTTTAAAAACGGGGATAGTGTTCTTACTATCTGTAATACCGGCATATTGGCGACCGTGGATTACGGCACTGCCCTGGGAGTGATATATAGCGCAGTTAACAGCGGAAAAAAAATAAAAGTATATGCCTGCGAGACCAGGCCTATGTTCCAAGGAGCAAGGCTGACCAGCTGGGAATTGAAGAGGCACAAGATCGATGTTACACTGGTATGCGACAGTATGGCAGCAGCCCTTATGAAGCAAGGGAAAATAGATAAGGTTATAGCTGGCGCTGACAGGATCGCAGCTAATGGAGATACCGCAAATAAAATCGGCACTTACAGCCTGGCAGTATTAAGTAGATATCATAATATACCTTTCTATATAGCTGCCCCGGAATCAACTATAGATAAAACATTAAGAAGCGGCAAGCATATCGTTATTGAAGAGCGTAACCCTAAGGAGCTGACGGACATGTTTTTTAAAAAACCAATAGCGCCAAAAGGGGTAAAAGTCTATAATCCAGCTTTTGACATTACCGATAATAAACTGATAAGTGCAATAATCACCGATAAAGGAACAGTATTTCCACCTTTTAAAAATAAGCTTGTGAGATTGTAAATGACAAAAAATAAGCTGATCAGCAGCCTGGGAGAATTTGGCCTTATTAATAGCTTTAGCAGCAGGATTAAAAATGATTCTTCTGTTTTAGTGGGCCCGGGAGATGATTGTGCTGTGATAAAATGGGACAAGGCTAAATTATTGCTTTTTAGCTGTGATATGATAATTGAAGGAGTCGATTTCCTGGCTCGGGATAAACCAGAGTTAATAGGCAGAAAGGCTTTGGGGGTATCAATAAGTGATATAGCCGCCTGTTCAGGCGTCCCAAAATATGCCGTAGTTTCCATCGGGTTGCCCAGAAAATCTAAACTTGAAAAAGCAAAAAGAATATTTAATGGCCTCAATTCTATTGCAAGAGAATATAGTATTAACATTGTCGGCGGTGACTTAAGCGACAGTGATAGGCTTGTTATTGATACGAGCATATTAGGATTTGTAGAAAAACGCAGGCTTGTATTGCGTAGCGGTGCTAAGCCCGGTGATGTTATATTTGTAAGCGGTGCGCTTGGAGCTCTCGGGTCCGGAAAGCATTTTAAATTTATTCCCCGGGTAGAAGAAGCAAGATACCTGACCGCAAGATTCGATATTAGCGCAATGATAGATATCTCTGACGGCTTGGTGCAGGATTTAAAGCATATAACAGATAGAAGCTCCGTTGGTGCATTGGTTTATTATTCAAAGATACCACTGGCAAGGGGCGTTAAAGATGCAAGGCGTGCGCTTGCCTCAGGTGAGGAGTTTGAGCTGTTATTTTCTTTGCCGAAGAAGCAGGCAGCCAAGCTTATCATGGAGAGAAAATATAAATTTACTCCAATAGGAGAGGTAGTTGACAAGAAAAAGGGATTAAAGTTAATCGGACCTTCAGGCAGGGAAATGGATATTTGCCGATTCAGCGGTTACAGGCATTTTTGACATATGAAAATAATTTCTCATTCTCCGGAAAATACCTTTAAACTTGGAAAGAATCTTGCCCGCTATGTTTCTAAAGGCGACATCATTTGTTTGTCGGGACAGCTGGGTTCGGGAAAGACTGTATTTGTCAAGGGTTTAGCTGCAGGCTTAGGCATAGATAAAGAAGAGGTTATCAGCCCAACTTTTGTTATAGTCCGTAAATATGAAGGCAGGATTAAGTTGTTCCATTTGGATCTATATAGAATAATTATGCCTTTTGAGTTAGCAGATTTAGGCTATGATGAGCTGCTTTATAATGATGCAGTTTCCGCCATAGAATGGCCGGAAAAGCTCGGAAATTTGATGCCCGAGAATTTTTTAAAGATAGACATATCTATTATTGATAACGGCAGGATTCTTGGGTTTGTTCCCATGGGCAGGCATTACCAAGAAGTAACCAGGAGCTTTTATGAGGATATTAGGAATAGACACAAGCAGTAAGAATTTTTCGTTAGGCCTATTTAAAGATGGAAGGGCATATTCATACAATCTGGAGACCGGAGCCAAATTATCGGGATTAATTCTAGAGGCTATTACTGAGACCGTTAATTCAACCGGATGCAAGATAGGTGAGATCGATTATTTTGCCTGTGGTTTGGGCCCGGGTTCATTTACAGGCATAAGGATAGGCGTATCTGTCATAAAGGCGCTTAGTTGGTCGCTAAGAAAACCTTCTTTTGGATTTTCCAGCCTTGATGTTATTGCCAGGAATATGGCGTTTTCAGACGGTTATATTGCAGTCGTTACAGATGCCAAGAGGGGCCTGGTGTATCACGGTTTGTATAGGATAAAAGATCACTCCTGCCTGAGAGTCGGAAAATTGAAGTTAGCCAATATAGATTCTATCTTAAGCGGTATAAAGCATAAATGCATATTTACCGGAGACGCTATAAGTTTCTATAAAGAGAAAATCTTAAACAGCCGTAAATGTTCGGCATTAGCTGATAAGGACATGTGGTATCCAAAGGGCCATAATATAATTAATCTATGCTTAGAAAGGGTAAAGAAACCATTCAAGGAAGATTTGAACCCTATTTATCTGTATCCTGAAAATTGCCAGGTTAAGAGGGTGAATGTATCTTGAGGCTAATTCAATAGTGACGGATTTTAATTATTGTATCATTGAGATGAATGTTATTTATATCGGAGCGTATGAATGAAAGATCGGCATGCTATAGGGTTTAGGCCAACATGGGCTGAAATAAACCTGAATAACCTTGAGTATAATTTTAAACAGTTATCTAAGATTGTCGGCCCTGGCGTTAAAGTAATGGTTACAGTCAAGGCCGATGCTTATGGCCATGGGTTGATTAAGGTATCCAAGAAGCTTGAGGCGCTCGGGGTCGATTATCTGGGAGTAGCCTCTATAGATGAAGGCATAATGTTGCGTAAAGCAGGGGTCAATACGCCTATATTAATATTAGGGGTGGTGCTTAAAAATGATATCGGCCCGATATTTGAATATGATCTCAGTGCCACGGTTTGTTCTAAAGAACTGGCAATTGCCCTGAATAAAAAGGGCAGAATGCTGTTTAAGGCTGCCAAGGTGCATGTAAAGATAGATACTGGCATGAACAGGATAGGCGTATTATCTGAAGACGCAGTCAGGTTCATAAAATGGCTTAAGAAAATGGAATATATTGATATAGAGGGGGCTTTTACTCATTTAGCATTCGCAGATTTAGACCGTAATTTTACCAATAAACAAATAAATATATTTAGCAACATTATAAGTTCTCTTGGCAAAAACAATATCAATATCCCTATAATTCACGCTGCTAATAGCATGGGTGTTATTAATTACAAAGACAGCCATTTTAATATGGTCAGGCCGGGATTGGTAATATACGGGTTGTATCCTGTCCGCGATCTAAAAATAATACTTAAACCGGTTTTAAGCCTTAAGACAAAAATAATTTATAAAAAAGTGGTGCCAAAAGGCTCAGGTATCAGCTATGGCCATATCTATATAACAAAAAAAAGGACGACTATAGTCACATTACCGATTGGTTATGGAGATGGCTATCCGCGCATTTTATCAAATAAGGCAGATGTTTTAATAGGCGGAAGGCGCTTTAGGATCAGCGGAAGAATATGCATGGACCAGATTATGGTTGATGTCGGAGATTTTCCTGTTAAGGTTGGCCAGGAAGTGGTTTTGATAGGCAGGCAGTTAAATAATGAAATCAGTGCTGAAGAATTATCCGTTAAAAGCAGTACCATACCTTATGAGATAGTTTGTGGATTAGGCAGCAGGATACCGAGGGTGTATATAGATTAGTTCACTGTTTACAGATCACAGTTCGCGGAGATAGTTAAATATTGCTGTGAACTAGTTAGGGTATTTTACTTATTAAATACAGGCCGATGCTTAGAGCGATGATATGGCTTAGTGTTGCTGCAGTTAAGGGGGGCAGTACTCCTTTTTTCCCCAAGGCTATACTTACCGCATTCATGCCATAATAGAGGAATCCCATCATAATTGATAACCCCAATGATGATATCCCCGCAGCACGCCTTCTTATAACGAATGAGAACGGTATCCCCAGGATTATTATTACCAGGCTGGTAAACGGAGAGGCAAATCTCTGGAAGAGCTCTACCTTGAGGTTGTTTATGACGTTTTCTGCCCCGCTTTTTGACAGCCTCCATATGTAATCATCAATTTGCGCGATGGTCATTAGATCTGTCCGCTGTCTTTGGCTAAGAAAGTCTTTTGGGGTTTCAGCTATGGCCATTATTTCCTGGTCAAAATAAACCGGCTCATCTTTAATCTGGCCGTTCTGGTCGAAATTATAGGTTATACACTGAAAAAATTTCCATAACCCATTCTCATATACCCCTTTAGAGGCCACTATTTTCTTTACTATATTCTGTTTCTGATCTTGCTCGAGTATGGTGATCCCAAACATGGTATTCGTGGCAACGGAAAATCTCTTAATGAAAAAAAGCCTGTTTCTCAACCCATACATGGAAAGATTAGTGATATCCTCCTGTTTTGTTTCTGTTGATTTCTTTGGGTTGCTTTTTTCCATATCTTCTTTTATTGCTTCCGTAGTCGCGGAGGCATTCGGGACAAATTTGTCATTTACCCAAAATACAAGCATGCTTATTATAGCTCCGAAGAGCACCACTGTTTTAGTAATCTGGAATATACTCATCCCTGCAGAGCGCATTGCAATAAGCTCATTGCTGGTATTTAGCTTGCTAAAGGTATATAGCGTGCTCAATAGGCATGATATGGGCGTGACTTGGACAAATATTATCGGCAAAAATGAAAGGTAATATTTAATCAATACAGATAATCCTACTTTCATTTTAAGGAAATCATCCAAGTGCGAGAATATATCTACGACTACATAGAGGAAAAGGAATGTCAGGGTGCAGCCGATAAATATCCCGACTACAGATTTTAAAATATATCTATCTAGTATGCGCATATTTTATAGGTAAGAAAGGCGCCGATTAAGATAAATAAAATATTTGGCAGCCACATAGCGATCATCGGATCCATTTGCCCCTGTAAACTCAAGGCTTCTGAGCCCATTAATAAAAGGTAGTATATACCTACGACGACAAACGCTATGCCGAAGTTGATGGATTTTTCCCTTCTTTTTGTCATGATCGCAAGAGGCACACCTAAAAGTATGAAGACAAAACAGGAGAAGGCCAGTGATATTTTCTTGTTTATTTCGGTTATAAGAGGAGAGGGGTCAATACCTTCCTTTTTGACGGTATTTACTTCCTTTTTAAGCTCTTGTATTGTCATATCTTTAGGTTTTTTGTTTATCTCTTTGCTATCCTGGGCATTATTCATATTCAGGGTCATGAAGTAGGTCTTAAAGTTGAGTTTGTAAAAATTACTTGGGTTTTCAGGGTCAGGTTCATCAGAACTCCCGTCAATCAATTTAAGCTTGACCATATTTTTTTCTGGATCTGCAACAAATTCGCCTCTTTTTGCAACGATTGTCCTGGTCGGTTTATCATCTCCCTGGGGTTCATATATACGTATGTTGCTTAATTTATTCTGATCAATACGATAGATAAATAAAATATATTTCTCAAAGGAATCAATGAAGACCCCGGGTTCAAGGGCAGCGGCAGGGTTTTTAATCCCTACTTCAATGAGAGTTTTTCTTGCCGCGAAATGTGCATAGGGGATAACCCTGTCGTTAAAGACCACCAGGACCAGGCTGAGGAGTGTGCCGGTAATCAGAAGGGGAAAAATAAGTTTAAAAAGGTTAATTCCGCTTGCCTTAATAGCGATTATTTCATTATCGCTGGATAACCTGCCAAGGGAGAGTAAAACGGCGGTCAATGCTGATATTGGCAGGGTGTAGGTTAACAAGTAAGGCGCCATAAATAAGAACAGTTTTGCTACATTGAAGATATCAACACCCTTATTGATTATCAGGTCGGCGATCTTGATCAGATTACCGATAAGCATTACGAAAGTAAGGACCCCCAGGCTTAAAAATAAAGGGCCCAAGAATTCTTTTAAAAAGTAATCTCTGAGTATTTTCATATTTAATTTGCTAGCGTTAAGGCAAATACTATATTAGCTCCGGATTTTTTTAAAACACAGGCTGCTTCAGAAAGAGTAGCGCCGGTTGTAAACACATCATCTACGAGCAGTATATTCTTGCCCTTGATTGCAGAGGTCTCTATTGTGCGGAAAGCGTTCTTGATATTTATAAAACGCTCTTGTCCGTTAAGTTCTGCCTGTGATCTGGTGTTGACTACTCTAGATAAGGCGTTGTTTAAGACAGGTTTACTTAATATCATGGAAAGACGTTCCGCTAAGAGCTGCGACTGGTTAAATTCCCTTTCTCTGAGCCGTGCGTTGTTTAGCGGTATAGGAACCAGGAAATCTATAAACCTGATCGGTATCTCATATTCGTTAATAAAATTAATCAGTAGGTTCGCCAGCGGCTTATTTAAAAATTTTTTATTATTATATTTAAAATTATGTATCAATTTTTTTATAGCCCCTTCATATCTGTACGGGCTGAAGGCGCGGTCAAAATAAACGTTTGACCTTACGCATCCATCACAAATACTTTTATTAATATTTTTTCTCTGGAGTTGCCTTCCGCATTGCTGGCAAAATGGCGGTTTATTTCTGCCGATTTTTTCCCAGCATTTTAAGCAGATCAGTTTTTCAATGGAGGCATCTTCCGATATTTTTGTATTACAAGCGATGCAAACCCTGGGATAAATAATGTCTTTTATGCCCTTTAAGAGGCTAATAAACATAACGATATGATACCAATGAAATAATGCTTTGTCAAAAGGTTATAGATAGTTCATAGATAATGGTTCATAGTTCATGGTTCATAGATCATAGATAATCTCTATTTCTTCGAATGCGACTATCAACCATGGACAATGAACCCTGCCTACCGGCAGGCAGGCGTGAACTAACTCATTGACACTCCCAAAACAGGATAGTACAATATTAATTTATGGAAACCCAGTTAAGGGATATAAACTATTATCGAGGGCGGTTGCATTCTCTTTTAAAAAGAGAGGCGCTCAAGAAAGGGAAGTTTGTGCTATCTTCAGGAAAAGAAAGCACTTATTATTTAGATGGGCGCATAGTCACCCTTTCTTCAGAAGGGGCTTATTTAGTAGCTAAGATTATCATCGAAATGATCAAAGGATTGAATATATCTGCTGTAGGAGGGCCCACCCTGGGAGCTGACCCGATCGTAGGGGCCCTGGCCGCAATCAGCTACCTGGAGAAAAGCCCGGTGAATACTTTTATTGTTCGTAAATCTGCAAAGGGCCACGGCATGCAGAGGCTAATCGAAGGCCCTAAGTTGAATCCGGGGGCTAAAGTTGTTCTTGTTGACGATGTTGCTACTACAGGCAAAGCTATAATTGAAGCTAAGGCAGCTTTGGACCAAGCCGGCCTGAAAGCGGATACTGCAATTGTCGTTGTCGATAGATGCGAGGGTGCGGATAAGAACCTTTCTGAACACGGAATAGTTTTAAAGCCAATTTTCAAAATATCTGATTTTGATATTTAATATTTGCACCACTCAATTTGTAAATGCAAAAAATCATCGTAATAGGCGCTGGCCCTGCAGGGATGATGGCTGCTATAAAGGCATCTCAGTCAGGCACACCGGTAACTCTTATTGAACAGAACCCTTCCTTAGGCAAGAAACTTCTTATAAGCGGTAAAGGCCGCTGCAATCTTACCAATGCGGTCGAATTAGAACAATTCCTGGCCAGGTTTTCTAATAATGGCGAATTCTTAAGGGACGCCTTTAAAGTATTCTTTAATAAAGAGTTAATAGAATTTTTCCAAAGCAGAGGCCTCGGGATAAAGGTCGAGAGGCAGCAGCGCGTCTTTCCCGCTACCGATGATTCTGCAAGTATAGTTCAGGTACTGGCGCGCGAACTTAAGGCAAGTAAGGTAAAAATAATGTTTTCTACGCCGGTCAAAGATGTAATAGCTGAGGATGGTATGGTCAGAGGGGTAAGGCTTTTTGATAACAGTTTGCTTGAGACGGATCGATTGATAATGGCAACAGGAGGAATTTCGTATAGCTTTACCGGTTCCGACGGTAAGGGCATAAAGATTGCCCTGAGGCTTGGGCACAGGGTTGTTGCTTTAAGGCCGGGATTGGTAGCTTTAGATACAGCTGAAGATTTTATCAAAGATTTAGCAGGCATAACTTTAAAAAATATCCGTTTACGTTTTAAAGGGGATAAAAAGAGCATTGTATCAGATATAGGGGAGATTCTTTTTACGCATACTGGTATTTCCGGACCACTTGTGTTTACTTATAGCGGCAGGATAGTAGATTGGCTTAAGGACGCAAAAGAGGTCGTTGTCGAAATAGACCTTAAGCCAGCCTTATCGGATGACCAGCTTAACCTGCGATTGTTGAGGGATTTTAAAGGAAATGGCAAGAAAGCTATCAAGAATGTGCTTAAGCTTTCTTTACCACAGAGGTTAATAAGTGTTTTTCTTTCTCTGTCCGGTATTGACGGGGATAAGAAAATAAGCTATATCTCGGCAGAGGAGAGGAAAAAACTTTGTAGTTTGTTTAAGTCATTTACGTTGAGGCTGGTTAAACCCAGGCCTATAGAAGAGGCAATGATCACTCGGGGAGGGGTGTCTCTTAAAGACATTAACCCGCGTACTATGGAATCTAAGATTGTCAAAGGATTGTATTTTGCAGGCGAAATGATAGATGTTGATGCTGATACAGGAGGATTTAATCTGCAGGCAGCTTTTTCTACCGGATATTTAGCCGGTAAAAGCGCTTCAGCCAGTTAATATGGAATTAATATATTTAGCTTCCAGATCTGCTGCAAGAAGAAAGTTGTTAAAGAGCCTTGGTTTACGTTTTAGGGTTGTTCCTGCCAGGATCAACGAAATAATGCATTCTCCTTCAAGAAACTATCCTCATATAGTTAAAGCGAATGCTTTGATGAAAGCAGAATCTGTTGCCCGAAAGATAAAGAAAGGCATCGTAATCGGAGCTGATACTATAGTTGTACAGGGAAATACAGTCTATGGCAAACCCAGGACTCTTAAAGAGGCAAAAAGGATGCTTATCAGGCTTTCAAGTAAACCTCACTGGGTCTATTCCGGTTTTGCAATAATTGACCTAGAACGCAATATAAGAAAGACAGGTTATGATAAAACAAAGGTCTATATGGATAAATTAAGCCCTAAACAGCTTAAGGATTATTTTTCAAAGGTGCACCCCTTAAGCATGGCCGGAGGTTTCGATATCCAGGGCCAGGGTGCACTTTTTATACGTAAAATAAATGGTTGTTTTTATACGGTGGTGGGTATACCTATCAGTAAGCTATTCGCTGCTTTAAGAAAAATCGGAATATTATTATTTTTATTTGTTTTACCCGTACTAATAAGCGGTTGTTCTACGGAGTATAACATAGTGACAGGCAGGCAGGAGGCCTATTTTTACAGTACGGACAAAGAGATACAAATGGGAAAGAACATTTCAAAAGAAGTAGAGAAAGAATATAAGCTTGATGAAGACCCTTTGGTCCAAAAGCGGGTAAGGGATATAGGCAAAAAGATAGCTCTTGTCTGCGACAGGAAGGACGTAAGTTATATTTTTAATGTTATTGATGATGAAGAGGTAAATGCCTTTGCCTTACCCGGAGGTTTTGTATATGTTAATAAAGGGCTCATTGATAAAGTTGATAATGACGATGAGCTGGCTGCGGTATTAGCCCATGAAGTAGCTCATGTAGTTGCCAGGCACAGCATAAAGAAATTGCAGGCAGTAATGGGGTATTCTCTTTTAAGGATTGCTGTTGCAAGCGTGCCTGATTCTTCCGGTGCAGGTACAGCAGCAGATTATGCTTTTACTGAGATACTTTTAGGTTATTCGCGAGATGATGAATTGCTTGCCGACCAGCTTGGCGCACGATATACAGCTTTGGCAGGGTATAAACCAGGAGCGATGATAGATTTCCTGGAAAAGCTCCAGGAGATTAATAAAAGAAAACCGCTTAGGCCAAAAAATTACTTTAAGACGCACCCCTATGTTCCTGATAGGATACGGATAGTCAAGCAGGAGCTCGGACAGGATATGGACTTTAACGATTATATTAATATTGAAGAAATAAAGAAAAAATGAAGAAGGCTGCAGTCATTTTACTTATGTTATCAGTTTTTATCTCTTTTTATTGTAATATTTATGCGCAAAATTCCGGAGGAAACATTATGAATGATAAAAAGAATCCTTTTGGTGTCCTTGAGTTTTTCCATTGGAACCACGCATGGAACAAATATAAATATAACAATACCGATACTATTAAGAAATCGGTGGCGCTTTTAAAGGAAGCCGGCATAGGTATAGTGCGATTGGATTTTTTATGGTCTGATATTGAACCTTTTCAGGGCAAATTAAACTTTAGCAAATACGATGATATAGTAACTATTCTAACCGATAACGGTGTTGAAATACTGGGGATACTTAACTATAGCACTGATTGGGCTTCACCGGATAAGAAATGGAATTCTCCGTCAACTGACAATGGCATGTTCATTAATTATGTTACAGAAGTCGTGAAAAGATATAAAGATAAGGTAAGCTATTGGGAGATCTGGAATGAGCCAGACTCTCATATCTACTGGTCGCCCCAGGATGGATTGAAGCAGTATTGCAGCTTGCTTAAGGATTCTTATAAGAAAATAAAGGAGATAGCTCCGCAAAGCATAGTGTTAAACGGCGGCCTGGCTAATGGCCCGGCAAGTGTAAACAGGCTTTACGATAATGGGGCAAAAGATTATTTTGACGTGATGAACATACATATTTTTGATTCTCCATTAATAGAAGGGTCGTCAGTGAGGGTACTTTCTCAAATAAGGCTGACTGAGAAAATAATGCGCAGGAATAATGATTCTGATAAGCCTATTTGGATAACTGAGTTGGGTTGCCCGGGAGTTGCCCCCGGTATAAAGACTAAGGATTGGTGGATGGGCAAGAACCCCAGCGAAGAAGAGCAGGCTGCCTGGCTTAAGGAAGTATATGCAAAAATATTGAAAGAGACTCAGGTCGAGCGCATTTTCTGGGCATTTTTCAGGGATTGTAAAGACCACTGGAAAGATGGGGTCGATTATCTGGGTTTAATAAGATGGGATTTTTCAGCTAAGCCAGCCTTTGCCGAGTATAAGAAAATCATCTCTTCTTGGAATAATTTACAGCGGTAAGTTATCTGCTCTAAACTGTCAACCGTGCACCGTAAACTAAAATCAATTTTATCATGAGCAAGTTAAGAGATATAAAAATCCAGTATTTAAAAGGGGTTGGGCCGAAAAAAGCAGCTATTTTTAAGAGTATTGGCATCAGCAATATAGAGGATCTTTTTTATTATTTCCCTAAGCGTTATCAAGACAGGACAAGTTTTTTAAATATTTCTCAGCTTGCTGACGGTCAGGTCTGTACTATAAAAGGTACGGTTTTGGCCACAAAGCGCAGGGTATCTTTTAAAAGGCGCGGTTTAAATATATTTGAAGCAGTAGTTACTGATGGTTCGGGTAAAATCAGCTGTGTTTGGTTCAGCCAGCCGTATTTAAAAGAATATATTAAGCCGCAAGATGAGATTATTTTATACGGTAAAATAAGAAGCTACAGGGGCAGGCTGCAAATGAATGCCCCTGAATTTGAGGTTGTTGAGGAAGATGCCTCTTCCGAGCCCGCAGGTATTGTGCCGGTTTATACCCTTGCCGGCAATATGACCCAGAGATATTTTAGGACTCTATTAAGATCAGCGCTTAAGGAGTTTTTGCCTCAGGTTATAGAGTTTATACCTTATGATGTAAGGTCGCGCAATAAATTGTTGAATCTGCCAAATAGCCTCACTAATATACATTTCCCGCAGGATCACCAGATGCGTAATCTTGCCTATCAAAGGCTGTCATTTGAAGAATTTTTACTTTTCCAAATCCCGATAATATTACTAAAGCTTTCTAAAAAAGAATCCAAAGGGTTTATCCATAGAGAAAAAGTTGATTTAGTTTCGGATTTTATTAACAGCCTTCCGTTTAAGCTTACCGCCGGACAGGAAGGTGTTATGAAAGAAATACGGCAAGATTTGTTAAACAGCCCGCCTATGCAAAGATTGTTGCAGGGAGATGTCGGTTCGGGCAAGACCGTAGTAGCAACGGCTGCGGCAATGATCGTGGTAGGCGCAGGCCATCAAGTAGCCTTCATGGTTCCTACAGAATTGTTGGCCAGGCAGCATTTTGAAAAGATATCCACCCAGATTGCCTCCATGGCTTACCATGGCAAGCGGATCAAAATAGGACTTCTTACCAGCAGCCTCTCAAAAAGCGAAAAATCAAAGATTTATGCTTCTTTATCTGCCGGTTCAATCGACATTTTAATAGGTACACATGCTCTTATCGAGGAAGATATAAGATTCAAAGAATTAGGTTTAGTGATAATTGACGAGCAGCATAAATTTGGCGTAGGACAGCGTGCGCTTTTATCGAGAAAAGGCAGTAACCCTGATTTACTTATCATGACAGCTACGCCTATACCGCGGACATTAGCTATCACTATGTATGGCGATTTAGACATTTCTGTTTTAAACGAGTTGCCTCCGGGCAGGCCTGCGATAGAAACAGTCCATTTTACATCCAGCCAGAGGCCGACGGCATATTCTATCGCTAAGCAGCATATGGATAATGGAGGGCAGGTTTATATAGTTTATCCGGCAATAGAAGATTCGGATAAACTGGAATTAGAAGGGGCGAAAAACAGGTTTGAAGAATTGAAGAGGGGACAATTAAAGGACTATAAACTGGGACTTATACATGGCCAAATGACAGATATCCAGCAGAACAGGATAATGTTTGATTTTAAGGACGGTAAATTGGACGCTTTGGTATCAACCACGATTTTAGAAGTAGGTATTGATATACCGAATGCCAGTTGTATCATAATAGAGAGGGCTGAAAGGTTTGGTTTGAGCCAATTACATCAGTTGCGCGGCCGCATAGGCAGAGGAAGCAAACCCTCAGTATGCATCTTGATAACTGACCCAGAGACAGAAGAAGCTAGGGCGCGGATGCAGGCTATGGTAAAATATAACGATGGATTTAAGATAGCTGAAGAGGATTTAAAAATCCGCGGCCCGGGGGAATTCTTCGGGCAAAGGCAACACGGTTTGAGCGAGTTAAAAATAGCTAACCCGTTAACACAGATGCGCCTGTTAAAATTGGCAAGGCAGGAGGCTATCAGGATTATCGGGCGCGATCCTGTGTTAGCCGATAGAAGCAATCTTTTGTTAAAGCAGGAGCTCATCAAAAGATTCCCTGGTTATGAAAGGCTTAAAGTAATTTCTTAGTTGATATGATGCGTATAACTTCAGGAGCCAATAGAGGCAGGTCGTTAAAAGTACCTAAAGGCATAAGGCCTACTCAGGAAAAAGTAAGAAAGGCCGTTTTTGATATATTGGCTGATGTAGAAGGCCTGAGTTTCCTGGAACTGTTTGCAGGATCAGGAGCGGTAAGTTTTGAGGCAGCTTCCCGCGGGGCAGGGCCGTTAACTATTGTTGAAAGCAACGCCGGATGCGTTAAAGCGATAAAGGGCAATATGGAGGCTCTTGGGGTTAAAGACGCCCGGGTGCTGGCAAAAGATATAGTATCGGCTATAATCGCCTTGCAGAATAATGGTAATAAGTTCGATATAATTTTCTTAGATCCGCCTTATTATAAAGATTTGGCAAAAAAAACCTTGCAAACGCTAAGTGCTTATGATATATTAGCGCCCAATGGTTTTATTATAATACAACATTTCAAGAAAGATTCGCTTATTATCCCGCAAGACAAGTTTAAAATTGTTAAGCAGTCAACTTATGGGGATACCATATTGACTTTTTGCAGGAGAATTGCTGAATAATGTGCCAAAAAGCTGTATATCCAGGAAGTTTTGACCCCATAACCTACGGGCATATTGACCTTATTAAGAGGGCCCAAGAGATTTTCTCTGAGGTTATAGTGGCAGTTGCAAATAATAGCCAAAAGGCCCCGTTTTTCAGCGTTAAGGAGAGGCTTGAACTGCTTGAAAAGGCTACCCGTGGCATGAATGGGGTGCAAATAGATAGCTTTGACGGGTTGGTTGTGGATTATGCCCGTAAACAAAAGGCTAAAGTGATTGTCCGCGGCTTAAGGATGATTTCAGACTTTGAATATGAATTTCAAATGGCTTTAACTAACAGGAAGCTCTCTCCTGATATAGAAACAATCTTTCTAATGCCTCAGGAATCTTATAGTTATCTTTCTTCAAAGCTCCTCAAGGAAGCCGCCTCTTTGGGTGCTGATTTATCTAACTTCGTGCCTGATTTTGTGGTAAAGGCGCTAAAAGCTAAGCTTCAAAAGAGCAAGTGAAAATCAGTATTTTGAATATACCACCTGAAGGTGTGGTTATAAAGGAACTTGTTCCCGCTAAAAGCCTGGATTTAGATACTGATTTAGTTAGCTTTGATACGCCTTTAATGGTTACTGCTGAGGTATCACGCATCACAAATGCAGTAAGTGTCAACTTTAATTTATCGGCAACAATGAATATTACCTGCAGCAGATGCCTGTTGCAGAAGCAGGTTGAGCTGGATAGAAGCTTTAGAGTCGATTATCCTTTGGATAAACACGAAACTGAGATCGATTTTAGCAGCGACATAAGGGAAGAATTGATTTTGAGCTATCCGATTAAGACCCTCTGTAGCAGTGATTGCAGGGGGATATGTTTAAAATGCGGCAAAAACTTAAACGAAGGAGGGTGTAACTGTGCCATTACCTAAGAGAAGACATTCCAAATCACGCGGCAGAAAACGCCGTACACATTGGAAATTAAAAAAGCAGAATTTGATACCTTGCCCGCAATGCAAGCAGCCAAAACCTGCGCATCAAGTCTGTAAACAATGTGGATATTATTCCGGGCACCAGGCTATTGAAATCAAAATAAAAGAAGAAACAAAGAAGAAGGGTTAAATATCATGAGAATAGTTGTTGATGCTATGGGCGGTGATCATGCACCTGATGTCGTAGTCGAAGGTGCTATTGCTGCCGTAAACGAATACGACAACGTCAAAGTCATACTCGTTGGCGATGAATCAAGAATTGGCCCGTTGCTTAAAAAGGCCAAATTTGACCCTAACAGGATTGAGGTAAAACATTGCAGCGAAGTTATAGAGATGCATGAATCTCCTGCAGCAAGCGTCAGGCGTAAAAGAGATTCTTCAATAGTGGTAGGATTAAATCTGGTCAAGGAGGCTAAAGGAGATGCTTTCTTTAGTGCCGGCAACACAGGGGCAGTCGTGTGCGCGGCAACCCTAAGCCTGAGAATGTTGCCCGGGATAGAACGCCCGGGTATAGCTATAGTGACCCCAACCCTTAAAGGCATTTCTTTGATAATAGACGTAGGGGCCAACATTGATGCTAAGCCGATACAATTATTACAGTATGCAGTCATGGCAGATGCCTATTACAGGTATATACTTAATAAAGATAATCCCAGCGTAGGCTTATTGAATATAGGAGAGGAAGAAAGCAAGGGAACGGATTTTGTCAAGGAAACATTTGAATTGCTTGAGAAGAGCAATCTGAATTTTATCGGTAATGTTGAAGGAAAAGACCTGTTTTCCGGCAAAAGTGACATAATCGTATGTGACGGATTTGTTGGCAATGTTGCCTTGAAAGTATCGGAAAGCCTGGCAGAGGCGATGCAGGAATTTCTCAAGAAACACCTTTTAAGCACATTAATAGGAAAGTTGGGTGTTGTATTGCTGAAAAGCAGCCTGATGAGATTCAAGAAAGAGATCGATTATTCTGAATATGGAGGGGCCCCATTGCTGGGTGTTGACGGAGCGGTTATAATCGGCCACGGGCGTTCTAACGTTAATGCCATTAAGAATGCAATAAGGGTTGCCGAAGAAGAGGTTGACCGCAGGTTTAATGAGAAAATAATAGAGGCGCTTTCAAAAACTGATAACAAGGTAACTTAATATGAAAAAAGTGGGAATAATAGGGTTAGGCGAATATTTGCCTAAGCGCGTGCTTACCAATGCCGATCTTGAAAAGATGGTTGATACTTCCGATGAATGGATAACTACCCGTACCGGAATCAAAGAGAGAAGGATCGCTGACAAGGGTGAGGCAACCAGTGATATGGCCACTAAGGCGGCCAAGGAAGCATTAAAAGAAGCAAAGCTTAAGGCCCAGGATTTGGAGTTGATAATAGTGGCAACTATTACGCCAGATATGTTTTTCCCTTCTACTGCGTGTTTTGTCCAGGCAAATCTTGGCGCTAAGAATGCTGTTTGCTTTGATATATCCGCAGCTTGTTCAGGATTTGTGTATGCGCTTATTACTGCCCAGCAATTTATTGCCAGAGGTGCGTATAAAAACGCTTTAGTAATAGGTGCAGAAGCGCTTTCCTGTGTAACCGACTGGACAGACCGTAACACCTGCGTTCTGTTTGGTGACGGAGCTGGTGCCGCGGTGATTTCAGAAGTAAATTCAGGCGGGATAATTTCTTTTTATTTAGGCAGTGACGGTTCATATACGGATTTATTGATGATACCCGGAGGCGGTTCCAGGAATCCTGTCAGCAGCAAAACTGTCTCAAACCGGCTCCATTATATAAAAATGCAGGGTAACGAACTTTTTAAGATAGCTGTAAAAACGATGACGGAAGCGGCTAAGGTCGCAATTGAAAAAGCCGGCCTTAAGCCTTCTGATATTGATCTGGTTATACCGCATCAGGCAAACGTGCGTATAATATTGGCTATGGCCAAAAGGCTGGAGTTTCCAGAAGACAAGATTTATTTGAATATAAGTAAGCGCGGCAATATTTCTTCTGCTTCTACTATTACGGCCCTGTGCGAAGCGGCTAAAGAAGGCAGAATAAAGAAGGGTGATTATATACTTTTGGATGCTTTTGGCGCAGGCCTGGTTTGGGGTGCCTGCGTGATCAAGTGGTGAATATGATTAATAAGTCAGGTATATTATTTGCAGGCCAGGGAAGCCAATATATAGGTATGGGTAAAGATTTGTATGATGCATTCCCTGATGCAAAGCGTATATTTGATGCAGCTGATGAAGCTTTGGGTTTTTCTTTGAGTAAACTTTGCTTTGAAGGCCCCCAAGCAGAGCTTACCAAGACCCAGAATTGTCAGCCGGCTATTTTGACTATGAGCATTGCTTGCTGGCAGGTCTTTATTAAAGAAACGGGTTTTGATTTATCCGGTGCTGGTTTTACTGCCGGACTGAGTTTAGGAGAATATTCGGCTTTAGTCGCAAGCCAGGCCTTAAATTTTAGAGATGCAGTAAGACTTGTAAGGCGCAGGGGCCAGTTTATGGAAGAAGAGGCTTCTAAAACCCCGGGTAAGATGGCTTCAATATTGGGTTTAGACCTCAAGCTTATAAAAGAAGTGTGTTCATCAACCGGTGTGGAGATAGCTAATATTAATTCTCCGGGGCAAATAGTTATTTCTGGTGCCGGTCAGGATATAGACAAAGCTGTGGTTGAAGCTGAAAAGAAGGGTGCCAAAAGAGCGATTTTGCTGGATGTGAGCGGAGCTTTCCATTCTTCTTATATGAAGGGTGCCGGGGTAAGGCTGGCAGCAGAACTTGATAAGGTGCAGGTAAATCCCCCCAAGATACCTGTTATAAGCAATGTAAGTGCACTGCCCGTCACCTCTACGGAGGAGATTAAACTAAATCTGATAAAACAGGTAGCAAGCAGTGTGCTTTGGGAAGATTCTATGCGGTTTGCCATATCATCGGGCGTCTTGGATTTTTTTGAGTTTGGCCCGGGAAAGGTCCTAAAAGGTCTCATGCGCAGGATTAATGAAACTGCTAAAGTGGTTAATGTGGAGAAAAAAGAAGATATTATTAATTTAGCAGAAAAAAGGAGTTCATAATGCTTTTAAAGGATAAAGTATCCCTTATCACCGGTGGAGCAAGAGGCATAGGCCGTTCGATAGCGTTAAAGTTGGCAAAGGAAGGCTCAGACATAGTTATTTGGGATGTGAACATTGATGAAGCCAAAAATACCTGTAAAGATATCGAATCTCTCGGAAGGAAAACTCTTTACGATCAAATAGATGTGACTAATTACGAAAAAGTTGAAGAAGGGATTAACAAAATTCTTGACAAATTTGGAAAGGTTGATATATTAATTAACAATGCAGGGATTACTAAGGATGGACTCATCCTTAGGATGTCTGCTGGTGATTGGGATGCAGTTTTGAATGTAAACCTAAAAGGCACATTTAATTGCACAAAAGCTGCTTCCAAATCCATGATAAAAGCGCGATATGGCAAGATAGTAAATATCGCTTCGATCATTGGTATAATAGGTAATGTTGGGCAGGCTAACTATTCTGCTTCTAAGGCCGGGATAATTGCTTTGACGAAATCAACCGCAAAAGAGTTGAGTTCCCGTAATATAAATGTCAATGCAGTTGCGCCGGGTTTTATACAAACAGAAATGACAGCGAAATTGCCTGACGAAGTTAAGCAGAAAATGCTGACTGCTATTCCGCTGGGCAGGTTTGGTACCCCGGAAGATATTGCCGCTACATGTTTATTCTTGGCTTCTGAGGAATCAAATTATATCACCGGGCAAACGGTTATTGTTGATGGCGGGATGGTAATGGTATAATTTGTGGGTAAACACAAGGAGGAAAAAAGAATGTCAGTTCAAGACAAGGTTAAATCAATAATTGCTGAACAACTGGGAGTTAAGCCTGAAGAGGTTACGCCTGAGGCATCCTTTATCGATGATCTGGGCGCCGATTCTTTGGATACCGTAGAATTGGTAATGGCGTTGGAAGAAGAATTTGGCGTTGAAATACCGGATGAAGATGCCGAGAAAATAGCAACAGTCGGCGACGCAGTTAAGTACATTGAAGAAAAGACTGCTAATAAATAACGCCTTGAGATATATTAAGTTTATATAAAATACCCCGCTCGCATTTAAGCGGGGTATTTGCTAATGGACAAAAAATGAGCACAGATAAAAGAAGAGTTGTGGTAACAGGATTAGGGGTCGTTTCTCCTGTAGGCAATGATGTGGCTAGCTTTTGGAAGTCATTGACCGAAGGCAAATCCGGCGTAGGCAAGACTACAACGCTGGATGTATCGGCTTTTGTCAGTCAGATCGCCGGAGAAGTTAAGGGTTTTGACCTTTTACAGTATGGTTTTAATAAAAAAGACCTGCATAGAATGGAGAAGTTTGTCCAGTACGCTCTGGCCAGTTCCATACAAGCTGTTAATGATTGCGGTTTTGAACTTGATAAAATAGACAAAGAAAGAGCCGGCGTGCTTATTGGCTCCGGCATAGGAAGTTTGAGGATTATTGAAGAAGAATATAAGTTATTCCTGGAGAAGGGGCCTTCAAGAATATCTCCTTTTCTGATACCTATGCTTATAGTAAATGAAGCTTCGGGCCATGTTGGGATGAAATTCGGCTTTAAAGGCCCGAATTTATGCATAACTACAGCATGTGCTTCTGGTTCTCATGCTATAGGAGATGCTTTCCGCATTATTCAGAACGGAGAAGCTGATATTATGATTACCGGCGGTACCGAAAGTTGCATAACAAATCTGGGCGTCGGCGGTTTCTGCGCCTTAAAAGCTTTATCTAAAAGAAATGATGAACCGCAGAAAGCCAGCCGTCCTTTTGATGCCCAAAGGGATGGTTTTGTTATGGCTGAGGGCTGCGGAGTTGTTGTTTTAGAGGTTTTGGAGCACGCCAAAAAGAGGGGCGCAAAAATTTATTGTGAAATTTCCGGATATGGCAGGTCTGCAGATGCCTACCATATAACTGCTCCGGACCCTGATGGCAGCGGGGCTTCTCTGGCGATGAAATGGGCGATGCGGGATGCGCAAATCGGCCCCCAAGAGATCACTTATATTAATGCACATGGGACTTCTACCAAGTTGAATGATAAGGTGGAAACCATGGCTATAAAGACGGCTTTGGGCGAACATGCCAAAAAAGTAATGGTAAGCTCAACAAAATCCATGACCGGGCATTTATTGGGGGCAGCAGGTGGTGTCGAATTCCTGGCATGTTGTTTAGCTATAAGAGATAATGTAGTCCCTCCGACGATAAATTATGAGTATCCGGATCCTGATTGCGACCTTGATTATGTGCCTAATAAAAGCCGTAAACATAAGGTTGATGTTTGCATGTCAAATTCCCTGGGATTCGGAGGCCACAACGCTACTCTTATCGTAAAGAGATTTAAGTAAGATGTTACATATGGCTGCTCAGGGTTAATTAAAGTTACAGAATGTTGCATAAATAACTTCATGTAGCTTTAATTAACTTTACGCTTTATATAACATAACAAAATATTATATGGCATACACAATTGCAGAAAAGATACTAATCGCACATAGCGGCAAAAAAGATATTCAACACGGAGAATTCATCGAAGCCAGAGTGGATTTGGCTTTGGGCAATGATATCACTGCCCCCTTAGCCATAGAAGAATTCAGGAGGTCCGGTTTTAAGAAGGTTTTTAATCGTAACAGAATTGCTCTTGTTCCCGATCATTTTACCCCTGCGAAAGACTTAAGAAGCGCTAACCAATGCAAGGTACTTGCTGATTTTGCAAAAGAACAAAAGATTAAAAATTATTTTGAGGTAGGATGCATGGGTATAGAGCATGCCTTATTGCCGGAAAAAGGATTAGTTTTGCCTGGTGATTTAGTTATCGGCGCTGATTCCCATACTTGTACTTACGGGGCTTTAGGTGTTTATTCGACCGGTGTCGGGTCAACTGACTTAGCCAGGGCGTTTATCGACGGCAAAGTCTGGCTTAAAGTTGCCCCTACGGTTAAATTCGTATTCAAAGGGAGATTAAAGAAATGGGTTACCGGAAAGGACCTGATATTATATACTATAGGTAAAATCGGGGTTGACGGAGCTTTGTATAAGGTTATGGAATTTTCCGGACCTGTAATCCGGAAATTGCCGATTGATGATAGGTTCTCGATGTCAAACATGGCTATAGAAGCGGGTGCCAGGGCAGGATTGATTGAACCGGATGAGATTACTTTGGAATACGTAGAAGAGGCTATGAGGAATCAGGGGGACAAGGAATCAAGTGGTCGGGGGGCGAAGGCGATAAAAAATAAATCGAAGATACTTTATTCCGATAAAGATGCTAAGTATGATAAAGTTTACGAATGGGACGTATCTGAGCTTGATCCGGTTGTTGCATGCCCTCATCTGCCAAGTAATGTTAAGCCGGTAGCAGAGCTTAAAAACATAAAAGTTGATCAGGTCGTCATAGGCTCCTGCACAAATGGCAGGATAAGCGATCTTAGGATAGCAGCAGGAATATTAAGAAATAAAAAGGTAGCCCCGCAAGTAAAGCTTATTGTGATACCCGCTACTCAGAAGATATATCTTGAGGCTGTTAAAGAAGGATTGGCTGAAATTTTTGTGAAAGCAGGAGGCGTGTTTTCTACTCCTACCTGCGGTCCGTGTTTGGGAGGCCATATGGGTATACTTACCGAAGGGCAGACTTGTATCGCAACAACCAATAGGAATTTTATCGGCAGAATGGGCAGCCCTAAATCATTTGTTTACCTGTCCAGCCCTGCTGTTGCTGCAGCTTCTGCGATAGCCGGTTACATCAACCACCCCGCAAGAGTATGATTATAAAAGGCAAGGTTCATAAATTCGGCGATGATATAAACACAGACGATATAATTGCCGCTAAATATTTGGTTTCAACCGATCCTAAAGAGCTCGGAAGCCACTGCATGGAAACGATTGCTCCTGATTTCTCCAAAAAAGTCGCAGATGGCGATATTATTGTTGCGGGCAAGAACTTTGGATGCGGTTCTTCCAGAGAGCATGCACCGGTTGCCATAAAGGGATGCGGGATATCTGCAGTTATCGCTAACAGCTTTGCGGCGATTTTTTTCAGAAATGCAATAAATATCGGTTTGCCTTTTCTGGAGTTAGAAAATACGAAAGAAATAGAAGACGGAGACATTATTGAAATAGATCTTTCAAGTGGTATAATAAAGGATATAACTCAAAATAAAACTTATAAAACTCAGGCTTTTCCAGTATTCTTACAGGAGATAGTACAGCAGGGAGGATTGATCGCCTGGGTTAAGTCAAAGGCCAGGAGGGCGTCACCATGAGAGTGGAAAAGGAGAGGCGCAAGGTCAATATTTTTTGTGAAGACAAAATACTTCTTAGGGGTTTTATTCATATCAATCCAGGCGAAAGAGTAATTGATTTTATCAATGACCTCAAAGAGGACTTTATTGCGGTTACCGTAGTGCAGGTGTATTACCCTGATACAGGCTTGATTTCTAAGAGAGGGAAATCAGAAGAAAAAGGCCTGATTATATTGAATAAAGCGAAAATAAACTGGATTGAAGAAGTAACCAATTAATTAAAGGATTGCTATGTATAAAATTGCCGTGATACCGGGTGATGGCACCGGCCCGGAAGTTATAGCTGAGGGTTTGAAAGTATTGGAATCTGCAAGCAGGAAATTTTCATTTGAATATAAAGCCGATGCTTTTGAATTCGGCGGAGCAAGATACCTTAAGACCGGTAAGACTTTGGAAGACAAAGATATCGACAATCTTAGAGAGTATTCTGCCATATACCTTGGAGCGATAGGCCATCCTGAGGTCAAGCCCGGGATATTGGAAACAGGCATACTTTTAAGATTAAGGTTTGCTCTCGACCAATATATAAATTTAAGGCCGATAAAATTGTACAATTCCAATTTCTGCCCCCTTAAAGACAAGAAGCCGGAAGATATTGATTTCGTTGTGGTACGCGAGAACTCTGAGGGCCTTTATAAAGGAATGGGTGAGTTCAGAGATAAGGGTACCAAGGACGAAGTAGCAATACAGTTGTCTTATAATACCCGTAAGGGTGTCGAACGCTGTATAAGATATGCTTTTGAGTTTTGCCGAAAGCGTAATAAACGCAAGAAGCTTACTCTCTGCGGTAAGACTAACGTCCTTACCTATGCCTGGGATTTGTGGGAGAGGACATTTTATGAAGTAGCCAAGGAATATCCCGATATAGCCGTTGATTATGCACACGTGGATGCGACTACGATGTGGTTTGTCAAGAATCCGGAATGGTTTGATGTTATTGTTACAGATAATATGTTTGGAGACATAATAACTGACTTAGGTGCAATGATCCAGGGAGGGATGGGTATTGCCGCCGGCGGAAATATTAATCCGGGCGGTGTATCTATGTTTGAGCCTATCGGAGGCAGCGCACCTAAATATACAGGCAAAAATGTAATTAATCCCTTAGCGGCAATTTGTGCATTAGGTATGATGCTGGAAAGCCTGGGAGAGGTAAAAGCCGCAAATGCTATAGAGGCTTCGGTAATTAATTTGGTGAGGACGAAATTAAAATCTTTAGCCGCAGGGAAGATGGGTTTCTCCACATCTGAAATCGGAGATATAATCTCTAAATCACTATGAAAAAATATAATATTGCTGTAGTAGGAGTCGGTGCTGTAGGTATAGAAATGTTGCGTGTCCTTAAGGCGCGTAATTTTCCTGCCGGAGAAATCAAAGTTTTGGCCCGTTCTTCCAGGGATATTGTTGTAGACGGGGTTAAATATTCCGTAGAGGCAATCGGTAGCAACTCGTTTAGGGGAACAGACATTGCTTTGTTTGCCGGTACTGAGGGAGAAAAGGGGGCAGCCGTAACTTTTGCCAGGGAGGCTGTAAAGTGTGGTGCTGTGGTTATCGATAACGGTGCCGATTTTAGAATGGATAAGGATGTGCCTCTGGTGGTTCCGGAAGTAAACGGCCGGGATGTAAAAAAGCATAAAGGCATCATTGCCAATCCTAATTGTTCTACCATACAAATGGTGGTAGCGCTTTGGCCGATTTATAAAAAAGCAGGCATTAAAAGGATAATCGTTACCACTCTGCAGGCTTCTTCAGGTGCTGGTAGGTCTGCCGTTGAGCAGTTAAAGGAAGAAATAAATATGATAGCTGCCGGAGGATTTGATAAGGTAAACGTTAATGTCGATAATCCTAGTATGCCGCAGCAACTGGCTTTCAATGTATTTCCTCAAATCGGAGGATTTACTGAGTGTGATTACACAAGCGAAGAGTGGAAGCTGGTAAAAGAGACGCATAAAATAATGCATGACAGTAAGATTAAGATTTCAGCCACTACAGTCAGGGTCCCGGTCAGGACCGGGCATTCAGAATCAGTATATATAGAGACTGTAAAACCGATATCAGTTGCTTTAGCTAAGAAAATATTAGCCAAATCAGAGGGGATTGTTTTAATCGATGATCCCAAATCAAACCTTTATCCTATGCCCAAGGATGCTGAAGGCAAGGATGAAACTTTTGTCGGCAGGATACGTAAGGATTGTTTTGTGAAAAACGGCATGTGGCTTTGGGTTGTTGCAGATAATCTCCGTAAGGGCGCTGCTACAAATGCTGTTCAGATTGCTGAAATTCTAATTAAATGAAACAAGGCAATGCTGCAAAGCCCAACAAGACGGTTAATAACCTGAAGCGCAATATCAGGCTTGGAATAGAATACGATGGCACAAATTATTGTGGCTGGCAGACTCAGACCCGCAGCAAGCTTAAGCCCAGCATACAAGAGGTAATAGAATCCGTCCTTACTAAAATCCTCCAGGAAGAAATTAATATCACTGGCGCCGGCAGGACCGATGCCGGAGTGCATGCTTTATCACAGGTAGCTAATTTTAAGACCCATTCAAAATTATCATTAGTCAAAATTAAAAAAGCACTAAATTCTTTGTTGCCTAATGATATCGCAGTAAAAAACATAAAAGAAGTCCATATTGATTTTCACAGCAGGTTTAATGCTAAATCCAAATTGTACAGGTACATCATAGTCAACTCATCGGATAGGTGCGTATTTTTCAAGAAATATGCATACTTTTGCGCTTATGGCCTTGATATCAAGCTTATGCGTAAAGAGTCGAATTCTTTGCTGGGCAGGCATGATTTCAGTTCGTTCTGTGCAAGCAGCAGCTCTGTAAGAGATAAGGTCAGGACGATATTCAATGTCAGCTTAAAAAAAATAAAGCCAAACATATTTGGCTTGAGCTATAATGTCACGGGCAATATCATTGCCCTGGATATAGAGGCGGATGGTTTTTTGTATAATATGGTACGCAATATTGCGGGTACGCTTATAGACATTGGAAGAGGCAGATTAAAGACAGGTATTAAGAGAATATTGTCTGCTAAAGATAGGCGCTTGGCCGGGCAAACCGCTCCTGCCTGCGGGCTTTTCTTGGTAAAAACTACCTAT
This sequence comes from Candidatus Omnitrophota bacterium, assembly GCA_003598025.1. Taxonomy (NCBI): domain Bacteria; kingdom Pseudomonadati; phylum Candidatus Omnitrophota; species Candidatus Omnitrophota bacterium. Next base: position 316,053 of record QZKH01000006.1, read on the forward strand.
TAAACCCCATCCTGGTGCTTAAACAGTTGGTTATAGGTATAAAAAAATTGTAAAATATATTGACTTATATAGCAGATATGTTATACTTTTAGTTCATTATTTTTATAGGAGAGTTTTATGAACAGGACCTTTATAGCTAAAAAAAGAGAGATAAAAAGAGGGCAGTATATTGTAGATGCCAAGGGCAAGATACTTGGCAGGCTTGCTGTAAAGATTGCCGTTATTTTAAGAGGGAAACACAAACCCGAATTTACGCCGCATATAGATACGGGTGATTCTGTGATCGTGTTTAATGCGGATAAGATAAGAGTTACAGGCAGGAAAATGACAGAAAAGGTTTACCGCAGGTTTTCCGGATATCCCGGCGGCTTGCGGGAAGTCAGCCTTGAAACCTTGCTTAAGAAAAACCCTTCTAACGTTATAAGGCTTGCGGTTAAGAGGATGCTGCCTTCAGGGCCTCTTGGCAGGGATATGATAAAGAAATTGAAGGTATATAATACAGAGCAGCACCCGCATAAAGGCGGCAATTTAATTAATTTGGAGGTCTGATTTTTTATGGAAGCAGCAACGCAATCTAAGGCATTAGGCAGAAGGAAAGAAGCTATAGCAAGGGTGAGGGTTATGCCTGGCTCTGGCAGGATTTCTGTTAACGGTAAGGATTTTTCAGAATATTTTATCAGGGAAACTGACAGGATTATCATAAAACAGCCTTTAATGGCTACAAATACTTTGGATAAATACGATATTTTCGCAAATTTAAGTGGGGGCGGTTTAACTGGGCAGGCTGGTGCTTTGAGGCTTGGTATTTCTCGCATATTAGCTTCATTTGACCCGAGCTTTAAGGATTTACTCCGTAAGCAGGGTTTTATCACGCGTGACCCGCGCATGAAAGAGCGCAAAAAATACGGCCGTAAAGGAGCACGCAAGCGCTTCCAGTGGACAAAGAGGTAAGGAATGTTAGTTCATAGTTCATAGTTCATAGTTCATAGATGTGAGATAAGAGATCCCGCTGGATAAGCGGGATTTTTTATTTTACGGGGATATTAATCGACGAGAAATTTCTTGACTATGCAATTTTTTTATTCTAAGATGGTCAATAAACGATGGAGAAATTAGAAATGAATATAAAAGTTGGTATTATCGGGGCTACAGGGCATACCGGCGAAGAATTAATCGGCATACTTCTTGGACATCCTTATGTTTCTATATGCGGACTTTATAATACCGGCAAGGACCCGCAGGTGATTTCGCAGGTTTTCCCGAAATTCAAAGGTAGGCTTGACAGGGTCTGCAAAAAAGCTGATTTTAAGGAGATAGCTGATAAGTGCGACCTGATATTTTTGGCTTTGCCCCATACAGTTTCTATGGATTTTACGCCGAAATTACTTAAGATCAATAAGAAAATAATCGACCTTAGCGCAGATTACCGGATTAAAAATACCAGGGTTTTTGAGAAATTTTACGGGAAGAAACATAAGGATAATCTTGGTTTGCGTAAGGCAGTTTATGGTCTGCCCGAGATTTATAGGAATAAAATCAAGCATGCTAAACTTGTGGCAAACCCAGGGTGTTATCCGACTGCTGCAATATTAGCTTTGGCGCCGTTAGTTTCTTTGGGATTAGTGGATAACAGTTCCATAATAATTGATGCCAAGTCAGGTGTTTCCGGGGCGGGAAAGAAGCTTACGAAGGAATTTCTATTTTCTGAGGTAGCCGGTAATTTCAGCGCATACAAGGTTAACACCCATCAGCATATGCCGGAGATCGAGCTGTATCTAAGCAGGCTTGCCTCATCCAAGGTAAAAATTAAATTCGTGCCGCACCTTCTCCCGATAAACAGGGGGATAATCGAGACGATATACGTAAACAAGAGCCATGCAGCTAAAGGTAAGAATATCTTGGGGATATTCAAGAGTTTTTATAAGAATGAACCTTTTATCAGGATCAAAGAAGAGGGTAAATTCCCCAAAGTCAGTGATGTGTATGAAACCAATTACTGCGATATAGGGATAAAGGATTGCGGTGATTCGGTTATAATAATAGCGGCAATAGACAATCTTTCAAAAGGCGCTTCCGGGCAGGCTGTACAAAACATGAATATTATGTATAAGATCCCCGAGACTACGGGGTTGTTATGAACATACTGAATAAAGCTTATTTACCCTGCGGGTTTAAGGCAGCGGCAGTCGCTTCAGGCATTAAGAAATCCGGAAAATTGGATTTAGGTTTAATTATTTCTGAAGTCCCAGCTAAAGCTTCCTGTGTTTTTACTGCCAATAAGATTAAAGCAGCCCCTTTAAAAATTGACAAAGAACATCTTAGCAAGTCTAAATTCTTCCAGGCGATTATTGTCAATAGCGGCAATGCCAATTGTTTTACTTCCGGACAGGGGATTAAAGATGCGTCTAGAATGGCAGCTATGGTGGCTGAGCCTTTAGGCTTGCTAAAAGAAGCGGTATTAGTTGCTTCTACCGGGATAATAGGCAAAAGGATGCCTATGGAGAATGTAAGTAGGGGTATCATTAAGCTTTTTCCTTTACTTTCAGCGAGCGGCATAGATAAGGCCAAAAAAGCGATATTAACAACAGACACCTTTGCTAAAGAGATAACCGTAAGATTTAAAATAGGTTCAAAAGTCGTTACTATTTGCGGGATTGCTAAAGGAGCAGGGATGATCTCTCCATCGATGGCCACTATGCTTTGTTTTGTCCTTACCGATGCTAGTATCACCCAGAGGGCGCTTGATAAATCTTTAAAAGGAGCGGTAGAAAGTTCTTTTAATAGCATAACCGTTGATGGTTGTATGAGTACGAATGATAGTGTGATGGTTTTAGCTAATTCCCTTGCCGGCAATAAGCTTATTGATAAAGGGGCAGCTTTTGGGATTTTTACCAAGGCGCTGAACACTGTTTGTTTAGAGTTAGCTAAATTGATTGTCAGAGACGGCGAAGGCGCAACGAAATTCATCAGGATAAATGTTAACGGTGCTAAAAGCTATGGACAGGCAAGAAAAGGGGCTTTAGCTATAGCAAATTCAGATTTGTTTAAAACAGCCATATACGGGCAGAACCCAAACTTTGGCAGGATAGTCGCCAGCCTTGGCGCATCAGGTATTTTGTTGAACGAAGACAAAATCAGGATTAAGGCCAGTTCTCTTGCGAAAAAAGATATTAACATAGATGTTTATTTAGGGGCAGGTAAATACTCCGCTACTGTTTATACCAGCGACCTTACTCCTGAGTATATAAAAATTAATGCTGAGTATAACTAAAGGAAGATAAATATGGAAGAAGCGATTAAAAAAGCTAATGTTCTTATTGAGGCCCTGCCTTATATTAAGAAATTTCATAAAAAAATCGTCGTAATAAAATACGGCGGCAGCATATTAAGCGAAGAGAAGATCAGGAGAGGTATACTCGAAGATATTGTCTTCTTAAGCTTCATGGGCTTAAAGCCGGTTCTTGTTCACGGTGGCGGGCCAAATATAAGCGACCGGATCCGGGAGTCAGGTAAAAAGACAGAGTTTATCGACGGTATGAGAGTGACCGACGAAGACACATTAACTATCGTTGAAGATGAGCTGGATAAACTTAATAAGATGATTGTTGCGGAGATAGTTCAGATTGGCGCTAAGGCCGTAGGGTTAAATGGCAAGGAAAATATAATCCTGGCTAAAAAAAAGAAGGCCAAGATTGACTTAGGGTTGGTCGGCGAAGTTGCTCAGGTTGTCACAGATAATATTTTGGACAGGCTTAAGTCAGATACTGTTGTTGTGGTATTGCCCATGGGCACAGGCAAGGATAAAAAAACATATAACATAAATGCCGATGAGGCAGCTTCTAGTATAGCTTCAGCCTTATCAGCCGAGAAGCTGGTTTTGCTTACCAATGTAAAAGGGATCATGAGGAATCCGGATGATCCGCATTCTTTTCTTTCGACGCTGAATACTGAGGAGGCAAAGGGTCTTATAAGCGAAAATGTGATTAACCAGGGTATGATACCGAAGGTCCAGGCCTGCGTAGATGCCTTGAATAACGGGGTTAAAAAGACGCATATCATTGATGCGCGTATACCGCATGGTCTGCTACTTGAAATTTTTACCGATGAAGGTATCGGCACAGAGATAGTGAAATGAAATTAGAAGATATATTACAATCATATAGTGATTTTATTATGCCTACATACAATAAGACACCATTGGTCTTCACAAAGGGCAAGGGCAGTTGGTTATGGGATATACATAATAAGGCATATTTAGATTTTTTCCCGGGGTGGGGCGTTAATAACCTTGGGCATTGTCACCCTAAGGTGATGCAGGCAGTCAGGGACCAGATATCAAAGCTGATATTCATACCTAATAATTATTATCAAGTCCCCCAGGCCGTATTAGCAAAAGAATTAATCAATGTTATTTTTCCTGCTAAGGTATTTTTTTGCAATTCAGGCGCAGAGGCTAATGAAGCAGCAATAAAATTCTCGAGGAAATTCGGCAAGGGCAAGTATGAAATCATAACTTTTACAAATTCATTCCACGGCAGGACTCTGGCAGCACTCGCAGCTACGGGGCAGAAGAAATACCAGGAAGGCTTTGAGCCTTTACCTGCCGGATTTAAAACTGTTGAGTTCAATGATATAGAAGCAGTTAAGAGGGCAATCACGGATAAAACAGTAGGTATAATGCTTGAATTGATCCAGGGCGAGGGTGGTATAAATGTCGCCTTAAGGGATTTTGTGGTGGAGCTAAGGAATGTCTGCGATGAAAAAGGTTTGCTTTTGATTATCGATGAGGTTCAAACTGGCATAGGAAGGACAGGCAAAATGTTTTGCTATGAGCATTACGGTATAAAACCGGATATTCTGACTTTGGCAAAGGCTCTTGGCGGCGGCTTGCCTATAGGCGCAATGGTGGTTAAAAAGGATATTGCCGATCTGCTTTTGCCCGGCATGCACGCTTCTACTTTTGGTGGCGGGCCGGTTATTTGTAAAGCAGCTTTAGCGGTATTAAGGTCGATTAAGAAAGAAAAGATCCTTAAAAACGTAGAGGTTGTAGGTGATTACCTTTATAAGAACCTTATGAAACTTAAAGAAAAATATTCGGTTATCAATGATGCCAGGGGTCTTGGGCTTATGTTCGGAGTAGAGCTTAATATAGAGGGGAAACCGATCGTCGAAAGGTGTATTGGAGAAGGGCTGTTGATTAACTGCACCCACGGTTCGGTTTTAAGGCTTATGCCGGCATTAAACGTAACTAAAAGAGAAATTGATAAAGCAGTTCAAATATTAAATAAAGTAATGAAGGATGTTTGCCATGGATAAAGATCTTATTTCAATCGTAAACCTTAAAAGGAGCCAGATAGAGGATATTCTTTCTCTAACTGATAGCTTGATTGCCGATAGGCAAAAGTTCTCCCGGCATCTGACCGGCAAGACTTTAGCGCTGATATTCCAGAAACCTTCTAACCGGACCAGGGTTTCTTTTGAGGTTGGCATGTATCAATTGGGAGGTAATTCTATTTATCTTTCTCCCGGCGAGATCAACTTGGGAGTAAGGGAGTCGATTAAGGACGTGGCTAAAACCCTTTCCAGGTATGTCGACGGTATTGTAATAAGGACTTTTGAGCATGCTAATGTGGTTGAACTTGCTAAGTATTCTTCTGTTCCGGTAATAAACGGCCTGTCAGATTTCTCACACCCATGCCAGGCACTGGCTGATATTTACACGGTTACAAGGAAACTTAAAGATAGGCAGAAAATAACGCTAGCTTACATAGGAGACGGAAATAATGTAAGCAATTCTTTACTGTATGTTTGTGCAAAGCTCGGTATAAATATGAAGATGGCTACTCCAAAAGGTTATGAACCGGATGGAGGAGTCCTTGAAGGGGCTGTAATTTTGTCTAAAGAGACAAATTGCCTTATCAGCCATTCCTATGATCCGGCAGAAACAGCAGAAGGAGCAGATGTTATATATACAGATGTCTGGACAAGCATGGGGCAGGAGAAGGAAGCAGCCAAAAGAAAGAAGGCATTTGAGAAATTCCAGATTAACTCTAAGTTAGTTAGCTTGGCAAAGGCGGGCGCATTGATTATGCATTGTCTTCCCGCCCATAGAGGGGAAGAAATTACAGATGAAGTCATTGACGGAGCTAATTCTATAGTGTTTGACCAGGCTGAAAACAGGCTCCATGTGCAAAAGGCGATATTGATAAAATTATTAGGAGACAATAAATGAAGAAAGTTGTACTTGCTTATTCAGGGGGGTTAGATACTTCTTGCATTGTTAAGTGGCTAACTTTAAGAGGATATGATGTGGTATGTTTCGTAGCGGATTTGGGCCAGGGTTTAGGAAGCGGCGAGGATCTTAAAGCTATAGAGAAAAGGGCTTTTTCTGCGGGGGCTTCCAAAGTTTATATCAAGGATTTACAGGAAGAGTTTATAGATGATTATATTTTGCCTGCGTTAAAGGCTAATGCAATATACGAAGGCAAATACCTGCTTGCTACAGCCTTAGGAAGGCCGTTAATTGCCAAGCATTTAGTTGACCTGGCGCATAAAGAAAAAGCTTCTTATGTTGCGCATGGTTGTACCGGAAAAGGCAATGACCAGGTTAGGTTTGAAGTAAGTGTCGGCATACTTGACCCGGGCTTAGAGATAATTGCGCCTGTCAGGGAATGGGAGTTTAAATCCAGGGATGAGGAAATTGAATACGCAAAAATGCATAATATCCCCATAGATGTGAGCAAAAAAAAGCCGTACAGTATTGACAGGAATATTTGGGGTATCAGTATAGAGGCAGGGGTATTAGAAAATCTGGAGCAGGAGCCTCCGGAAGATGCCTACATGATCACTAAAAACCCGGGCGGGCAATCTTCTTACCCTAAATATGTGGAAATCACCTTTGATAAAGGAGTGCCAAAAAAGATTGACGGTAAATCCTATACGTTAAAGAACCTGATAATACAGCTTAATGAGGTGGGCGGGACTCATGGCGTAGGCAGGGTTGATTTAGTTGAGAACAGGCTGGTAGGTATTAAATCCAGGGAGATATATGAGGCGCCTGCTGCAACCATACTTTTTGCCGCGCACAAAGAATTAGAGAGCCTGGTGTTAGACAGGGAATGCGCCCATTTTAAGGAGCTGGTTTCCATGAAATATTCCGAAATGGTTTATTATGGCTTATGGTTCTCACCGTTAAAGGAAGCTTTAGACGGGTTTGTAAATTCAACCCAGAAAAGCGTAAGCGGTACTATTAAACTTAAACTTTTTAAAGGCAGCTGTGTAGCTGTTGCGAGAAAATCATCACATTCCTTGTATAAGAAGGAGCTGAGCACTTACGGCCAGGATGATAAATTTAACCAGAAATTAGCAGAGGGGTTCATCAAGATCTGGGGAATGCCGTATAAACAATAGTTCATGGTTCATAGTTCACGGAATAAATCTTAGAGAGGTAGAATATGACAAAGAAATTATGGGGTGGAAGGTTTAGTAAGAAAACCGATCCTTTGGTAGAAGAGTTTACCAAATCCGTACAATATGATTATAAACTGGCTGAGTGTGATATCATTGGCTCTGTTTTGCATGTCAGTGTTTTAAAATCAGCAGGTTACTTAAATGCACAAGAAGCAAAGAAGCTCACAAAAGAATTAGAGCAGATATCAGCTGGACTTAAGAGCGGCAAACTCAAGATTAATAAGAACGATGAGGATATCCATACTTTTATTCAGAATGCGCTGCAGAAGAAGGTAGGTAGTTTAGCTTTAAAGCTGCATACTGCCAGGTCAAGGAATGATCAGGTTGTATTCGCAACAAAATTATATTGTAAATTTGCTATTACAAAGCTTAATTGTAATATAGAGTCGTTAAAAGCTGCCCTAATTAATGTAGGTATGGAAAATGCTAAAGTGATATTACCCGGTTTTACACATATGCAGCATGCACAGCCTGTATCTCTTAAAGATTATTTTTCAGCGTATGAGGAAATGCTTGAAAGGGATAGCAAAAGATTGGATTATATTTTTGATAATCTGGAAATAAACATGGGCTCCGGAGCTCTTGCAGGAACGCCCATAATGGCAGGCGAGTATAGTATTAAGGCCGGGAAGCTAATAAAAACTTTAGGCCTGGATACAGAATTGAATATTCATCCGACTAACAATTCACTGGACACCGTAAGCGACAGGGATTTCGTAATCGAGATTCTTAGCGTCTTAAGCACTATAGGTATGCATTTATCAAGGTTAGCCGAGGATTTGATTATATGGTCTACAAAGGAATTTGACTTTGTTGAAATTGATGAATCTTTCTGTACGGGCAGCTCGCTTATGCCTCAAAAGAAGAATGCTGATACATTAGAGCTTATAAGGGGTTATTGTGGCAGGTTATATGGCAATTTAGTAAGTGTGTTAACGATGATGAAAGGCCTGCCTCTTACTTATAACAGGGATATGCAGCTGGATAAGGAGCCACTTTTTGATTCTTTTGAGATAGTTGAGAAAGAATTAAAGATACTTACCGGCCTTATCAGTACTTTGAGGTTTAACAAAGATAAGATCGAGGAACAGCTTAAGGATGAATCTCTGTATGCTACGGACTTGGTTTATTACCTGGTTAATAAAGGTGTAGCTTTTAAGGATGCGCATACGATTATCGGCAAGCTTGTTAAATACTCTCTTGATAATTCCATTGAGATTAAAAGCATGCCGGAGAGCTTGCTTAAAAAATTCTCAGGTAAGATTGTGAAAAAAGATATAATAAAGCTATTTGACCCGAAAGTTTCAGTAAATTCCAAAAAGTCCATTAACAGGCAAAAAAGGAAATAGCAGCATGCATGAATTTAAATTCAGAAATAACCATTTTTTCTGTGAGAACGTAAAATTAGAGGATTTGGCTGAGAAATTCGGCACACCTCTTTATGTATATAGCTACCATACCTTGATCAGCCATTTTGTGAAATTACAGCAGGCTTTTAAGGCGGTTAATCCTTTAATATGTTTCTCGGTAAAATCAAATTCTAATTTGGCTGTTCTTAAAGCCTTGGTTGATAAAGGCGCAGGCCTGGATATAGTCTCAGGAGGCGAGCTATACCGTGCGCTTAAGGTAGGCTGCCCGGCAGAAAAGATAGTTTATGCATCAGTCGGCAAAACTGATAAAGAGATAGAGGATGCTTTACGGGCAGGCATATTGTTTTTTAATGTTGAATCTTTGCCTGAGCTTGCCAATATTAACCGTATTGCAGGTGCTTTAGGTAAAAAAGCGCAGGTAGCAATAAGGATAAACCCGGATGTAGAGGCGAAAACCCATAAATTCATAACCACCGGTAAAATTACTAATAAATTCGGTATTGATTTTGATTCTGCTTTAGGTTTCTTAAAACTAAGGAGTAAATTCTCCAATTTAAGAATATCAGGGATACATATTCATATAGGTTCTCAGATAACCGAAAGCGCGCCCTTTGTTGCTGCAATAAACAAAGTAGTAAAATTCATAAATGTTGCCCGCAGGCAGGGGATTGGGCTTAATTATTTGAATATAGGCGGAGGCCTAGGAATTATTTATGATAAAGAAACTCCCCAGACTGCCGCTAAATATGCTTCCAAGGTCCTGCCCTTGCTTAAAAATACCGGCTTAAAAATCATTCTTGAGCCGGGAAGGTTTATCGTAGGTAATGCCGGAGTATTAGTGACAAAAGTGCTTTATGTCAAATCGAGCCCCAAGAAAAAATTTGTTATTGTTGATGGCGGTATGAATGACCTTATCCGCCCGGCTTTATATGACGCTTATCACCAGATAGTTCCATTACACACAAGGTCACATGGTCACATGGTCGCAAGGTCACAAGAAAAAGTGGATGTTGTAGGGCCTATCTGCGAAAGCGGGGATTTTTTTGCAAAAGAGAGGAAGCTGCCGAAACTGAAAGAAGGCGATTATCTTGCAGTAATGGGCGCAGGGGCATATGGTTTTAGCATGTCTTCCAATTATAATTCACGTTTAAAGGCTGCTGAGGTATTGGTGGTCAAAGACAGGGTATTTTTGATAAGAAGAAGGGATTCTTATGATGACATAATCCGTAATGAGTCCATTCCTTCTTTTTTGCTGGGGTTATAGCATGAAAAAAGACGTACTTTTTACAAAGATGGTGGCTTCGGGGAATGACTTTGTGGTGATAGAAAATAGTTCGCGGTTCACTGTTCACAGTTCACGGAAATCGGTTCAGGATATTTGTGACAGGAAGTTTGGTGTCGGAGCTGATGGGGTATTAGTTCTTGAAAGAAGCAGAAGAGCAGACATACGCATGCGCATATTTAATGCTGACGGTTCTGAGGCGGAGATGTGCGGAAATGGGGCGAGGTGCGTTGCATTATATACAAGCCAGAAGCTGAGAAAAGAAAAACTCACTATAGAAACAAAAGCCGGAATACTCGATGCTATAGTCAAAAAGGATAATATCAAGATAAAGCTTACGGATCCGCAAAGCCTGAAATTAGACATGCCTGTTATTATGAAGAAGCGCAAGCTGAAAGTTAATTTTATAAATACGGGCGTGCCGCATGTTGTAATTTTTGTTGAGGGGTTAAATAATCTTGATATAAAGCCGATATCGGTATTTATAAGGTACCATAAAAGGTTTATGCCTGCGGGGACAAACGTAGATTTTGTTGAAGTCTTAAATAAAGATTCTATCGCAATCCGTACTTACGAAAGAGGCGTTGAGGATGAAACCCTTGCCTGCGGCACAGGTTCAGTCGCTTCGGCATTGATATTTTCCGTAAAGTCCGGTTGCGGGAACAGGGTTAATGTCAAAACCAGGGCAGGAGAGATCCTTAAGGTGTATTTTAGCAAGAGGGCAAATAAATTTGAAGATGTATGGCTTGAAGGAAAGGCATATAAGGTGCACAAAGGAGCATATCATGTTTAAGGGGTCTATAGTTGCGATAGTAACACCGTTTAGGAACGGAAAAGTTGACGGTAAAAAATTCAGGGAGTTGATTGATTTTCAAATTAACAACGGCACCCAGGGGATTGTTCCTTGCGGGACTACCGGTGAATCAGCTACTTTATCTTTTGAAGAACACTCCCGAGTAATTGAGTTAGCTGTTGAGCAGGCAAAAGGCAGAGTCCCTGTTATTGCAGGCACAGGCTCAAATTCAACCGATGAAGCAGTAATGCTTACCAGGCATGCCGCAGAAGCAGGGGCTGATGCTTCATTGCAGGTTTCGCCATATTACAACCGTCCGACTCAAAAAGGGCTGTATCAACATTTTAAAGCTATAGCGGATGCAGTTGATATCCCGATTATTCTTTATAATATCGCTTCAAGGACGGGGGTCAATATTGAACCTGAGACGATAGCAAAACTGGCAAGTGATTGTAAAAACATTGTAGGCGTGAAGGAGGCATCAGGTAATCTTGATCAGATGGCAAGGATTAAGTTGTTATGCCCGGAGAACTTTGATCTGATTTCGGGTGACGACAGCCTGACGCTGCCGATTCTAAGCATAGGTGGCACAGGCGTGATTTCTGTTGCTGCTAACATTGTGCCTAAAGATGTATCATGCCTTGTTTCAGAGTTCGAAAAGGGTAATATTGTCAAAGCCAGGAATATTCATCTCAAGCTGCTGCCTTTGATTAAAGCCTTGTTTATAGAAACAAACCCAATCCCGGTAAAGACTGCTATGGGATTGATGGGTATGTGTGAGCCGGGACTAAGGCTTCCAATGACTGAGATGCTTCCGGAGAATTCGGAAAAACTAAGAAAAGCGCTTAGTGACTATAAGTTGATAAGCTAAGCGTAATTACAGGAGATAGTAATGATTAAACTCGGGGTAGCAGGCGTTTGCGGGAAAATGGGAAAAAGGATAATTGAGCTTGCGTCTTTGGACAGGGACTTTGAAGTTAATTTTGCTTTAGAGAGGAAAGGCATTCCTCAGATCGGCAAGGAATTAGGGAAAATAAAGATTTCTTCTAATCCTGACGGGCTGTTTCTTGTTGATGTTTTTATTGATTTTACCGTAGCTGATGCCAGCGAAGCCAATCTTGACTATGTGGCCAGGCACAAGAAAGCCCTTGTTTTGGGTACCACTGGTTTTAATGAAAAACAAATAGAGAAAGTCAAAGAGGTTTCTAAAATTGTGCCGATAGTATTTTCGCCCAATATGTCTGTGGGCGTGAATGTCCTTTTTTCTATTTTACCCAAGATAGCTTCAGCTCTTGGCAAAGATTATGAAGTCGAAATAATAGAGGCGCATCACAAAAACAAGAAAGACTCGCCATCAGGTACTGCAAAAAGAATGGGCCAGGTTTTGGCTGATACTACGAATAAGCAGATACCAATACACGCAGTCCGCCTTGGAGACATTATTGGTGACCATACAGTGATATTTTGCGGTAATTCTGAGCGGATCGAGATTAAACACCAGGCTCATTCCCGCGACTTGTTCGTATTAGGAGCTTTAAAGGCGGCAAAATGGATTCACGGCAAGCCGGCAGGGTTATATACGATGGAGGAAGTATTAGCCAGTTCATAGTTCATTGTTCACAGTTCATAGAATGATGGAGAAGGAGATGTTTAAGATTTCTAAAAGATTAAATAGTTTACCACCGTATCTATTTGCGGAAATAGATAAGGCGAAAAGAAAAGCAAGGGCTCAGGGAAGGGATATTATTGATTTAGGTATCGGCGATCCTGACCAGCCGACCCCTAAACATATAATCGATGCGCTTTCTCTGGCAGCGAATGATGCCGCTAATCATAAATACGCCCTGGACCAGGGCATGCCTGTATTACGAAAAGCGATTTCTAATTGGTATAAAACAAGATTTTCGGTTGGCCTGGATTATGAAAACGAGGTTTTACCGTTAATAGGCTCAAAGGAAGGTATTGCCCATTTCCCGCTTTCTTTCCTGAATGAGGGCGATTATGCCTTAGTCCCTGACCCATGTTATCCTCCATATAAAGGAGGGACTATACTTGCCGGGGGCAAACCTTATCTGATGCCTTTAAAAGAAAATAATGGGTTTTTGCCGGACCTCGGTAGTATACCTTCGGCAATAGTTAAGAAATCAAAAATAATGTTTCTTAATTATCCAAATAATCCTACAGGTGCTACGGCAGATAAAGATTTTTATAAACAAGCTGTTTTATTTGCTGCAAAGCATAAAATTATCATAGTTTCAGACCTGGCTTACTCTGAAATGGCATATGACGGTTACCGGCCTCCAAGTATTTTAGAAGTAGACGGCGCAAGGGATGTTGCGATAGAGTTTCATTCACTCTCTAAAACTTATAATATGACCGGTTGGAGGATAGGTTGGGCCTGTGGTAATGCCGGACTAATCCAGGCATTGGCAAAAGTAAAGTCAAATATTGATTCCGGGATATTTTCAGCTATACAACTTGCAGGGGTTAGCGCATTAGAAAGCCCGGTTAAATTCATAGAAGATATGAGAGTGATATATTCAAAGAGAAGGGATGTTTTAGTCTCAGGGCTTAAAGAACTTGGTTTAGACCTGAACTTACCCAAAGCCACTTTTTATCTATGGATAAATACCCCTAAAAAAATGAAATCAATTGATTTTGCCAACATATTGCTTGAAAGAGCCGACTTAGTTGTTACCCCAGGAGTGGGTTTTGGCAAATATGGAGAAGGTTATATCCGTATGGCGCTTACCGTACCAGAAGACAGGTTAAAAGAGGCGGTAGCAAGGCTTAGAAAAGTAATTTAATGGCAGTCTGTTATTTAGGCATAGGTTCTAATTTAGGAAACCGTAGAAAGAACATCGAATTAGCTTTGAAAAAAATTAAGAGTATAAAAGGTTTAAAAATAATAGCTACCTCAAGTATCATATCTACAGCAGCAGTTGGCGGGCCTGTCAATCAAAACCGCTTTCTTAATTGCGCAGTAAAAATACTCATCAGAATCACTCCCCTCTATTTACTGAAAAAACTTAAAGAAATCGAGAAAGAGATGGGTCGCGTCAAGACTGTACGCAACGGCCCGCGTATAATCGATATAGATATACTTTTATTCGGTAATCTTATTATTAACAAGAAAGAGTTAAAGGTGCCGCATCCGAGGATGTTCGAGCGTGATTTCGTAATGAGGCCGTTATTGGAATTGATATGAAAGTCATTTGTTCGGTAAAAAAAATGCAGGAGATGTCTTTGTCTTTAAACAGAAAGGGGAAAACTATAGGTTTTGTCCCGACAATGGGAGCTTTGCATAAAGGGCACATAAGTTTGATTCGCAGGGCATCTTTGGATTCTGATGTGACAGTTGTCAGTATTTTTGTAAACCCTGCACAATTTTCTCCGAGCGAAGATTTCAAGAAATACCCCCGTGATTTCTCCCGCGACAAGAATATTTGCAAGAAAGAAAAAGTCGATGTGCTGTTTTATCCTTCGGCAGGCCAGATGTATCCTCCGGGTTATAATACGGTCGTAAAAGTCAGCCAGATGGATAATACGATGTGCGGTAAATCAAGGCCGGGTCATTTTACGGGAGTAGCAACGGTAGTATTAAAGCTTTTAAATATAACCCAGCCTACAACCGCTTATTTTGGGCAGAAAGACGCACAGCAAGCCGCTGTAATACAGAGGATGAGCAAGGATTTAAACCTTCCTGTTAGGATCAAAGTTTTGCCTATAGTAAGAGATAATGACGGGTTGGCTTTAAGCTCAAGGAATTCTTATCTTGATAAGGGGCAGAGGCAGGATGCATTAATCCTCTACAGAGCCTTAATGCTGGCAAAAAATATGATCAAAGGCGGAGAAAAAGATGTTAAAAAGATAATCAGGGCGATGAATACCATGATATCCGGCAATAAGAATATCCGTCTGGATTATATTGTTATAGTTGACCCGTTAAATTTAAAGCCAAAAAATATATTAAGCGGAAATTGCCTTATAGCTTTAGCAGCCTGGCTAGGCAAGACCCGTCTAATCGATAATATTATTGTAAGGAACCAGGGTTTATGAATAGAAAATTAAAAATAGGCATAGCCGGATGCGGAGCCATAGGAAAAACTTTGGCTAAAATGATTATTAAAGATAATTCGCTCGGTGCAAGGTCGGTTTACCTTTTTGATATCGATGATTCAAAGAGCAGCAGTTTATCCGAAGGTATTTACGGTGATAACAGGGCCTCGGCCAGAAATATCGAGGAATTGATAAATAAATGCAACCTTATAGTAGAATGCGCTTCAAGCAAATCGGCTTATAGCATTGCTAAGAAATCCCTATCCTGCGGCAGAAACACATTAACCATGAGTGTTGCCGGGATTATCGGCCATTATAGTGAGCTGGCAGCTCTGGCAGGCAAGAATAATTGCAGGCTTTTTATCCCAAGCGGAGCGATTGCCGGTCTCGATGCGGTAAAAGCATACAAAACCATAGGAATTAAGAAAGTCACTCTTGTCACGACCAAGAACCCCCGTTCATTTAAAGGGGTAAAATATGTTGAAAATAAGCAGTTCTCGTTAGATAATATAAAAAAAGACAAAGTTTTATTTTATGGCAGCGCTTACGAAGCGGTAAAATATTTTCCGCAAAATGTAAATGTCGCTGCAGTTTTAAGCCTGGCCGGCATAGGCAGCAAGAAGACCTTGGTCAAAATCATAGCTTCACCATATATTTCAGAGAATATGCATGAGATTAAGCTGGAATCAACTGCCGGCAGGGTGAATATCCGAGTTGAGAATGTCGTGCATCCGAATAATCCCAAAACAAGCTATCTGGCTGTTCTTTCAGCATATGCAACTT
This sequence comes from Candidatus Omnitrophota bacterium, assembly GCA_003598025.1. NCBI lineage: Bacteria > Pseudomonadati > Candidatus Omnitrophota > Candidatus Omnitrophota bacterium. The sequence continues at coordinate 331,810 of QZKH01000006.1, forward strand.
TAAAACAGATAATGGACCCTGTCAGGGTCGGAACATAAAATTTATAACGGGAGGAGGTGAAGAAGAAAATGGCCGAGAAACTAGTGAAATTAGGGATAAAGCGCCAGAAGGGTTACCTTTATTATGTTGACAAACAGGGTGACGTCTCCTGCGCTAAGATGGCAAGAGGTGCAAAAAAAGGAGGTAGCCCTAAGAAAGTAGCAAAGTGCGGTATCAAGAGAAAGGAAGGCTACCTTTATTTTATTGACAAAAAAGGTGATATATCTTGCGCCAAGATGAAAAGAGGCGGCAAGAAAAAGAAGAAGAGATAAACACAGTAAAAAGCCCCTGTTGAATTTATAATGCATTTAATATAGCCTAGGCAGATTTACAGGGGCTTTTTATTTTGGTATAATCAGCGGTATTATGGAAAATAATATTGTTATAAGAGGCGCCAGAGAGCACAACCTTAAGAATATAAATTTAAGCCTTCCGCGCAACAAGATGATAGTAATAACCGGGCTATCCGGTTCTGGTAAGTCCAGCCTGGCGTTCGATACCATATATGCAGAAGGGCAGAGAAGGTATGTAGAAAGCCTTTCCGCATATGCCCGTCAATTCCTTGAACAGCTGCAGAAGCCCGATGTGGAGTACATAGAAGGCCTGTCTCCGGCAATAGCAATAGAGCAAAGAGCTGCTTCCGGGAATCCGCGTTCAACAGTCGCCACCCAAACAGAAATCTATGATTACATAAGGCTTCTTTATTCGCGCATAGGGGCTGCTTATTGTTATAAATGCAAAGAGCCTATAAGCAGGCAGAGCCCGCAGGAAATAGTCAATAAAATATTAGATATTTTTTCAGGTAAAGATATACAAATATTGGCCCCGGTTATAAAAGGGAGAAAGGGGCAGTATCTGCAGGTCTTTGATCAGATACAAAAATCCGGTTTCGTACGTTACCGTGCAGATGGCCAGGTATATCAGCTTCCGGAAAAACCAAAACTTGCAAAATACAAACAGCATAATATAGATATCTTAGTCGACAGGATTATTGTTAAGGAGGATGCTAAAAGCAGGCTTACGGATTCTATAGAAACCGCGCTAAAAGCAAGCAAGGGGCTGGTGATTGTGAACTGTGCTTCTCTGAAACAGGAGATTTCCTTCAGCGAACAATATACTTGCTCAAGATGCGGACAAAGCTATACCGAAATTGAGCCGCGTATCTTTTCATTCAATTCTCCTTATGGCGCATGCCCGGAGTGCAACGGCTTAGGCACAAAGTTTGAATTTGACCCTGACCTGGTTATACCCGATAAAACAAAATCAATAAACGGAGGAGCAATTGCCCCCTGGAAAAGAGGCGGCAGGGGGTATATTTTGTATTATAGGTGGCTGATCAGGGAGCTGTCCTATAGGCTGAAATTTGACCTGGATACGCCTTTTTCTAAATTGCCAAAAGATATCCAGCGTTCTATTCTGTTTGGTTGCCAGGAAGAAGTGTCCGGGAAGCCATTTGAAGGCGTAATCCCTCATTTGGAAAGAATATTTAAGCAGACAGACAGTGATTACCTGAAAGAAGAAATTTCCAGGTTTATGTCCAGCCTGTCGTGTCCGGCATGCAAGGGGGCCAGGCTTAAAAAAGAGAGCCTGTCTGTTTTTGTAGATGGCAAGAATATATGGGAAGTAACAAAAATGCCCATTAAAGATAGCTATCGTTTCTTCTCAGAATTAAAATTGAGCGACACGCAGAAGTTGATAGCAAGATTGATATTAAAAGAGCTTACAGATAGGCTTAAGTTTTGTATAGATGTCGGGTTGGATTATTTGACTCTCGACAGGAAAAGTTCTACCCTTTCCGGCGGGGAAGCCCAGAGGATAAGGCTTGCAACGCAGGTAGGTTCAGGATTGGTTGGTGTATTATATGTTTTGGATGAGCCCAGTATAGGACTTCACCAGAGGGATAATAGGAAGCTTATTTCAACGCTTAAAGCCTTAAGGGATTTGGGCAATACTTTGATTGTTGTTGAGCATGATGAATACACTATGCTGGCTTCTGATCATATTGTAGATTTAGGGCCTGCTGCCGGAAGAAACGGAGGTAAAGTCGTATTTTCTGGCTCGCTGCAGGAGCTCTTAGAAAATAATGAGTCGCTCACTGCTAAATATTTAAAAGGGGATTTAAAGATAGACTCGCCTGTTGCCAGAAGAAAAGAGGGCGAAAATAAGTTTATCGAAATAAAAGGAGCCAGGGAACACAACCTTAAAAATATCGATGTCAGGTTTCCCTTGGGATTGTTTATCGCAGTAACGGGAGTTTCTGGTTCCGGTAAATCAACATTAATTGACGAAATATTATTCAGAGGGCTTTCCCAAAAATTATATAATTCAAAAGAAAAGCCAGGGCTGCATAAAAGCATATCCGGTTGGCAGAATATAGACAAGGTCATAGTGGTTGATCAGTCTCCTATAGGCAGGACACCCAGGTCTAATCCCGCTACTTATACGGGGGTTTTTACGCACATAAGAGATATTTTTAGCCGCCTGCCTCAGGCTAAGGCCAGAGGTTATAAGCCGGGCAGGTTTTCCTTCAATGTTAAGGGCGGCAGGTGCGAGGCCTGCCTGGGTGACGGGATAAAGAAAATTGAGATGCATTTCCTTGCCGATATTTATATAAAATGCGACGTGTGCAAAGGAAAGCGTTTCAATGACTCGACGTTGGAGGTAAAATACAAAGATAAATCAATCTCTGATGTGCTGGATATGACGGTTGAAGAAGCAATCGGTTTATTTGAGAATATCCCCAGAATAAAGCATACTTTGAATTATCTTTATGAGGTAGGTTTAGGATATATCCAGCTTGGGCAGCCTGCCACCACTTTATCAGGAGGCGAAGCGCAAAGAATGAAGTTATCTGCAGAGCTAAGCAGGCGTGATACAGGCAGGACTCTTTATATATTGGATGAGCCTACTACCGGGCTGCATTTTGCTGATGTAGCCAGACTTATTTCAGTCCTGCAGAAATTAGTGGACAAAGGTAATACCGTCGTAGTGGTGGAACACAACCTTGATGTTATAAAATGCGCAGATCATATTATAGACTTAGGCCCTGAAGGCGGGGATAGAGGGGGCCGGGTTGTAGCTAGCGGTGTGCCTGAAAACATAATTAAAATTGAAAGTTCATATACTGGTCAGTATCTTAGAAAAATCTTGAGCGCCAAATAGCAGCATGTTATAGTCTATTTATGAAAATAAAATTCAAATTAACATCAATTTGCAGGTTGAGATTAATTTTCTTGCTTTCTTTCTTATTTACTGCTTGCTTTATTATTGCCAACCAGATGCCAGTCATCGCTGCAGAAGAACATAAGGAAGAGGAATCATTCCTTGTAGCAAGGAAGGCTTTTGATGACGGTTTTTATGATGTCAGTCTTGGTTTGCTGGCCAGGTTTATAAATGAGAACCCTTCATCAAAAAAAATCAGCGAGGCCAAGCTTCTAATCGGGCAGTGTTACTATTACCAGGGCAAGTATCTGGATGCCCTTGCCAAATTTGATGAGCTTTTAAAACAGCCGTCTGCCTTAACTATAAAAGATGCAGTATTGTATTGGATAGCAGAGGTGCATTTTAAAGGCAACGATTTCAGGAAAGCAAATAAATTTTATCAAAGAATAATTGATGAACATCCTAATTCTGAGTATTTGGCTTCTTGCTATTATTCAATCGGCTGGTGTTATTTCCAGGGGCAGGAGTATGAAGAGGCCTTAAAGAGCTTTGAGAAAGTAGAAAAAGATTTTCCTTCCAGTGTCCATGCTGATGATGCTGCACATAAGATTATTGATTGCCTATATAATTTAAAAGATTATTCTTCGTTAAAGAGCAAAATAAACTCTTATATTAAGAAGACAAAAGATAAACAAAGGCAGGCATATTTAAACTTTTATCTTGCGGAAGCAGATTACTATTTAGGAGATTATAATCCGGCAATAGATGAATATTCAAAGGCACTTTTATTAACCGATGAAGCCTACTTAAAGTCATTGTGCAACCTGGGTTTGGGATGGGCTTATTTAAAAGCAAAAAATTATCAACGCGCGGATGAGGTATTCCAGAGCGTAAGTACTGATACGCTCGAGAAAAAAAGCAGGGATGCTTTATTGTTAGGTGAGGCAGTATTGTTGTCCGAAACAAATATGCTTAATGAAGCCAGGCTTGCTTATGAGAAATTAATAGCACACACCGATGATCCTTTTGTCCTTGCCCAGGCTTACCTGGGGAAATCCGAAGCTTTTTATAATCTTGCCGATTATGCAAAAGCAATTGATACATATAAAGAGGCTTTAAGCCGTTTATCGGATGGGCCTGTCTCTGAATATATTGATAAGATCCACTATGGTTTGGCCTGGGCTTATATAAAAGAGGGTTTGTTTAAAGAGGCCATCGATGAGTTCAATAAAGTCGCCAAACAAAGCGAGGATAAAGTAATTAAGATCGCCGCCCTTTGTCAGGTCGGGGATACTTATCAGGATTCCGGAGAGTATCAGAAAGCCATAGAGACTTACGATAAGTTATTAAGAGATTATCCCGTTTCGCTATATAACGATTATATTCAATATCAACTTGGAGTAGCATTTCTTAAAAGCTCCAAATATGATGCGGCAATAATGGCATTCAGGAAGCTCGAAAATGATTTCCCTAATTCTAAGCTTCTTGATGAAGCTGCTTATGCTTTGGGCCTAGCTTATTTTCAGATGAAAGATTACAGCGCAAGTGAAGAGGCTTTTAGAAAATTAAAACAGGAATTCAAATCCAGTAATCTTGGAGCGCAGGCTACATATCTATTAGGGACGAGCTTGTATAATCAGTCTAAATTCCAGGAGGCAATAGAGGTGTTTAAGGATATCGCGCGGCTTTATAGCGGCGATAAAGAGCTGATGCAAAAAGCTGAGTTTGAGATAGCAGAATGCTATTATCAGATGGGTAACGAAAAAGAGGCGATTTCAAGATTTAAGGCTTTGCGTTCCAAATACCCTGATTCAAACTTGACAGCTGAGATCATGTGGTGGCTTGGGCAGTTTTACTACCGCAGCAAAGAGCTGGCACTCGCAAAGAGGTATTTCATCTCTATTATAAGAGATTTTCCTAAGAGCAGCCTTGTAGCTTCCAGCTATTATGCATTAGGGCTGATCTCTTCCGATGAAGGGCAGTATCAGCAGGCACTGGATAATCTTGAGAAAGTAATCAGTTTATCATCTTCGGATTTAGCTGCCCAGGCAGCAGTTGCAATGGCGGATATCTATATTAAACAGGGTGATTATGATTCTTCGCTTAAGATTTGCAAGCAGCTTATTACAAAATACAAGAATCTTCACAGTATAATATACCCCAAGATAGCCGATATATATATTCTTATTAGCGATTTTAAAAACGCTGCTTGGTATTACCGTTTGAGCCTTGATGCTGTGCCGGTTAAAGAAATGGCACAAATACAATTCAAGCTGGCTGAGAGCATTCAATCGCAAGGTTTGGATGATGAAGCTATTGCAGAATATTTCAAGGTTGGTTATATGTATTCTGCTAATGATGAATTAAACCTGAAATCACTTTTAAGAATAGCAGCCATATATGAGAAAAATGAACGGTTCAGAGAAGCCAGGGATGTATACCGCAAGGTAGTGGCTTTAAATGTATCGGAATCAAAATACGCCCAGGAAAGGATAGATTGGATAAATACCCAATTAAGTAAATAGTCAGCAAAATTTAAAGGAGGGAAATTATGGATTTGTATAAGATGAGTTTATTGCAAATTTTTATTGCCGGAGGGCCGGTAATGTGGCCGATAATGCTATGTTCGGTTTTTGCGTTAGCTATCATAATAGAGAAATTTTGGCATATCCATAGAGTAAAGATCGATACAAGCCAGTTTCTTTCCAGTATATTGGATAAAATCAAAAGGCATGAGATAAGGGAGGCCCTGGAAATCTGCGATAAAACTAAGAGCCCGGTTTCCCATATCTTAAAAGCAGGCATACTTAAACACGATAGGCCGCGGCCGCAGATAAAGGAGGCTATTGAAGACGCTTCTCTATACGAAATACCTAAGCTTGAGAAGAATCTTTCTACCCTGGCGACATTGGCACATATTTCGCCGTTACTAGGCCTTTTAGGCACAGTAACAGGTATGGTGCGTGCCTTCCAGGTTATCCAGGCGAAAGCAACTACTCTTCATCCTGTATCTCCCGGGGACCTGGCTGGAGGCATATGGGAAGCTTTATTGACTACAGTGCTAGGCCTGATGGTTGCTATTCCTACTTTTGTTGCCTACAATTATCTGGTAAGCAGGATAAACAGTTTTATTTTAGAGATGGAAAAAGCCGCCACAGAATTGATAAACTTTTTGACAGATTAAGGAGCAGGCGATGAAGTTCAAACGTCATATGGAATTAGAGCACGGCTTAAGGCAGATTGATATAGCCCCGCTTATTGATGTGGTTTTTCAGCTGTTGATATTCTTTATGCTTACTTCGAGTTTTATAATGCAGCCTGGGATCAAAGTCAGTTTACCTAAGGCGGTCACAAGCGAAGTGGTGAAGCACGAAAATATAGAAATAATAATTTCTTCAGAGAATATTACTTATTTTAATGGCAACGTTGTTAATACCGGCGAATTAAAAAAGTTGATTAAACAGGCCTCTAAAAGGAATAATTCGGTTTTAATCAAGGCTGATAAGCGGGCATCACTGGGCAGGGTAGTGGAGATATGGGATTTATGCCGTGACTCGGGCGTTGCCCAGATTAACATCGCCACCAATCAGGAATGAGGTCCGGTTTGTTGAGGAAAGCTATTTTTTTGTCAGCATTAGGGCATTTCTCAGCATTTGTTTTATTTAGTTTCTCATTCGGCAGCAACCTAAGCCCCTTAAATGCACCCCAAATATTGTTCTGGGGCTCATTCCTAAAACAAGCCGACTTAAAAATAAATCATAGCTATGTTGAAACACCGGCTGCTATAGAAAAAATACAGATATATCTGCCTAGGTCCTCCGCGTTCAAGATAAGCTCTGCTGAAATGTCAGTTTTTACTAAACCGCAATTACGCTGTTTTTATAATGATAAAAAGATGAGTTTCGCACAAAGGGCTGTTTATAATAATACTGATGATAAAAAAAGCAGGGTAATAATATTCAAACCGGGTTTGCCGGAAGATCTAATGATATATTTTAAAGACCGGCAGCAGGCTTATCTTGAACTTGCCTACACTTCTGGAAACCCTGATAATCCCGGACTTTTGTTAATAAAGCGTAAGATATCTTCAGGCAATCTGGAAGTTGATTTGCTTTGCATGCGTTATTTAAGCCACTACCTTTCATTAAGAAGGGATCTTTTTACTTCCAATAAATGGAACAAAGCCAGCATAGAGCTGGCGCCAAAATAATGATAAATGTAAATTTCTATTGGGCCATAGCGTTTTACATAATATTATTTATAAGTGTAATAGTAATAGCGTGGTTGCTGGCAAGGGATGATAAAGATAAAGATTTATCGGTTGATCAAAAATTTATCTGGTTTTGTTATTTCTGTACATATACATATATAAATACCCGGGATAACCGTATATCAATATGCCCGCGCTGCGGAAGCTACAACAAGAAATGAAGCTCCTCATGCTAAAGCCCGAGGCTTCTTGGAGCGAAATACTGAGCGTACACACCCCATCCGCACCTTGAAAGGTGAGGTTCTGTGGCCGCGAACGTATAAATTCCAAATACCAATTATTATTAGTTCACAGATCACGGTTCACAGTGGACAGTTCACAGCAATATTCTGTGAACCATGAACCATAAACTGTTAATCATGGCTGCCGCCTGTCTACCGGCAGGTAGGGCAGGCAGGCATGAACCGTAAAGTCGCCTGCAAGCAGACGTAGTGCTCAATACGCTATACGCAATACGCCTAAGCTTTATTGTGTCTTTGTGACGTGTGACCTTGTGTCCCAAATTATCAAAATTTATGAACTAGTAAAATAGTTATTGACAGCAAGTTTATTTTATCTAAAATAAGTATCGGAGGTTAATATGATTATAGAAATAGGAATAGTTGCTGGGGACATTTGGCATTATTTGGATCAACATGGCGAAGTCACTCTTGCTGAAATAGTAAAAGGTATAGATAAGCCGCGTGATAATGTTCTGATGAGCATTGGCTGGCTTGCCCGCGAAGGCCACGTATTATTACAAAAGGCAAATAACGATTACTTAGTCAGTTTAAGAAAAGATGGTTAAGACTCTCCGTTCTAGAAAAGGGGCGGCCCTTTTTGTCGTTTTAGGCACCTTATTAATAGTTACAGTTCTGGCTAATGTAGCCCTTACGCTTATCGCTAACCAGGCGCGCCTTACCCACCACCAATTGAGCAGAATCCAGGCTTATTATGCCGGTATGGCAGGTATTAATTTAGCCTATCAAATGATGCTGCAGAATGATGCCTGTTGGCCGATACCTGGTGCTAGCAGCAGCTACACCAGGACTATTTGCCCTACATGTAACACCGGTTGTAACGTTGTTGAAACCCAGTTCCCTCATACTATCAATAGTGTAACTGTCTTAGTCCAGGGCAGGAATTTGTGTAATCCTGTACCACCTACCGGCATACCTGCTTGTATCTCTTCAACAGTAGATTATACTGCTCCATAACTAAATAATTAAAACTAAGTAAGTTTAAGTAAGTATATTACTATTTTGTATGCTTTAATTAATGGTTAATATCCCGTCGATAAAATATCTTGTAATTAAAACTAAGTAAGTTTAAGTAAATAAACATAAAAAAACACTTGACAAAATAAGACTTTTAGGTTTTAATGATAACCGTTATTGTTTAGGATAGGAAAGGTTAGCAAAGTATGGCAAAACTGATAGATATTGATGATTTAGCAAGTTATCTTAAGCTTAAAAAGCAAACCATCTACAACTGGCTCCATGAGGGCAAGATTTCCGGGATAAAAGTAGGCGGCGTATGGCGTTTTGACCGCAGAGAAGTGGACGCCTGGCTAAGAAGCAAGCGTAAATCATACAAAGTAGGGGATAAGCAATGAATTCTTTAGGTATATATTTTGGTCCTAAATTTATAACTATTGTGGAGTCTAAGGGTAAAAGGGTCTCTAAAATAGTAAATATACCCCAGTCAGCAATAGTTTCTTCAAATGTTGATGAAAAAGTGCCTGAAGAAGTCAGGACTGTAGCTGTTTTTAAAGATGAATTAAGAAGGAACAATATCACAGCATCTGAAGCTACTTTGTGCCTGCCCGGAAGCGACCTGTTAATCCGTACTTTCGAAATTCCTCAATTGCCTGCCAGAGAACTAAAAGACGCGATCAGGTTTGAATCAAAGAAATACATACCTTTAAAGCTTGAGGATCTGGTTATAGATTCTCAGTCAAAACTGGATAAGAACAAGCGAAACCAGGTTTTATTTGTAGCAGTAAGAAAAGATGTGTTGGATAAATATATCTCAGTTCTCAGTCAGCTTGACATAAAAATCAATTCAATAGAATACTCTGCTTTCAGTATATTGAGGTTTTTCAAGCTTAGTAAAATGGCTTATAAAGATACGGTAGCATTGGTTGCCATTGATGCTGAAGAGCAGGATGAGGCTAACTTCGTAGTTTTAGATAAGGATTTTCCTTTATTCAGCCGTGATATCTCTCTCTACAGCGAGCAAACAGAGGTTGAAGGCGCGGCAGTTGACCAGGCGCAACCAGCCACAGGCCCAAGCAGGCTCATGGATAAGCTTTCCAGTGAACTTAGGGTTTCTCTTGATTTTTACAACCGCAAGTTCCCAAACAAAAAGATCAGCAAAGTATTTTTGATAAGCCCTCAGCCTTATATTGAGCTGGAAACATTTCTTAAAGAAATTGGCATAGAAACCCAGTTTGTCGATCCTCTTAAGTTCAGCGGTGCAGTATTATCTCTTGGCGGAGTAAAATCATTCGGTAGCTCTCTTTCAAAATCCGTAAATTCATCGGTAAAGATTAACTTGATGTCGGCCAAGGCGCATAAAGAAAAAGTTACCAAAATACCGGTTGCCTTAGACTTGCAGGGGATCTTAAAAGACGTAAAATTTGATGCCAGGTTTATATTTATAGGTATATTTATATGTATTGGTGCGTTATTCTTAGGCGTATACCGTTCTGCGCCGTTACAGCGTGAGTTAAAAAGCATAAAAGCAATGAGCCCGCAGATCTCGGGCATTCCGGCCAGTGCTTCTTATCAGGAGCTTGAGTCTTTAAAATCGGAATACCAGACAAAATTGAATGTGTTAAAAAAGGAAATCATAGACAGAAGAATATCTTTGACTGAAGCGCTTGATGCTTTGCCGCGTATTGTCCCCGGTTCCGTATATCTTAGAAAATTCAGTTTTGAAAAGCGGGATGACCAGGAAACCCATGAATTAATGCTGGAAGGGGTAGTTTTTCCGGAGCAGGGCAAAAGTGATTTTGAGGTCGTAAATAACTTTATCTTAGGTCTTCAGTCTGACCCGGTTTTTAGCTCGTATTTTAAAAAGATTGAAGTAGTTTCCATGGATACAGCGGAAAATATGGTGGTTGGCTCAAAAGAGAAAACTACTAATTTTATAATTTCTTGCAAATAAATACAGGATTGGAATATGGCTATTGATATCGGCAGGAACAAGAATAATCTGATTAACATCGCGGTGGTATTACTGGCTTTCGTTATTGCTTTTAACATTTATAAAAGCCAGAGTCGCTCTTTGAGCTTATTAAGGCAGAATATTGAAGATGAGAAAAGGAAGAATTCAGTTTCCGAAGAGGTTATTTTGCTGAAGAAAGAAGTCCTCAATTACAATAACTTCTTTAAACAGAATGACCTTAGTAAAATCATCAATATTATAGCCGGGATTGCCAAGGAAACAAATGTGCAGATTTTATCCATGAAGCCTGAAGAAAGCGTTAAGGCCGAACAAGACCTATATTACGAATACAGGTTTGACGTAAAGTTAAGCTGTAAAAGCTTTCATGATCTTGGCCGCTTTGTAAATAGGCTGGAGGATATGCCTGATGATATTTATTTTTCTATTTCAGGCCTCGGCATATCTTCTCCCTTTGCAGGCGGGGTAGTGAGCCAGACGCAGGCTGATCTGGGCTTAGAAGTAGATTTGAGTTTGAGGATTTATTACGTAAAGATTTAATTGTCATTCTGAGGTTAGATATGGGTAAGAAAAAAAATATTCTATTTTTTTCGGCGGTTTTAATATTAGGGTTAACGGCAGATGCCTTTGCGCAGGAAAACGTACTGAACCTTGACTTAGGAAGTATGCTTAAGCTTCCTAAGGAATATGCCGCCACTAACCTGAGGGACCCGTTTGAAAAGAGGTATAAGCAGGAAGAACAGAGGGCAGAAGAGGGCGCGTCAGGAGAGGCCGTTAATCTGCCGGAATTAAAGGTGCAGGGATTGATATGGGGCTCTGAATTGCCTCAGGCAATCATAAATAATAAAGTAGTTAAGGTTGGCGATACTATTTCCGGCGTAGAAATTCTGGAAATTAATGATAAGGGAATTACGGTATTATTTGATTATATAAAATATGATTTACCTGCTCCTGCGAGTGCTTATGTTACGGCGTTAACCGAAGCACAGACGCAGACAAAAGGAGGCCATAATGAAGAACGATAAAATCAGATTCTCTTTCTTAATCGCGGTTATGCTGATGCTTATGCCTGCAGTCGATTCCAGGGCCAATATGGATGCGCTTTATATGGGAGTAGACAAAACTATTTCCATGGATTTTCAGGATGCAAGCCTGAAAGACGTGATTAAGGTTTTTGCAATCCAGTCCGGCTTGAATTTCGTTGCTTCTGAAACCGTTCAAGACAGGAGAATAACGCTTTATTTTGATAAAGTTCCTTTGAAGGAAGCCATGGATAAGATATTTAAGGCCAACAGCCTTAGCTATGATTTAGATAAAGATTCAAATGTGTTCGTAGTCAAGGATTACGGTATGCCGCGTATTGAGACCGAGACTAAGGTTTTCTATCTGAAATATGCTACAGTTTCCAGTTCTTCTCTTAAGGAAGAGATGTCGAACAATCTTACCGGCGATAAGCAGAGCTCGGAGTTAGAGAGCGATTCAGGCTCTGGCGGCACTGAAGAAAAAGGCAAGTGGAAAATTGAAGAAGACTCAGGCATTACCCAGATTATCAAAAAGATGTTATCAGAATATGGTTCAGTTGTTGAAGACTATCGTACTAATAGCTTGATCGTAACAGATATACCCAGCAAAATGCCGATAATTACAAAGGCAATCGCAGCTTTGGATATTCCGGCTCCCCAGGTTATGCTTGAGGTAGAGATGCTGGATGTTAGCAAAAATTCAGTAGATAAACTGGGTTTCAAATATGGGCAAAGCCCCTTTACGGCTATTTTAACCGGCGCAACCAGATATACAACATTCCCCTTTAGCAGTTGGGTCGGCGGAGATCATAACGAGGGCACTACCAATCCTGCCGGGACCATAGCCACAGGCAATATCGCTATTAATACAGGCAATAATACATATAGTATAATTATGGATTTCTTAAAAACACAGACAGACACCAAGTATCTGGCCAGGCCCAGGATACTTACCTTAAATAATGAAACTGCAGAGATAAAAATTTCAACTAATGAAACTATAGGTGTTACGGTCCAGACTTCTACTACCGAAGGTACTGCTCAGACTTCTCAAGGTGTCCCGGAAAGGACTTTAACCGGCGTTACGTTGAGAGTTACGCCTCAGGTTAACCTGGAAACAGGCGAGATTACAATGTTTGTTTTACCGTCTGTAAAAGATACCTCCACGAGCACATTCACGATACAGGGTAGCTCTACACAATTTTTCAGAGACCCGGAAGAGCGTTCTACTAAGTCAGTCGTCAGGGTTAAAGACGGCGATACTGTTGTTTTGGGAGGATTGATCAGGAACCAAACCACAGAAGTAGTTACTAAAGTCCCCATTTTAGGCGATGTGCCGGTATTAGGTACTTTATTCAGGCATAAGTCAAAAGACCCGGGTAAGCAGAGAGAGCTTTTGGTGTTTATCACCCCGCGTATTGTCAAAGAAGATAATAAGATAGAATTAGCTCAGGTGGCCAATGTTAATACCCCAGATAGAGAGCAAAGCTTTTTTACAGTCGCTGACCGTCAATCAAATATCACCTCAGTTCTGGATAAATTCGACACCAAAAAGAAATAAATGCCTAAATCAAAATACCTGAAATTGGGAGAACTCTTGGTAAAAGAGAACCTTTTGACCGAATCCCAGTTGGAGAAGGCTATTAGCGTCCAAAGGCAGGAAGGCCTTCGTCTAGGGGAAATAATAGTCAAATTGGGCATGATTAAGGAAGACCAGCTTGTATCTGTTTTAGGTAAACAGCTGGGTATACCTTATTTTAGTTTTGGGACCGGCATGCTTAAGCCAACCTCTGATCAGGGGTTGGATCAATTGATCCCGCAGGAATTCGCGCTGAAAAATTCAATTCTTCCGTTATCAAGGACCTTGAATTCATTGACCGTAGCAATGGCAGATCCTTTAGACCTGATACTTATCGATAATCTGAAAAAACTGACTAATTGTGATATAAACCCTATTATTGCTACAAAGACTGATATCCAGAAAGCAATCGAAGAGTTTTATGGTAAATCGAGGATGCTTGAAGAAGCAGTGGAAGCCTCATATGACATAGACAGCTATTCAGTTGAGAAAGATGCAAACGTTGAGCAGGAGCTAAGCCTTGATAAATTGATCGCCCGCGCAGAAGAGGCACCGGTTGTAAAGCTGGTAGACCTTATAATCAGGCAGGCGATTTCAGAACGTGCATCAGACATACATATTGAGCCTTTTAAAGACAGGATATCCTTAAGGTACAGGATTGATGGTAAGCTTTATGAGATTCCTCCTCCGGCAAAACACCTGCACCTTCCGATAATATCAAGGGTCAAAATATTGAGTAAGCTTGATATTGCGGAGAAGCGCCTCCCTCAAGATGGGGCTATTTCGGTAAAAATTGACGAAAGGCAGATCGACCTGAGAGTTTCTACTATTCCTACTATTTACGGTGAAAAAGTGGTTATGAGGATCCTGGACCGTAGCGCTGTTGTGCTTGACTTAGGAGTGATGGGGTTTGAGCCTAAGCAATTGGAAGATTTAAGAAGGTGCATAAAAGCGCCATATGGGCTTATTTTCTTGACCGGCCCTACGGGTAGCGGGAAAACAACCACACTTTATGCCATATTAAATGAGATTAAGAGTCCGGATAGCAACATAGTCACTATTGAGGATCCGGTTGAGTATAAACTTGATGGTATAAATCAGGTGCAGATAAAGCCGGATATCGGCCTTACTTTTGCTGCGGCATTAAGGAGTTTTTTAAGGCAGGACCCGGATATTATGCTGGTAGGCGAGGTCAGGGATCTGGAAACAGCAGAGATATGTATGAGATCAGCCCTTACCGGGCATTTAGTTCTAAGCACCCTGCACACAAATGATGCGCCTTCAGCGGTAAGCAGGCTTATTGATATAGGAATCGAGCCGTATCTTATAACTCCTTCCTTAATTTGTGTTGTTGCGCAGAGATTGTTACGTAAACTTTGTCCCGAATGCAAAGAGGCTTATGAACCGACTCCTGAACAACTTGGCGGAGTTAAGCTTAATAGTGATTTGATTTATAGGGCTAAAGGCTGCTCTAAATGCAGCCAAATAGGGTATAAAGGCAGGACGACAATTTCAGAAATCATGGTGATGAACAATGATATCAGGGATTTAGTATCGCAAAGGGCATCATTTCAGAAAATAAAAGAAGTAGCCAGGGCAAAAGGCATGCAGACTTTATATGAATCCGGGATAAGAAAAGTAGAATTAGGTATTACATCTTTAGAGGAAGCGCTTTCGGTAACATTAGGAGTGGAATAATGGCTAAATATTTTTATACAGCCAGAGATGCTACTGGCAAAAAAGTCATAGGTTCAGAAGATGTGCCAAGTGAGGATGAGCTTATAAGCAGGCTGCAGGCGCAAAATTTAATTGTTATAGATGTCTCATCAGCCTATAAAGAAGGCGTAGTAGAACCCAAAGCCGTTACTGAAAAGAGAGAACAAACCAAGATAAAATTTCATTCAAAAAAAGGCCATGGCAGGGTTACTACTCAGGATCTTATGCTTTTCTGCCGGCAGCTTACAACCTTGCTTGGCGCCGGCGTTACTATCCTGAAGAGCCTTGATATCATAACTAAACAGGTGTCAAGCCGGAAGCTATTTGAAGTAATAAAGGGCCTGCAAAAACATATGGAAGCGGGTTTGAGCCTTCATGAAGCAATGGCTAAATTTCCTAAAGTATTTTCTGAATTATGGGTTAATCTGGTTGAAAGTGGAGAGGCCAGCGGTAACTTGCCGGTTGTTTTAAACAGATTAGCTTCTTATCTTGAGAGAAACGCCGCTTTTAAAGCGAAAATAATTTCAGCTTTGATTTATCCTTGCATACTCCTGGTTGCCGGAACAGGAGCGCTCTTGTTTTTAACAATTAAGATTATCCCGACTTTTGCCGAAATATTTGATAGTTTTAACGTCACTCTGCCATTTATAACATTGATGCTGATTAAGACCAGCGATATCTTGCGCAAGTACCTGGTTGTATTTATAGTAATCGTTGTTTCCGGTTATTTTACTTTCAGGCAGTATATACGCACCCCTATGGGCAGAAGGCAATGGGAGTCATTTTTATTGAAGCTGCCGGCTTTCGGCGATTTTTACAAGGCGCTACTTACCGAAAGGTTTTCTTCAGAAATGTCAACGCTTATTGAGAGCGGTGTGCCGATAATGTATGCTTTAGAGATAGTAGAGCGCAGTGTCGGTAACCTGACCATGGGCGATATCATAAAAGACATAAAAGAGGCGGTAAGAGACGGTAAATCATTAAATAAGCCTTTTGATGACAGCGGTTTCTTTGAGCCGATGGTGACGCAAATGGTAAGTGTTGGCGAAGAAATCGGAGAATTGCCCCAGATGTTTAAAAGGATCAATACTTTTTATCAGGAATATGTTGAGACGGCGCTGGCGCGTTTTACTTCCATGTTTGAGCCGCTGATGCTGGTTTTTATAGGTGGAGTAATCGGAATTATGGTCGTAGGCATGTTTTTACCCATATTTAAGTTAACGCAGATGCGCGGATAAAAGCATTGCTTTCATAATAACCTTATTATATAATATATTTCGAAAGGAGGGATGAATACGGGATAAACTCGATTTTTTCTTCTTTTAAAATCATTTTATAAAGAGAGGAGTTCAAATGAATAAGAAAGGTTTTACGCTTTTGGAATTAGTAGTCGTCATAATTATTTTAGGTGTTTTAGCTACGTTGGGTATTCAACAGTATGGTAGAATGGTTGAAAGGTCAAGAGGCGCTGAGGCGCGTACCATTTTAGGCCAGATACGTTCAGCTGCAGCAGCATATCAGTTGGAAAGAGGTAATACCAACGGGTTTAATGCTGTGCATGCCGGCATAGGAAACTCTATTGACCAGGTTCCGAACGCTTGCAGGACCACGCATTTCTTTAGCTATGCAGTGGCTTCTACAGCTACGACAGTTACAGGAACAGCAACCAGATGTACGTCTGGCGGAAAGACTCCTAATGCTGCTACAGCCCTTACCCTTAACTTAAACTCCAACTTTGCTTCCGGAGCTGATACTTGGGGTGGCACAGGCGGTTATTAATCGATAGTGATTATATTAGGAGAGGGCGTAAGTTTCTTACGCTCTCTCCTAAATTTGGGAGAGAATATGAATAAAAAGAGTTTTACTCTTCTGGAGTTGCTTACAGTAATCGTAATTATCGGGGTTTTATCAACTCTGGGGATTAACCAATTTCGCGCAGCCAGAGAAATGGCTTTACAGCGAGAGGCAGTAGCTAATGTGAGATTAATAGCAGCTGCTGAACGCATAAGCAGGATGGAAACAGGTGCTTTTGCAGCATGCACTTGTACGACTGCAGCAAATTGTATTGCCGCAACAGGTTGTAACACACTTTTACGTCTTCAGCTTAATACTACTAATTGGGATTATTCAGTAACAGTGACTGCAACTAATTTTGTAGTAACTGCAGTAAGGGGAACTTGTACTTATACATACAATTTTTCAACGGACGCAATTAGCGTTAGCGCCGGATGTTCATATCATCCTCCTTCATAAATATGCATAACATATGCAAAGAAAAACTTTCCAGAGGGTTATCAATGATGGAGATACTCGTATCTTTGGCTATACTCTCCATAGTTGTAGTCGGCCTGATAAATGTTTTTGTCGCCAGTAAAGCTTTGGTCCTGCATAACAGGAACCGTATGGCAAGCGGCCAGTTAGGCAGGGCTTTTTTAGACCCCCTGCAGTTAGATGTGAACCAGTCTACCTGGGGGGCTTCCTGCTTGACTTCAGGCGCAGGTTGCGTGGGAGCCCAGAATATTAATATCGGCGGCCGCAGTATAAACTTCACTCCTAATTATACAAGAGCTCTGGATACTCCGGCTACCGGAGTTAACAGAGTTGTCGTGACCATTAACTGGGACGATGATGAATAAACAAGATAACAGTGCGATAACCCTGATTGAAATCTTAATCGGAGTAGTTATCCTCGGTGTTATTGTCCTGGGCATGGCCAGCATTGATTCGTTCACCAATTATCATTTCTTTAGTTCTGACAGAAGGGCTAAGGTCCAAAATGACGTATCTGTTATTTTAGACCATATGAATAAAGAGATTACAAGAGCCATCGGAAATGAGCTTATTAACGGGGCTAACACAGTGCTTAATGTAAATCCTTTTCCTAGCGGTGATTCGGCCATAAGAGTTTATATTGATGCAAGCGGTAACGGCCAGAGAGAGGCTCCTCAGAACGGCCCGGCGGCAAACGAGGACCATACGATATATTACAGGCTAAATACTTCTGGTGCTACTCAAGAATTTGAGTTTTGCCAGATTGCCAGAAGGGGGCCTGAGAATGCTAATTCCACAAATTGTTTATCAGGCCAAGATATTGTATTGGGCACGTCTATAACTGAACTTACCATACTTCCTACCCCTACGACTTTTAATGCATCAGGCCAGCTGCAGGAAAATCATATCCGGATTCGTTTGACCGGGTGTTGGGACCCGGACGGTACTCCTTATGCATGCGGAGAAGCAATCAATCCTACGGTTTCGATGGAGACCACAGTAGTCATGCCATCGGTTTCTGTGAATTAACCCCCCTATAATTAATGCACATTTTTTCTAATATTGCTTTATAATTATTAGGATTTGTGATAAATTAATCGCATATTATTTAATTAAGAAATCTTAGAACGTCGGGGGGCTGTAGCTCAGTTGGGAGAGCACCTCGTTCGCAACGAGGGGGTCGGGGGTTCAACTCCCCCCAGCTCCACTTCAAATTTTCCGACAAGGAAAATTTGAAGTGGCACTAAACGAGCGTAAAACGGTCCGACAAGGACCGTAGCGAGTTCAGTGCCTTGGATTTTGATTTTCCGACAAGGAAAAAATTGGTGGATTCTGAGCGATTGTCGCTAGGCAAGATCCTTCGGGTTAAAAGGCCAGGCCCCCAGGATTGATTTGCTGTAGCTGAAAGTAAGGCAAATCAGCAAGCCAAGGTCTCCTTTGCATAACGGATCGTAAAGTGTGCCTTTATCAGGCAAGCGAGTGAAGGAACATCCGTTAAATTTGCCATGAATATGAAGAGATGCTTACTAATTTTTTTACTCATTTGTTTAGTCTTTAGCATATCTTATTCCTCCGAAAAGCCGCAAGAAGCACTTTTCTATAAGAAATTAGAAAATAATGCTGTGCAGTGCTTGCTCTGCCCCAGATTTTGTCTTATTGCTGAAAATAACAGGGGATTTTGCCGGGTAAGAGAAAACAAATCCGGCAAATTATATTCTATTTCTTATGCCAGGCCCGTAGCAATACATGTGGACCCTATTGAAAAGAAACCTCTTTTTCATTTCTTACCTTCATCTAAAGCATTTTCTATAGCTACCGCAGGATGTAATCTGAGATGCCAGTTTTGCCAGAACTGGGAGATATCACAAAGAAACCCGGATGAAATAAGGTATGAAAATTTAGACCCCCAGCAAATCGTTAGCATGGCTGTTGATTCGGGCTCTCCCGTAATAGCCTACACATATACTGAACCGACAATATTTTATGAATATATGCTTGATACAGCCAGGCTAGCAAGGCAAGCTGGTTTAAAAAATGTAATACATTCCGCAGGTTTCATCAATGAGGAGCCCTTAAGAAAACTGGCCAAATATCTGGATGCTGCGGATATAGATTTAAAGGCATTTAATGATGATTATTATGCTAAGATTTGCGGAGGCTCGCTTGAGCCGGTTTTAAATACGCTTAAAGTGTTAAAGAATGAAAATGTTCATTTGGAAATAACCACTTTGATCCTTCCCGGCTTAAACGACAATCCTGATGAAATACGGGCAATGTGCAAATGGATTAAGGAAAATCTTGGGGCTGACACCCCTTTACATTTTTCCAGGTTTTTCCCTATGTATAAACTTATAGCGCTTAGCCCGACTCCCGTATCTACGCTTGAGAAATTAAGGTCTATTGCCATGGAAGAAGGTTTGGAGTACGTATATATAGGTAACGTCGGCGGAAATGCCGGAGAAAATACCTATTGCCCTAAATGTAAAAAGACCGTTATAGGGAGAAAAGGGTATTTTATAGAACAAATAAATGTTGAAAACGGAATGTGCAAATTCTGCAAAGAGAAAATTGCAGGAGTATGGAATTGATATGCCGAGGCTTATAAAATTAATAATTATTACTATAGTTTTTCATTTTTCTACAGTTAATCTTGCTTTTGCTGAAAAAGTTGTGCCTCATACTGCCAGTGGCACGTTTTATCCTGCCGCTAAACGGGAGTTGTCATTACTGGTTGATAAATTAATGGCGCAAGTTGAAAGCCCGACTTTTCCCGGAAGAGTATTTGTTTTGGTGTCGCCTCATGCTGGTTATGGATATTCAGGCAAGATAGCAGCTTCAGCATATGCTCAAATACGTAATAAGCCGTATAATCTGGTAGTAATAATAGGCCCAAGCCATTATTTTGCATTTAATAAAATTGCTGTTTATCCGGAAGGTTATTTTTCTACTCCTTTAGGCAATCTTAAAATAGATGAAAGGTTTGCTAAGGCACTCTTAGAGAGCAGCCCGGATATAATAGCTGAGCCTGGAGCTTTTCAAAAAGAGCATAGTATTGAAGTACAGTTACCGTTTCTAAAGAAGGTTTTACCTGATGCTATGATTGTCCCTGTAGTTATGGGTGATTGTACATTTGTTGACTGTAAGCTACTTGCTGAATCTCTAAAAAAACTGATTGAAGGCAGGGACGATGTTTTAGTCATTGTTTCTACTGATATGTATCATGGTTACGATTATGAAGAGGCTTCCAGGACAGACCAGGCTACAATAGAAGTAATCAAGCAGATGCAGGCAGAGGAGCTTTATTATGGCTTAAGGGAAGGTAAATATCAGATGTGCGGAGGTTTTGGTATGGTATCGGCGCTTATTCTTGCTAAAGAGCTGGGCCACAATAAAGTTAAGGGCGTCGATTACACTAATTCAGCGGTGGTCACCGGCAAGAAAACAAAGGGGAATTGGACCGTCGGTTATTTTAGCTGTGCAATTAATAATAAGGAGGATACCTTTATGTTGAGCCCTAGCGATCAAAAAAGATTATTGGATATAGCCCGGCTTGCAATATCGGAATATTTATTAAAAGGCAAAAAAGTTGATTTAAAAGAGGAGCTTTCTCCGTTGAATGTCAAGACAGGCGCTTTTGTGACTTTGCATGAGCATGGAGAATTGCGCGGTTGTATCGGCAATTTGACTTCAGATAAGCCGTTGTATCTTACTGTGCGCGATATGGCGATTGAAGCTGCTGTCGGAGACCCGAGATTTCCAAAGCTGACCGAGCAGGAATTAAAAGATGTAGAATTAGAGATCTCCGTTCTTTCACCTCTAAAGAAAATTGATGATGTTAAAGAGATAGAGATGGGTAGAGACGGTGTATTAATCCGCAAAGGATTTAATAGCGGGGTATTCTTGCCGCAGGTTGCCACAGAGACAGGCTGGGACAAGGAAGAATTCTTGTCTTATCTTTGCCAGCACAAGGCAGGCCTTGCGCCTGACGCATGGAAAGATAAGCAGAC
This sequence comes from Candidatus Omnitrophota bacterium, assembly GCA_003598025.1. NCBI lineage: Bacteria > Pseudomonadati > Candidatus Omnitrophota > Candidatus Omnitrophota bacterium. The sequence continues at coordinate 353,044 of QZKH01000006.1, forward strand.
AGATATCTATACGTTCACCGCGCAGGTCTTTTCCGAAAAATAAACTTATTCATATGATAAGCGCAGTATTAATGTTTTTTTTATTAGGGCTTTCTTTTGGAAGCGGGCCATGCCTTTTAAGCTGCGGTCCGATAATACTACCGCTCATTGCTGCAACACAGAAAAGCATACCAAAAAGCATTTTGCTTTATTTGTTTTTTTCTGTTGCCAGGGTAGCCGTTTATATGGTCTTATCTTTCCTGATTTTTAAGTTAGGTAAAGATTTGTTTGAGGCACACTTTTCCGGCATGGTTAAGTATTTCTATTTAACCGGCGGGATATTGATAGTAAGTTCGGGGGCGGCGCTGTTATTTAAAAACAACCTTCAGGAGTCTCTTTGCAGCAGGTTTGTTAAATCCTGCTTTGGCGGCAGCGCCAGGCCCGCAGTTATTATGGGGGTTGTCCTTGGCGCCCTTCCTTGTCTGCCTCTTGTGACTGTTTTTTCTTATATAGGTTTTGCATCTAAAAGCCCTCTTGCGAGTATTTTATATAGCCTGTCTTTTGGCATTGGAACGGTTTTATCCCCATTATTAATAATGTCTGCCGGCGCTGGTTTTATCGGAAAGATTTTTCAAGATAATATAAAATTTGTCCGTGTTTTAAATTATTGCTCTGCAATAATCATTATCGTTTTGGGGCTGCAAATATTGCTTAATGCATTTATTGGATTATGGAAAGGACTATAATATGGCAAGGTTATTTTTATCTGATCCAAAAGTAATTAGCGGGAGAATATCCATAGAAGAACCTGCAAGTATACATTACCTTAGGGATGTATTGCGTTCCAGGCAGCACGATACAGTAATAGTTTTTGATGGTAAGGGCAGGGAATATATATGTTCAGTTGAAACCATTTCTGAAAAAATAGTACTTATAGTCAGAGAAGAATCCGCAGCCGTTAAGAGAGAAGGCAACGTTGTAATAACCTGTGCCTGCGCAATCCCGAAAAACTCACGGATGGATGATATTATCGATAAGCTTACCCAGCTTGGGGTAGACAGGATAATACCTTTGATTACCGAGCGTACCCAGGTAAAACTGGATAAGAAGAGGCGATTGATTAAGCATGAACGTTGGGAAAAGATAGCAATTGCGGCTTCGCAGCAGAGCCAGAGAGTATCTCTGCCTAAAATAGATTTGGTTACGGAGTTTGATGATTTCATTTCCCTAACTAATAGATTTGATGTTAAACTTATGCCAAATCTCGTCGGTAAGACTAAACATTTAAGCCAGCTGTTAAATTCATTAGGAAAGAACATTCTGGTTGCAATAGGCCCGGAAGGAGATTTTAGCCAGGCTGAAGTCGATACCGCAATAAAAAATGGATTTATATCAGTCTCGCTTGGCGATACGGTATTACGTGTTGAAACTGCGGCAGTGTCTATAGTAAGTTTCTTAAGGCTGGTTAGCTATTAATATGAAAACAGTAAAATTATTTACATTAGGCTGCAAGGTAAACCAATACGAAACCCAGGTTATCAGGGAAAATATCCTTAAGGCGGGATTAAGGGAAGTTAACAACGGCCTGGGCGCGGATTGCTATATCATCAATACTTGTACCGTAACTCATAAAGCTGATTCTGAGTCTTTAAGATTGATACGTATAGCTAAAAAGGAGAACCCGCAGGCAAAGATTGTCGTCACAGGGTGTTTCACTGAAAAAGACCGGGGTCTGATAATCTCAAAGTTTCCCGGTATCTTAATAGTTACTAATAATCAAAAACATAGAATTAAGGAAGTATTATTTGAAACAGACCGTAATGAAAGCCAGAGTTCTGATTGCCAGGGGGTTTCTTATTTTGAAGGGCATACAAGAGCTTTCATAAAAATACAGGATGGATGCAACAATTTCTGTGCTTATTGCAAAGTGCCTTTTGTAAGAGGCAGGTCAAAGAGCAGGCATCTTAAAGAAGTAATCCATGAGGCCCAAAGGCTGGCTGATAATGGGTACAAGGAAATAGTATTAACCGGGATTTGCTTAGGTGAATATGGGCGCGACCTGGACGGGGATATAGATTTGACTGGTATAATTTCTGCTCTTGAGAAGATCAGCAGTATAAGGCGTATCAGGCTTAGTTCAATAGAAATTAATAATATTTCCGAATCTTTGATAAAAACGTTAGCTGGCTCATCTAAATTATGCAAGCATTTACATATCCCATTACAGAGCGGCGATGATTATATCTTATCAAGAATGAACCGCAGGTATAATAGCAGCTACTTTCTCCGGGCAGTTGATGCCATAAGGAAAGCTGTGAATACGATATCTATTACAACCGATGTTTTAGTCGGGTTTCCGGGAGAAGAAGAAAGCCATTTTAATAATACTGTTGCCGTATTAAGGCAGATAAACCCCTTAAAGACCCATATATTTCCATATTCTGAAAGAGCAGGGACACAGTCTAGCCTGATGAGGCCTTTAGTCCAAGCAAAAATTGTCTCTAACCGTATTAGTTGCCTTAAAGAAGAATGCTTAAAATTGTCTATTGCCTTTAGAACTAAATTCATTGGTCAGGAAATGGATGTCATAATTGAAGATAAGTTTAAGGAGGGGGGGTATTTTTGGCGTGGTTATACTGGTAATTATATTAGAGTCTTACTTGATGACAAAGATGAAAAGCTGGAAAATTCAGAAATAAAAGTTATTTTAAGCCATATAATCAGCGATGAATATGTAGCTACATTACCATTGACAAGACAAAGGGATATGATAAAATAAAGCAGCTAATTTCTTATTTATCCCGTATCATTTCAAAAAGGCAGGAGGGAATTGATGAAGAAGAAATTCAGAGTTTTAATAGTGGCCTTTTCCCCAATATTTTTTTTACTCTTCTTAACTATAACCTTGCCAATATCTGGTTTTACCCAGGAAACAATGACGATCACAACTTATTATCCTTCGCCTTTTGGCAGCTACCGGGAATTAAGCTGGGGCACTGGCAATACCAGGGGCCTGCTAAAGGCGGATCAGGGCTCCTCTATTGAGTTAGGCGGCCAGGGAACACCATACATTGATTTCTCTAATGATATGAGCAGTGATTTTGATGTAAGGTTGCGTCTTACGGATAACAACTCGCTTACAGTGGAAGGCGGGTTTTTATACGGGGGTATAAGTTGCAGGCTCGTTACATATAGTTCTACGACCGGAGTCTGCACATGTGGAGATTGGGATTGTAATGGCTCTATAGATGAATCTAACTATTGGTTGGCAGGCCTTATTTATCAATCGGTTACCATACCTACTAGCGGCAGATATCTTTGCTGCAGAAGGAATTAATCCTTTATTTATAAACTTTTATGGAGTTTGAACTTAATACCGAAATATACCCTAAAGATGTGATAATGGAGACATGCTTCCGTTATCTAGACAGGGTTTTTGTCTACCTGGATAAAGGCAGCAATGGTACGATAAAAGTTTATATCCAGCCTAAAAATACCGCCAATAGACTTACGCATATAAAAGAAGAATTCCTTAACGACCTTATATATACCAGGGTAAGGTACCAGATACACAACAACAATAAAAATATAACCGAGTTTATCATAAAACGCGCTTTATACTCTGCGACGTTATCTGAAGAAGAGAGGCTGAAGGTACTGGAAAATTATATAAAAAATGATAGCATCGGAAAAAGTTTTGATGACCCGGAAGGTATAGCTGTTCCCTGGGAAGAAAAATTCGCGCATAATAAAGCTGATAGTAAACATAAATCGCGCCCAAAGAAGCATCCTGCTAAATGAGTCTAAAGATAAGCCAGGAAATAAAGTTCCATAAGGATATTTATCCAAAAAGAGCCATTGAAGATTCATCCCTGGCTTTTGGAGATTTTTTTGAATCCCGCATAAAAAAAACGGGAAGCTATTTTGTCGTCGATATAAAAGGTTATATCGCTAAAGATAGAGAACAGGAAATAATAAACGAATTTAAGAATTATGTTTTAGCTGAGGCCAAACGATGTCTTTAGCCAATTGCCAGGTTGATGAAAAAAAAGTTCACAACCTGCTTTTTAAGCCATTTAAGAGCGGATTCTTGATAACAAATAGTTTCGGCAATTACCATTTTCTGAACAGGGAAGAGTTCGCATCTTTTGTGCAGGGAGACACCAGTGTCCTAGCTAAAGAAAAAATAGATGGATTAAGAGAACAAGGCTTCCTGCGCGATTCTCTTGATTTCTCAGCGCTTACCAAAAAATACCTTTCCCGTAAAAGCTTCCTTTTTCAAGGGCCTTCTTTGCATATAATGGTTGTAACTCACAGGTGTAACCATAAGTGCCTTTATTGTCAGACCAATTCTAAGCCGGCTACGGAGAGTTTGTCTGATATGCAAAAACAGGTTTCTGACAAAGTGATAGATTTTATCTTTGAGTCACCGAATAAGAATATAGCAATTGAATTCCAGGGCGGCGAACCGCTGTTAAACTTTGATACGATTAAACACGCAGTTTCATACGCAAAGAAAAAGAATGAGATTGCTGGGCGCAATCTCTTGATAGTCCTGGTTACCAATATGAGCAGGATGGATAAGGATAAACTAAAATATCTGCTGGAAAATAATATCGGTATCTGTACGTCTTTAGACGGCCCCGAAGCATTACATAATAAATACAGGTTATTTGGCCAGGGCAATAGTTACAATGAGGCAGTTAAATGGATTAAAGTTGTTCATGAAGAAATTAATTCCGGAAGATACCACGGTTATAAACATCGCTTGGAAGCTTTGACTACAGTTACGCGTGATTCCCTTTTACAGCCAAAAGAGATCATTGATACTTATTTAGATAATGGTTTTAAGGGTATAGACTTAAGGCCAGTCCAGCCGTTCGGAGTCGCTGAAGGCCAGGCATGGCAGGGCATTTCTTTTACTGCTGAAGAATTTATGGGATTTTATAAAAGTGCTTTAGATTACATAATCAAACTCAACTCCGAAGGAAAATTTTTTTATGAAAGAAGAGCTCTGATATTTTTAACTAAAATACTGACTGATACAGACCCTAATTTCTTGGATTTACGTTCTCCGTGCGGTGCCGGCATAGGGCAGATGGCTTATGATACTAATGGCGATATTTATACCTGTGACGAAGGCAGGATGTTCGCTGCGCTAAACCCGGCTGATTTTTCATTTCGTTTAGGTAATGTTAGCCAAGACCCATACAGCAGTATTATGAAAAGTAGCAAAATTGAGGCGATGTGCCTGGCTTCCTGTTTGGATAACTTACCGCACTGCAGTAGTTGTGTGTATAAGCCTTATTGCGGTGTGTGCCCGTTATATAATTATGCAGAGCAAAAAGACTTATTTATGAAATATAGAAATCAAAGATGCAGTATAAATGAACAAATATTAGATTACCTTTTTTCTCTTTTAAGAAAAAAGGCGAATATGGCTATCTTTAAGAATTGGATTGAAGGGTTTCATTATAAACAAGGGGAGGTAGGCGTATGAAAAATAGAATATTGCTGTTAGGTATTTTTGTCTTTCTTTTTTATAACACTGTTTTCTCAGAGAACCGCACTACGTCAATTAAGACTTACACGCCTGGCTCAAGAGAAGAGTGTTTAAGCAGCCTGGATTTAGACTCTTTAGGCAGGGAGACGTTGCAGGATTTCAGCACTCAATTGCAGGAATATTTTACGGCAAAAGCCATTTTATTTTTCAATGCGGATGAATGCAATAAACTTAATGATCACTGGTCCAAGGAATGCAAGAATTTATATGAAAAATATCTTTTTTGGATGAATCTGGTAAACGGTATACCTGCAGATTTGAAAACCCTTGATAGCTGCAGCCGTTATTTGGGGCTTGATAAACCCCAATGTATGCGTTTTATCAAAGCTTTCCAAGGGCGCGATTTAACTTATTGCGCCAAAAACAATAATTGTATTGCTACTTTTAATCTGGATGAAAGCTCGATGCCCAGCCAGGATGATAAAAACTTTATAACGACAATTAAAGCTTATAGGGATAATAATATAGAGTTATGCAGGAAGATGAGGGGAGGCAGCAGCAGCCTTGTATCAAGGCAATTTTGTGAAGCATTGGTTAACGGAGATACAGAAGGGATAAAATCATTTATCTCTAAAGGAGATTTTGATAAAATAAAAAAGAATATATGCGAAGGCCGGCCTACAGAGAGCCAGCTTTTGTCAGGACAGAAAGAATGATTTTCTTTTATCTTTTGTATGTATTTAAATAATGTATAATATTCTGATTTAAAACACAGATTTATAATCTAATTCGGGAGGCCATAATGGTAAAAAAGAAACGAATACCGCAGATCAGAAAAGATCTTAAAGACTTCTTGATTTCCGAAGAAGGAAAAATTACTAAAAAAGACATTACTAAGGTCGGCCTTTCTTTGATAGCCATATCTATGATGGTTACCCCGGAGAGCGCTTATCCCCAGACGCATACCAATATGTTTTTTTCCAGCGCTGGAGGCAGCGGGCATAATTCACATACTTCACATAGTTCGCATGGTTCGCACGGCAGCCATTCCAATGCTGTTGCAGCAGCCGTTACTGTCGTTGTTGGCGTTACGGTAACAGCAGGTGTTGTTACGGTTGCCTGATTATATCCTCTTCGGTTATTCTCCCTCTTTAAACTTCTATGGGCAATAAAACTGTAACAGTAGCATATTTTAATATCTCTGACCCTGGTTCAAGCGTTATCCCAACTGAGGAAGCCGCTGCTTATCATTATTCCTTCTCTACATATCTGCCTAATGGCCCGTTATCTATCGCAACTGTCTTAAAAAGAGACGGGCATAAAGTAATCTTTAAGGACTATCAATTCAGCGCAATCGGTTCGTATAGGAAAATTAGCGATATTGCAGAGTTCTTTATGGATGATTCTGAAGTTTTGTGTGTAGGATGCATGTGCAATATGTTGCCGTATCTTATAGCCGCCCTGAAAATCTTAAAACGTAAATTCCCGGATAAAATAATTATATTAGGCGGACCTGGGCCATCAGATGTATATGAGCCGTTAATGAAGAATTTCAGCTTTATAGATTTTATTGTGCGGGGCGAAGGAGAAGAGACGATAATAGAATTGATTAATTCTTTAGACAATCCAGGAAATTTTTCAAAGGTTAATGGAATAAGCTATAGATATGCGGGCCAAGTATACCATAACCCTGACCGCCAGCTTATGCCGTCATTGGATAGCGTACCGGACCTCGACCTTTCTTTGGTAAGTTCAAAGTATAATTTCTTCTATTTCTTTACTTCAAGGGGCTGCCCTTTTAACTGCGGGTATTGTAATAACGCAAGTTTTTGGAGAAGAAGGGTAAGGCAGATAGGCTTAAAAAGGGTTTTTGATGAAATTGGCCGTATTATAGAGCGTTTTGGGGTCAAAAACATAGGGGCAGGCGATGACACGTTCTTTGCTTCCAGCCGGGAAAGAATAGAAGAGTTCGCTACGCTCTATAAAAAAAACGGGCACACTTTTAGGTGGAGCGCACACCACCGCATAAATTTATTTGATGAAGGTGTAATGGATTTAGTTAAGGATATGAACATGAAAGAGATACTCATGGGTATTGATTCAGCTTCTAACAGGATGCTTAAAGCATTAGGGAGAAATTATACTATAGAGCAGGCATTAAAGGTGTCAAAGCTTGCTTTGAAATATATTAATGCATTAAGAGTTACTTTTATATATGGTTTTCCTAACGAGACATTAGAGGATTTTTTGCTCACCCTGGAGGCAATTTTATGTTTAAGGGATCCAAGAATAAGCGTGGATTTAATACTATTGGCCCCGCTTAAGCAAACTCCTATTTGTGAAGGATACTCAGGAAAGATGAGCTTTTCAAAGGGTCCGGCTGAAGTTGCCTATACGTTTCGGACTAAACTAGAAGATGGGAATGTCAACGTTAGCCGGATTACCAGGGCCTATAATTCTGTTTTTTCTCTTCCATTGGGAATACCCTATATGCCGGAAGTTGATAGTCTTATTTCTAAATTTCCGGATGCTTTTATTTCATATTATAATTATGATTCAGAACTTACGCTTAAGTTTGAGATAATACAGGAGTTCCTGCGTTTTTTAGAAAGTGAAGACAGGATAAATGAGGCCATAGCAAATGTTCAGGGACGATTGATCTATTTTGGCAAAGGGCGCGTAAGGCAGATAAGCATTAAAAAATAGAAAAGTATGGATGTTACGATCGTTAATTTCGGTTTGCCAGCAGCAACTTTAATCAGACCAGATGAACTTTTTATCATAAAATCTATACCTGTAGGTGCTTTAAGTATAGCTACGGTACTTAAAAAAACAGGGTATAATGTCGTTTTTAAGGATTATCAATTATCGGATTATGATGATCCCCTGGAGCCGAAGAATATAATTGAATTCCTCAGTGATTCCTCTTCTTTGCTCTGTATCGGATGCGCTTGCAACCTGCTGCCATTCCTGGTATCAGCTTTAAAAAAAATAAAAGAAAAAATCCCTGATAAGAAAATTGTGCTTGGCGGCCCAGGGCCAAGTGATGTATTTGAATTCTTGCTTAGGGATTTCCCTTTTCTTGATTATATCGTTAGAGGCGAGGGCGAGTTTACGATAGTTGAATTAGTCGCAGCCATAGAAAATCAAAAGAGCTTAGAAAATATAGAAGGGTTAAGCTTCCGTGATAACGGAAATATAATTCATAATCCGGCCCGAAGGTTGATAGCAAGGCTTGATGATTTGCCGGATCTGGATATTTCTTTGCTTAATCCCGGTTACAACATGTTTTATATTTTTACAGCCAGGGGATGCCCTTACGACTGTACTTATTGTAATAACGTCACTTTCTGGCAGCAGCGGGTAAGGCCATTGAGCATAAGAAAGGCTTTTAACGAAATAGGGTTAATCAGAGATAAATTCAAAGGCATAAATATAGCTGTAGGCGATGATACATTTGGAGTTAATAAAGATGTTTCTGAGCGGTTCATCGAAGAATATAAGAGAGTGCATTATGATTTTGCATGGTCGGCTACGTACAGGATAGACCTTTTTGACGAAATGTTCATAAAAAAAATGGCGGCCATAAACATGCAGTCAGTAGTTTACGGTGTTGAGTCTGGTTCAAATAGAATGCTTAAGCGCTTGGGTAGAAATTATAAAATAGAAGATGCCATTAATGTTGTGTCAAAAACGTTAACTTATTTAAAGACCGTGGCAGTATCTTTTATATACGGGTATCCGTTTGAGACAGTTGAAGATTTTCTTGAAACTCTGGAGAGTATACTGAAATTTCATAATTTAGGCGTTTTTATCAGGTTGAATCTTCTCGGGCCTTTAAGGCAAACCAGATTATTTAAAGAGTATAAGGGTGGCTTGGAAAATTCCAGCGGTCATTCATATTTAATTACACCTTATGTAAAAACAAAAATCATGAGAAAAACTACGGATACTGGCAGGCTCCAGAATTTGAATAAAATAGGTACTGGGGTTCCGGAGGTAGACAGGTTGATTAAGAACTTTCCAGACAGTTCGGTTTCTTATTATTTATATCCTTCAGACTTGGAGCTTAAGGAGCAAATAATAAAAGAATTCCTGACTTTTATTGAGAATGCCGGTACTATCAGTGAAAAAAGAGTAAGCGTTAAAGGATATCTAATATATTTCAGCAAAGACAGGGTCAAATTATTAAAATCCCCGCGCAAGGCCTATACTAGCAGGGTAGGCTGTAAAACTAAATGAAAAAAGCAGATATAAAAGTCGGTTTTCTTTGTAATAATTATTGTTTGCATTGTGTACAGGGAGATAAAAGGGCAAGGTTCGGTAACAAAGGGTTAGAGCATATTAAGGATGAATTGATTATGGCCCGAAAGAACTGTACTGATGTGGTTTTTACCGGAGGCGAACCGACAATACATAAAGATTTTCTTAAACTTGTCGTATTTGCAAAGGCGCTTGGTTTTAAGCAGATTCAATTACAGACTAACGCCAGGATGTTTGCTTACAAAGATTTTGCCAGAGAGGCAGTATTAAGCGGGATAAATAATTTCTGTATCGCCGTACTCGGCCATAAGTCCTATTTGCATGATTCGTTAACCGGAGTAAAAGGGAGTTTCAGGCAGCTGGTAAAAGGCGTTGAAAATTTGAAAGCTTTAGGTGCTGATATATCAGATAACACTGTTATTACTAAGAAAAACTACAAATATCTTGCGCATATCGCAAGATATTTGGTTACTTTGGGCGTCAGGCAATATCAATTTGCCTTTATCCACCCTTTAGGAAATGCAAAAGTAAACTTTCAGTCTATTGTTCCGAGGTTCAAAGAGGTGATGCCGTATGTAAGGAAGGGGTTGGATATAGGGATAAAGAGCAAAGTGACAGTTATGACTGAAGCTATTCCTTATTGTTTTATGAAGAAATACGAAGATTATATTGCAGAGCGGATCATCCCGGAGACAGAAGTATTTGATGCTGATTTTTATATCGGCAACTATTCTGAGTCCAGGAAAGCCAATGGCAAGGCCAAGGGTCCTGCCTGTAAGCGTTGTTATTATGATAATTTATGCGAAGGGCCATGGAAAGAGTATCCAGAGTATTTTGGCTGGAGCGAATTTAAACCGGTCAGAAGGCAAAAAAATGGCAAGAAAGCAGGATAATTTATACGTTCGCGGCCACAAAACCGCACCTTCGAAGGTGCGGATGGAGTGTGTACGCTCAGTATTTCGCTCCAAGAAACTTCCGGCTTTATCCCGAGGAGCTTCATTTAAGAATCATTTCCAGGAGAAGATTAATAAGACTGTCATTGTCAGCGGATATATTTGTAATAACCACTGTAAGTTTTGCAATAACTCCGGCAAGAGAGTAATAGGCGACAGAAATACAAGCGAAATAATACAGGCTATAATCGGAGCCAAAGAAGGGGGAGCTTCCTATCTAGAGATTATCGGAGGAGAACCTACGATCAGGAAAGATATATTTGATATCGTAAGTTTTGCAAATAAGCTTAAATTTAATACTATCTCTATTACGACTAATGGCAGGATGTTTTCTTATAAAAAGTTCGCATCTAAAATCATAAAATGCGGTTTAAACAGCCTGGTTTTTTCTATACACGGACATAATAGCCTCTTGCATGACAGCCTTACTCAATCAAATGGCAGCTTTAAGCAGCTGCTTTCAGGTTTAGATAATCTGCGGGATATAGGCTTTAATAATCTTGGGTCTAATACTACTATTGTCAAAACTAATTACAGATATTTGCCTGAAATCGGCGGGTTTATCTATAAGCTGGGGATAAGAAACAGCGAGTTTATCTTCGTCGATCCTACTTATGGAGGCGCGCATGATAATTTTCTTAAGCTCGTTCCCCGGATATCTAAGGCAGCGCCTTTTATTAGAAAATGCCTGGATATAGGCCGTCAGAAGAATGTTTCGCACTGGCATGCCAGGTATGTGCCACTTTGCCACTTCGTAGGCTATGAAGATCAGATAAGCGAGATATACGAGAAATCAGTTTTTAAGACTCAGCATATAGCAGCTGATTTTATAAATCTCAACGTAGAGGCATCGCGTATGAAAGTGGGCAGGATAAAAACAGATAGATGCAGAGGATGCATCAAGTTTTCTGCTTGTGAAGGTATCTGGAGGGAATATTTTTCCAGGTTTGGAGATAGCGAGCTGACCCCTATTACGTAACGGAGAATATTTATGCCCGTGGTCCCTATTATAGATAAATGCAATAACTACTGTCTGATGTGCACCAATCCTGCTGCCGGAGAATGGAAGCAGAGTTTCAGTTTTAACGAGATCGCCGGAAGGATAACGAATTTCTTTAATGGCCAGCAAGAGTTCTTAGAGAATTACCGTGATAGTTTTTCTCTTACCGGCGGCGAGCCGACTATATCAGCGGATTTACCTAAGCTAATAGAATTGATAGATTATTTTCAAAAAGGAGTCAGTATAAAATGCCTGACTAACGGCCGCATGTTTGCTTATCCGGAATATGCAAGGTCGATTTTAAAATCTTGCGTACATTTATCGCTTGCTATTCCTTTGCACAGCATTGACGGAAAAATCCACGATAAAATTACCAGGGTGCAGGGAAGTTTCTTACAGACAGTAAAAGGCTTAGAAAATATTTTTAAATATAAGAGGAGTATTCATAATGTTGAGATCAGATTTGTAATCCATGCATTGAATTATACTGAAATTCATAAGATGGCAAAATTTATAAAAAAAGAGTTTCCTGGGGTGTCAAAATATGTAGTCATATTTTTTGAAGTTGAAGGGCAAGCTCAAAAAAACTTTAAACTGCTTAAGATCTCCTACGGTGACGTTTATCCGTATCTGGAGTCCTTACCGTTAAGCCTGATTGAGAAGCCGGAATTGCAGCTATTCCATTTTCCGTTGTGTGTCTTACCGTATAATTTATATCGTTGTGCATGGAGGACGCTTCCGGGAAAGGATATTAAATTTGTCGCTGCTTGCCGAAGTTGCCAGGTAAAGAAATTCTGCCTGGGCGTGCCTTTATTTTACAGCAAATTTGTCGGGATAAAGGAATTCAAAGCCGTGGGCGCAAGTTTAAAGATCAAGGCCAATGCCAATCCTTATAACCCGGTAAAATCAGTTAAGAAGGCCTATGTTTAAAAATGATATTGTTTATACATTCCTGTTCCTGCCTGTGATGATTTTTATCGGATCTATAACAATTTATCAGGACATTAGGTATTCTAAAATTAAAAATGTATGGGTTGCCTCCGGCATACTTTATTCCGTAGCTGTATATTTTACCGCAGAATTAATCTCTGTTTTAGACCCGAATTTATTCCCTCCGTTTATCGATAAAATCATTCATCCTTTGGTTTGGAAAATAGAAAGATGGGCTATTAATTTGTTGTTAAGCGTGATCTTAAGCTATTTTTTATGGCATTTTAAAATATGGGGCGCAGGAGACGCCAAGCTTTTTATATGCTATGCCGGGTTAATTCCTTTGGGCCAATACTCCAAGGTATATTTTAATTACAGTTTTGCTTCTTTATTACTGCTTATGGCCATTTTTTTACCTCCGACAATCAAACTTTTTTTAAGCTCAACCTGGGCATTTTTCAGTGATACGAGTAAGTACAATATTAAAAAATTGGCTGTGCGAGAGTTACATAAAATCAATAAGAAAGACATGTTTGAAGCTTTCCTCGGCTTAATGATGTTTTTTCTGTTTTTGAAAATAATTGGAGATTTTATACGTGTTCCTTGGAATGGGTTCTTAAACCAAAACAAAGCCATGGTATTATTGGGCTTTCTTTTTATCCCTTTTTCAAAATTAATTTTCAAGAATATAGTTATGCTTTTATTTAGTATTATTATTTTACTGATCTACGTATTTGCAAGAATGCACAGCCCGATACTTTGGTTGACAGGTGAATTATCGGTTTCTTTGCTAAGAGCATGCGTTTTACTGATATTATTTCCTCTAGTCAAAAAGACGATTAATTATTACATACGGCGAAATGTCCAAAACCATTATCCATTTGCTCACTGGATGTTTTTGGGCGCGCTTTTGGTTTGGTTATTTTGATACCGCTGGTTAATAAAAAAGTTGAAACTGTTTGTTAAAGTGGTAAACTGTACGTGAGATCAACCTCTATTAGCGCGGAAGGTTAAAAAGCTTATATCTGGGATATAAAATGAAACACATAATTATAGGTTTGATAATATTATTTGCTATTTCGGGCACACGAAATTCATCCGCTCAAATTGCGCAAACAGGCTCGAGTTTGCAGCAGGCACTTGATGAAAAGAAGGTGCTTAATTTTGTTAAAGAAAGATATCCGGATATTTACGAGCCGATGTTGAAGGCTAAAGAAATTGATTCAGATAGTTATTTGAGCATGCTTTTACTCTTTGAAAAGAACATGAGTGCTAAAGAGAGCCTTAGTGGCAATGGATTAAAGCTATACGAGGGGATTGAAAAGGCATTGAATAAAAGAGGCTTTGAGCCGAAAGATGAAAAAAAGGTATTGGAATATATCAGGGATACGAACCCTGCCTTGAGCCAAAATATGGCTTATTGGAAAAAGATCAAAAGCCCTCAATATGAATATTTTATCGGCCTCTATAGCGAAATTATTAACCTCTCCCAGCAAGCCAAAATAAATTATCCGAATTATTATCGCGCTATCAGGGATATACAGTCCAATACTTCAACCATGCAGAGTGTTTATGATGCGTTTATTAAAGGAGAGATTACTAGAGCCGAAGCGAAGAGAAAGTTAACTAGGCTTATGCCGGACAATTACAGTAACCCTCAGATTGCGGCACTATTTAATAGCCAATTGACTAACATGGAGAGCGATATTGCCAGATTAAAAGCTATGAGTGCGAAGAAGGATAGTTCTATACCTATCGCGGAGATTAAGAAGCGCATTGATGACATCGAAAAAGAAAAGAGAGCATTAAAAAAAGCTCTTGGCGGCGACAGCAGGGAATATACTGCGATATTAATCGAAAAGCAATTAAACAACCTGGAAATTGCCAGAAACAAGATAGCAGGATAATTTGTTTGCCGAGATTATTTAATGCCTAATAAAAAAGGAGCAGAACATGGTTTATTTCCTTAAGAAGCTGCGTTATTTTTCTTATCCGACTATTTTCTTTTTTCTTTTCCTGATAATGCCTGATATAGGTTTTGCGCAGGAAACGGTGACTATAACCACATATTACCCTTCTCCCCAGGGGAGCTATCTGGATTTAAATGTCCAGGGAACTCTTTTGGTTGGGACAGGGGTCCCTGCTTCTCCTGTTGTAAGCCCGAGAATAGAATTTTCCCACAACACCGCTAGTAACCGTTTCCATTGGAACATCGACCAGGAGGGTGGTGCAAACGCGGCTAACCCCGTACTTCGTTTTTTCACTGAATCAAATGATAATACTACCGAGACAGAGAGGTTATTGATCGACAATAATAGCCTGGTATTTAACGATTCTACGGGTACTCAACATCTTTCGGTTGACCGCGATTCAATTATTTTTACTGGACGTGATAACACAGGGGATTTGATACTTAGGGCGCCTTCAACCGATTCTCTTGACGCAGGTGATATAAGATTCCAGAGCTCAACAGGCAACCAGCGGGGTCGCATTTGGACGGATGACGGAGCACTGGACAGGGTATATTTAAGTTCCGGCAATAATGTCCCTAATATTATAATCGGCGAATTGGGAAATGTTGCTATAGGTCCGTTAAGCCCGGCACCTAATGCACTTTACGCTTTAAATGTAGGCGGCATTCTGGAAGCAGTTACTTTTGGGCCGCTGCTTTGGGTCGAAATTCAGTCTGTTATAGTAGCTACGATATTGGCAACCATAACCGTAGGTTTTGTTATTGCTTTGCTCGCCAGCTCTTCAATACGCTTTAAGAAAAACGTTAAGCCATTAAATGGAGCGCTTGATAAAATCCTTAAACTACGCGGGGTAGAATTTGATTGGAAAGAAGACGGACGTCATGATGTAGGGATGATCGCCGAAGAGGTAGGCAGAGCATTCCCCGAACTATTAACATATGAAAAAGACGGCAAGACCATAAGGGGTTTTAGGTATGATGGTCTTATAGGTGTGCTTGTCGAGGCTATCAAGGAACAAAACAAATTAATCAATAAACAGGCTGAAGAATTAGGTAACCTTAGAAGCAGGGTTGATAGGTTAGAAAAATCCCTTTCAGTTGCAAGATAGTTATTAAGCTTGCTTAGATAGGATGATGGCGCTTTTTTCGTTAAAAAGGCGCCATTTTCTGTTATATAAAAAGAAAGCGCTTTCCTTGACATAACCCCTTACATATGTTATACTTTAAAAAATTTTCCAAATAATTATATATAGTTAAAAAGGAGAGTTCCATGCTGGTAGAGAGCGTTAAGAATTTTAACTGGGTGGATATACTTTGCATAACTCTTTTATTCAGAATATGTTACATAGGGTTTAAAAACGGTTTTGTTGTTGAGGTGTTTAAATTTTTTGGAGCAATACTGGCAATATTTATTTCCTGCCATTATTATACTGTTATATCAGATTCTCTTGTTAAGCGCTTTGGCTTAAAGAGCGTTCCTTTACAGTTTGTGGATTTTATTGTTTTTGCAGTATTAGTGAGTTTGAGTTACGCAATTTCAATTCTGTTAAGAGAACTGCTTTCACGTTTTATAAAGCTGGAGGCAGTGCAGACTTTAAATCAGTGGGGCGGCTTAGCTTTGGGGATAGCCCGGGCATTTCTTGTCACAGGGATAGTTGTATTCATGCTGTTTATCTCCTCGGTAAGTTATTTGAATAATAGCGTAAAGAACGCTTTCTTCGGCAAAAGTTTTATTAATATAGCCCCAAATACATATTCATGGATTTGGAATAATTTAATGTCAAAGTTCTTGATCCAGGATGAATTCAATAAGACTATCCTTGAAGTCCAGGAAAACCTGAAAAAATGAAGCTTTCGCAGCTATTCAGCCAGATAATCAAATTCGGGATTGATAAAGACCCAAGAATAAAAAAACCGCAGGACGGTAAATACTTTCCTGACAGCGCTATTTTAAATGGCGACCCGGATTTAGATATTCGTAAAATTATGGTTGGTATTGATATCGAAGGCCCGGAGCTTATATTGGCGGATAAGCTAAGGGAACAGCAGGGCCTTGATCTGGTTATCTCTCACCACCCGGAAGGCGCAGCTTATGCATCTTTGCATCAAGTAATGAAACTGCAGGCAGATGTTCTGAATAAAATGGGGTTAAAATTTGACTTAGCCAGGAAACTGCTTGATGAACGGATGCGCGAAGTAGAAAGAAGGGTTATGTCTCAGAACCATATGCGTTCTGTTGATATCGCAAAGCTTCTTAACTTAGCATTTATTTGTGTTCATACGCCAGCTGACAACCACGTTTATAGTTTTATGAACCAGTATCTTAGAGAAGCAAAGCCAAAAAAAGTCAAAGATATAGTCGGGTTGCTCATGCAATTGCCTGAATACAGTCAGGCGGCTGATAATTTTTGCGGCCCTAAGATAATTTTGGGGAATCCTAATAGGCCGGTTGGGAAAGTATTAGTTGAGATGACCGGCGGTACAGAAGGCCCGAAAGAAACTTATGATAAACTGTATAAGTGCGGGGTCAGGACGCTTGTGTCTATGCATTTGAGTGAAGAACACTTTAAGAAAGTAAAGGATGTAAACCTCAACGTAGTTATAGCAGGCCATATTTCTTCCGATACTTTGGGTTTGAACCTTCTCCTTGACAGGCTCGAGAAAAAAGAAAAATTTCAATTCATTGACTGCTCGGGTTTCCGTAGAATAAGGCGTTAATTTAAAATTTTTACCATTTTAAAACTATGGCTTCTCGTTATCCTGAAAACATTTTGGATGAGATCTTAACCCGTATTAATATTGTAGAGGTGATACAGGACCACATCCCTCTTAAGCGCGCAGGGCGTAATTTTAAAGCGAATTGCCCTTTCCATCACGAGAAAACACCATCTTTTATGGTTTCTCCCGATAAGCAGATTTATCATTGTTTTGGGTGCGGGGAGTCCGGTAATGCGTTTAAATTTTTAATGAAATATGACCGGCTTGATTTCCCGGAAGCAGTAAGAGCGTTGGCAAAAAAAGCAGGCGTAGTCTTACCTGAAATTGATGCAGAAGACAAGAGGTCGGGCAGCCTTAATACCCAACTTTATAATTTGAACGGACTTGCTGTAGAGTATTATTCAAGCCTGCTTAATGCAAAAGAGGCGAAGAATGCACGCCAGTATTTTGTTAATAGGGGTATCAGCAAAGATAGCGCGTTTATGTTCAAGCTGGGTTATGCATCTGACAGCTGGGATGGCTTGAGCCTTTATCTAAGGAGTAAAGGATTTAATCTTTCTGTTATTGAGAAGGCGGGTTTGGTTATACCGCGTGAAAATGGCGGTTATTACGATAGATTCAGAAACCGGGTTATTTTCCCTATACTTGACAACAGGGAGAGAGTGGTGGCTTTTGGAGCGAGGGTGCTTGATAATTCTTTGCCCAAATATATAAATTCACCTGAAACCCCTATATATACAAAGGGGAAGAATCTTTACGGCCTGCACTTATCAAAAGACTCTATCCGGGAAAATGATTATGCAGTTATCGTTGAAGGGTATCTTGATTTTATTATGCCCTATCAGCACGGTTTTAATAATATTGTAGCTTCTTTAGGTACCGCATTGACAAGTGAACAGGTAAACCTGTTAAAAAGGTATACACATAATGCGGTCATGGTTTTTGACCCTGATACCGCAGGCGAGATAGCTACTATGCGCAGTCTTGATGTTTTTATAGAATCCGGGATGAGCGTAAAGATAGCTTCTTTGCCAAAAGGATATGACCCGGACAATTACGTCAGAAAAGAAGGTATTGAAGAGTTCAGGGCAAAGATCAGGTCAGCAGAAAGTTTATTTGATTATAAGTTAAGGATGCTTAGGTCAAGGTACGGCATAAAAGACCTGGAATCAAAAGTTAAGATAGCAACAGAAATGCTGTTTTCAATTAATAAGGTTGATAACGCAGTTTTAAGGACCGAATATGTGAGACAGCTGGCTGACAGGCTTGATTTTAAGGAAGAGGCTTTGTTATCGGAGATGAGAAAAATAAAGAGCGAAAAAGGGAACAGTAATTCTTCCTTGGCTGTCACTAAAGTAGCTTCTGCCGGAATCAGCCCTACCGAGAAACTGCTTTTAAAGTTAATGCTTGAAGAAGAAGAATTGAGCAGGTTCATCAGGGAGAATATTGAACCCGAACATTTCTCAAGCCAGAGTGCTGCGAGGATAATTTCGCTTATGTTTGAACTTATAGACCAGGGTAGGAGCGCTAATGTAAATACGCTGGCTAATTATCTTAAAGATGATTCTATACTTGAGGCCTTATGCGAGTCAGTATTTCTTCCTGATATTTCAGATGAAGAAAAAGAGAAAGTAGCCCAGGATTGCATTACAAAGATAAAGAAGGAAAGGACGATGATGAAGCAGCAGGAGCTGCATAATAAAATAAAACTTGCCCAGTCTAGCGGTGATCACGATAAGATAAAATTGTTGATGCAAGAATTCCACCAGTTGATAAAAACAAAATAGGGCGGTATTAAATTTAGGTCGAGATATAAAATTCAAAAAACGGAGAGCCTGCATATGGAGAGGAAAGAACACAGAAGTAAGAATGTTGAGAAAATAATTGCATTAGGTAGGCAAAAAGGTTTCCTTACTTACGACGAGGTTAACAATCTCTTGCCCGATGATGTTGCTTCTTCCGAGGAGATCGATGAGATATTTGATATATTGGGCAAAGAAGAAATAGAGATTATTGAGACAGAAGAGCAGAAGAATTCAAGGCTTCAGAGCCGGGCGCTTAAAGAACAGCTCAGCGATATATCCTCTGCTGAGGTCAGGTCTGAAGAAAGGTTCCTTCCTTTGGATGACCCTGTTAAAATGTACTTAAAGCAAATGGGATCGATCTCTCTGCTTTCCAGGGAAGATGAGATAGAGCTTGCTAAGAGGATCGAAGAAGCTGAGTATAATTTTAAAGTCTCTGCTTTGGCTTCCAGGTTTATAAGAAATGAGGTATTGAAGGTCGCACAAGATATCCTAGAAGAGAAGGCAAATCTCGAGGACATAGTAAAAGAAGATATCAAGATCAAGAGGAATAATGTATTGAGGCGCATAAAGAAATTAGTTTCACGGATAAGGAGGAAGAGGGCTAAACCGGTAAACATAGACCTGTTTTTGCAGTTTAATTTCGTTATATCGGTTATTGAGGCATCTGTCAGAGATTTTAACTCTTTGATAAGAGAGCTGGATTATATTCAACGAAAGAAGAGAGGCTCTAGTAGCAGGAAAAAAGCAATCCTCAGGCAATTGGGAGGGGGTTCTTATGATAAAGTAAAACAACTGCAGAAATCAATTAAGGCCACTCTTCTTAGATTCAACCGTACCAAAAAGAAGCTTGTTGAAGCTAACCTTAGGCTTGTTGTCAGCATTGCCAAAAAATATACAAATAGAGGTTTATCTTTTCTGGACCTGATTCAGGAGGGCAATATCGGGCTGATGAGGGCAGTTGAGAAGTTTGAATATAAGCGGGGATATAAATTTTCAACTTACGCTACCTGGTGGATAAGACAGGCGATAACGCGTTCAATAGCTGATCAAGCCAGGACCATAAGAATACCTGTGCATATGACTGAGACGATTAATAAGATAATACGTTTCTCAAGGATCTTTGTGCAGGAAAAAGGAAGAGAGCCTACTCCTGAAGAGATTGCTTATAAGATGAGGCTGCCCCAGGAGAAAGTCAAGGCTATATTAAAAATAGCTCAGGAGCCGATATCATTACAAACTCCTATAGGAGATGAAGGGGATACTCATTTTGGAGATTTTATTCAGGATAAAAAAGCCATTTCTCCTGCGAATGCTACAGTTAGGTCTATGCTCAAGGAAGAAATGGAATCAACACTCTCTACCCTTACTGATAGGGAGCGTAAGATATTGATATTGCGCTTTGGTATAAGTGACGGTTGTCCACGCACATTGGAAGAAGTGGGTAATATTTTTAAGGTCACCCGTGAGAGGGTGCGCCAGATAGAAGCAAAAGCCCTAAAGAAATTAAGGCATCCAACTCGTTCTAGAAGGCTGCGTACCTTTCTGGATATGACCATTGCTCATCAAAGAGAGTACTAAGGCGCGTTAATCATTCTGCCGATATTTTTGACTATAATTTTGGCTTGCCAAAATTCCTATCTCATAGTAATATATACTTCTTACAAAAAATCGGTAATATCCGGACCCATAGCTTTCTTTTGTCCCCCAACCAAAGAAACTTTGGGGCTTCAGAGAGACTGCTATGTAGGATTATTATAGATTCGGGCCCATAGCTCAGCGGTAGAGCAGCTCCGACGCTCACTTCCGGTTCGGTCGGAGCCCCGACTTCTGACGTTCACTAAGATTCTGTCGGAACGTCGG